>NZ_VFOO01000001.1:1868853-2180328 GCF_006716115.1 Subtercola boreus | reverse complement strand
ACCCGATCGGAACCAGCAGCAGCCAGGGCGACGCGAGGTCGAGGTGCAGGAACATCGTGACCAGTACGGCGAGGTGCAGCGAAGCGATCTTCAGCGAGTCGACCACATGGTCGAGCCACTCGCCGCCGAGCGAGCCGCCCCCGCGGAGGCGGGCGACCTGGCCGTCGGCGGAGTCGAAGGCGTAGCCGACGGCCAGCAGGAGCCAGATCCCGACACCGGCGTACCAGGACAGGGGCAGGACCGCGATCAGGATGATCCCACTGAAGGTGCCCGCTGCGCTGATCGCCGTCACATTGTTCGGGGTGAGCCCGGCGCGGAATGCCCAGGCCGCGAGGTAGCGCCCGACCCTCCGATTGACGTAGATCGAGTAGGCGGGTGCACCCGGCGCGGCCTTCTTCTGGGCCGAGGCCAGGCGACCCACTGTCTCACGGTAGGTCTCGCGAGGGGGCGCCGCTGATCTGGATCCGATCTGTCCGTCGATCACAGGGTCTCCTCGATGTGGGCCTCGACCCGATCGGCGGCGACGATGCGGTCAGAGCCCGACCGCGCTTCCCACGGCACGGCATTCCGCACGCCCCTGCTGATACCTCGGGTCGAGTGACCGAGCGCCAGGCGCATCGCCAGTTCTTCGTAGCCCGCCGTGACGATGTCCCAGTCGTACATGCTGGCCGCGCGTTCGCGGAGGTTGGCGCCCCGCTCCGCCGTCTCATCGACGAGTGCTTCGGCGGCTGCGAGCTCCAGGGCGACCTCGGCGGAATCCGAGAAGAAGCGGCCGTCCGTGCCGAGGACCTCGCGGTTGAACACGACGTCGTAGGCGATGACGGCCGTCCCGGCGCCCATGGCGCGCAGGAGCGACGGGTTGGTACCACCGACAGAGTGTCCGTGGAGGTAGCTCAGGGCATTGGCGTAGAGCTGGTCGAGTTGTTCCTGGTCCCACACCCCACCGAGCATCCGGATGCGGTCGTCCGAGCCCGCCGTCTGGGCGATTCGTTCCGTGTACGCAGCAGCGTAGGGGGCCGAACCCACGACCACGAGGGGAAGGGTCGCATCGCTGGCGTGGTAGCCCTCGACGATGATGTCGACATGGTTCTCCGGCTCGAACCGCGCCACGACGAGGTGGTACCGCCCCGCTTCGAGACCCAGTTCCGAGAGTCGGTCTGTCGCGGGTTCGCGCAGCACTTTGGTGCCGTAGGTGAGAAGTTCGGTGGGGATGCCGAATTCGTGGCTGTAGTAGTCGGCGATGCCGGCCGCGTCGGAGATCAGCGCGTCGGCCTGGCGGACGGCGAGCTCTTCGGCGATCCGGTAGTACTTCCGTCCCGTCTTGCCCCACTTGCCTCGTTTCCATTCGAGACCGTCGACGTGCACCGCCGTGGCGGCACCCCGGGCCCGGACGATCGGGACGAACGGGGAGTTCGCCGCGTTGAAGACGAAGGCGACGTCGTTCCGTTTCGTGAAGAACATGTGCAGCACGGACAGGGCGGTGTGGCTGAGGGTCTCGACCGTCTTCGCCTTGACGGCAGGGAGATGCACGAGCTTCATCCCGAGGAAGCGCTTCTGCCTCGGAGCGTTGGTCCTCCGGCAGTAGACAGTCACCTCGTGGCCCCTGGCCACCAGGCGCTGGCCGATCTCTTCGACGGCCGTCTCGAAGCCGCCATAGGCGGCCGGGACACCTCGCGTGCCGACGAGGGCTATGCGGAGGCGGCGGGGCTCAATCCCTGACATCAGAAGTTTCCAATCGATCGGAGCGGAGGGGTGTTGGAGGCTGTCGTCTCGGTCGTCCTGTTCGGCGCGGCGGGCACGCCCATCCAGGTCTCGCCGGGCGGCTGGTCGCGGAGGAGGGCGGAGCCGAGGCCGAGGACCGACCGGTCGCCGACTCGGACGCGGTCGCGAACGGTCGAGTTCATGCCGAGGGTGGCTTCTTCCCCCACCCGCACCCCCGGCCCGAGCGCACTGCCGGCACCGAGAGTCGCAAACGACTGGATGCGGTTGCCATGGGTGAGGGTGACGTTCGGCATGATGACCACGTGCCGGCCGATCATGACGTCGGCGGTCATGACAACCCCTGCCAGGATGATGCTGCCGACACCCACCCGGCAGTTGCGGGGGACTTCGACACTCGGGTGGATCAGCTGGGCGTAGCGGTCGTCTCTCACACCCAGGTCCTGCAGCCGGTTGACCAGGCGCGCTCGCGTTGAACCGAGGGACACGCAGATCACCAGGCTGGCGCCGGGGTACTGGGCCACCGTGTCGACGCCGCCGAGCACGGGGACACCGCCGATCGAGGTGCCCCAACGGGGCGGGGAATCGTCGAGTACGCCGCAGGCACGGTGCTCTGAGCCGGAGCGGATCACGTTGAGGGCTTCGCGAGCGAGGGCGCTCGCTCCAATCACCAGGATGTCAGCCAAGGAGTGCTTTCGTGGGAAGGAGAGCGTGGCGACCCGTGGCTGAGCGCCCGGCCTCCCGAGGGACGGGGAGGAACGTTTTGGGCGCACCGACTCTGGAGTGCTGGGGGTGTGTGGCTGGAAGGGCCATTGCATCAACCTGTATTTCGGGTCACAGGGAATTCTTTGTCAGGGAACGGGTACGAGTGCTCCCAACCGGCCAGAATGCGCAGACTCTGACCGATTGCTTGAAGAGAGCTCGTTGAAGCAGAGCTGTGAAGGGCTGACTCTAGGAAAGACGAGCCGATCGGGGCCGAGCTTCGCGTCACTCACGGCTGGTAGACGGAGCTAGGACTCCGCGGGATCTACCGCACCGTGACTTCGGGTTACGAGACTTAACGATAGGGGGCGAACCAAACCTCACAAAAGCCCCCGTACCGGGGGGATTTATTAACATTTGTCACCCTTACAGTTCATTTTTCCACTAGTCGGGTGAGGCGGCCCCGTTACTTGTCGCGCTTTCGGGGCCTGACAGCGTATCTTTGACCTCGGGCCCTCACAGCAATTCGGGTTGTACAGGGCCTGATCTATACGTGTGCACGCGTCGCGTCTGCTAGGAACAGGCGCTCGATGTCTCCGCGTATCGATGCGGCCTGGAGGTTCATCCTCCGGGCCGCATCTCTTACTGCCTGCGCTCGGTCCGATCGGCGGGGTGCTCAGCTCCCGGTCGCGTAGAGCGCCCCCGCCGACGGCTCGAACGAGAACCACACCGCCGCCCCCGGCGTGAGGTCGAGATCGGCCGCGAGCGCCGGTGCCACGTCGGCCGAGAGATCGCCGGCGCGCACCCGCACAAGATCGCCGCGGGGCTCGAGATCCTGCAGAGTGAGGGCGAGAGTGTTCGGGACTCCGGCGGGGTGTTCCGCGGTCACCCGGATGCTCGACGGACGGATCGCGACCGTGCAGGCGCTGCCGGGCGGAAGGTCGTCGGCCTCAGCGAGCACGAGGTCGTCGCCGGCCGCTGTGCGCATTCCGTGGGCGGTGCGGATGCCCGACAGCACGTTGAGGCCGGCGATGTCTGCCGTGAAGGGGTCGAGCGGTTGCTGCAGCACCCGGCGGGTCGGGCCGCTCTCGACGACGTGTCCGCGGTCGAGGACGATCACGTGGTCGGCGAGCGTGAAGGCGTCCAGCACGTCGTGCGTGACGATGATGGCCGTGCGGCCCTCGAGGACGCGCCTCAGCATGCGGCGGATCGCGGGTGCGACGGCCACGTCGAGGGCGGCCAGCGGTTCGTCGAGCAGCAGGAGCTTCGGATCGGCCGCGAGGGCGCGGGCGACGGCGATGCGCTGCGCCTGGCCGCCGGAGAGCTGGGCGGGCTTTCGCGACTCGAACTCCGCGGCATCCACCTCGGCCAGCCAGCGCCGCGCGGTGCGGAGGGACTCGGAGCGCTTCACCCCCGCGCTGGTCGGTCCGAACGCCACGTTGTTCAGCACGCTGAGATGAGGGAAGAGCAGGGCCTCCTGGGCGAGAAGGGCGACGCTCCGCGCGTGGGGCGGTGTGAGCACGCGGCGGGCGGGCCGGTCATCCGGAGCCCTGTCGGGCGCACCCGCACCCCCCGGCACCCGGAACAGCACCTCTCCACCCAGCACGGCCTCGCCCGAATCGGGGGTGAGCAGCCCCGCGATCAGGTTCAGCAGGGTCGACTTTCCCGCACCGTTCGGGCCGAGGATCGCGAGCGTCTCGCCCTCTGCGAGGCTGAACGAGACGTCGAAGCCCCGCGCGGCGACGGTCGCCCGGAAGGCCAGGCTCACGAGAGCACGCCCCCCGCCGCGTTGCGGGAGCCCACCCGGTGGGCGAGGCCGACGACGAGAATGGCGACCGCGACCAGCACGAGGGAGAGGGCCACGGCAGCGTCGGGATCGGTCTCGCGCTGCAGGTAGATCTCGAGCGGCAGTGTGCGGGTGACACCCTGCAGGCTGCCGGCGAAGGTGAGGGTGGCGCCGAATTCGCCAAGTGCCCGGGCGAACGACAGCACGGCGCCGGAGACGAGCGCGGGGAGTACGAGCGGCAGGGTGATGCGCCGCAGCACGGTCGTCGGGCCGGCGCCGAGGGTTGCGGCGACGGCCTCGTAGCGCGTGCCGACCGTGCGGAGCGCCCCCTCGAGGCTCAGCACGAGGAACGGCAGGGCGACGAAGGTCTGCGCCAGGATGACGGCGGTCGTCGAGAACGCGATCTGGATGCCCAGCAGGTTCATCGGCTCACGCAGCAGTCCCTGGCGGCCGAACGTGTAGAGCAGCGCGATGCCGCCGACCACGGGAGGCAGCACGAGGGGGAGCAGCACCACCGAGCGGAGGATCCGCTGCCCGGGGAACGACGTGCGGGACAGCGCCAGCGCGAGCGGCACCCCGAAGACGATGCAGAGCGCCGTCGCGGCTGCGCTCGTGCGGAGACTGAGCAGCAGGGCATCCACCGACTCGTCGGAGGTGATCAGCGGGACGAATTCGCCCCAGTTGACCCGGACGACCATCGCCACCAGCGGCAGCACCACGAAGAATGCGCCGACGACGGCGATGGCGAGGATCCAGCGGGGAACGGCCGCGGGGCCCGGGGATGCGGTGCGCGGCACCGGCTACGGCTTGCCGAACCCGGCGGCCGAGAGAACGGCCTGGCCCTCGGTGCCGGTCACATAGTCGATGAACGCCTGTGCGAGGCCGGCGCTCTTCGTGTCGCTGAGGGCGGCGATCGGGTAGGTGTTCACGGCCTTGCTCGACTCGGTGAACGGGACCCCCTCGACGGTGCTGCCGGCGCCCTGGACGTCGGTCGCATAGACGAGCCCCGCATCAGCCTCG
Source organism: Subtercola boreus (assembly GCF_006716115.1). Taxonomy (NCBI): domain Bacteria; kingdom Bacillati; phylum Actinomycetota; class Actinomycetes; order Micrococcales; family Microbacteriaceae; genus Subtercola; species Subtercola boreus. The sequence goes on along the minus strand of NZ_VFOO01000001.1, from coordinate 2,175,101 downwards.
CCCGAACTGACCTTGCCGAGCACGTCGGTGACGGCCGACTCCTCGCTCACGGCGGGGATGGTGACGCCCGTGGCGGTCTCGACGGTCACGGTCGCTGCGCCGCAGGGAACGGCCGGCGCGCAGATCACGGTCTTGATGTCGGGGTTCGCGAGATCCTGGAACGACGTGACGCCGGCCGGGTTGCCGGGAGGCGTCGCGATCTCGAGGATGTTCGTTGCGAAGTCCACCGGGGTGCCGCTGACGAGCGCGGCGTCGGTGAGCTTGGTCATGTTCTTGGTGTCGGCCGAGGCGAACACGTCGGCGGGGGCGCCGCCCGTGATCTGGGTGACGAGGTCGGAGGAACCGGCGAAGCTGAACGTGACGGTCGTGCCCGGGTTCGCGGCCTGGAAGTCGGTGCCGAGCTTCGTGAAGGTCGCCTTGAGTGACGCGGCGGCGAAGACGGTGATCGCGCCGGCCGGGGCGGTGGTCGCGGTCGGGCCGGCGGTCGAGGTGCTCGTGCCCGTGCTTGCCGGGCTGGCCGGGCTGGCCGAGCTTCCCGAGCCGCTCGAACAGGCGGCCGCGCCGGTCGCGACGGCCGCCGCCAACACGATGGCGGCCAGGGTGCGGACAGACGTTCTCATGGGTTCTGAACCTTCCCTGAAGGGGTTTCGACGATCACCGTCGTGGCTTTCACGACGGCCACAGCGATGGAGCCGAGCTCGAGACCCAGCTCCCGCACGGCTTCGCTCGACATCAGCGATACCACGCGGTGAGGGCCGCACTGCAGTTCCACCTGGGCCATCACCCTGTCCATGGTGATCTCGGTGACGAGCCCGACGAAACGGTTGCGGGCCGAGCGGCCGATGTCCGAGGGGTCGTCGGGCAGCACGGCATTCCGGCGGGCGAGCTGCGCCAGTTCGAATCCGTCGACGACCGATCGCCCCGAATCGTCCCGGCTGCTCGTGAGCGTGCCGTTCTCGATCCAGCGGCGAACCGTGTCGTCGCTGACACCGAGGTACTGGGCGGCATCCCGAATCCGTATGTGCGACATAGCTCCCATCATATTTCCGCAGGAGCGGAGAAAATGCCACTTCCCGGAGATTTGCTGATTGTTTGGGGCGCCGGTGTCCGGTCAGCGGATGCACGCTCACGCGCCCGCGAGGTTATACTTCAACGGCTCAGCGTCCGCACGGCGCCTGGGGAGATCCGGGCGCAGCCGGCACCGTCGAACGGGGTGTTCATGGGAACCTTCACCTACAACACAGGTCTGAAGGTCGACTTCGACGACCGGGTGCTCGCGCACATCCAGATCGTGGTCGGTGCAAAGCTCCGCCGCGGCGAGCCGCTGTACTTCAGCTGGCGGGACGACGACGGAGTGGGCGACGGCCGCACCACGGTGTGGCTTCACCCGTCGATGCCTCTCGTCTACAAGTACTTCGGCAGCAAGATGCCGCGCATCAACCCGGCGTGGGTCGAGGTGCTGGCCGAGTCCGCCAACACGGCGGGCGGGTTGCGGCTCCTACCCGAGCCGGAGGCGCCGTCGGCCATGGCTGCTTCCGCTTCCGCTACCGCTTCCGTGAGGGGATCGGCCTCCTCATGAAACGCCTCAACATCATCTACGGCGGCGAGAGCTACAGCGTCGGCGACCGCGACCTCGACGATGTGCTCGCCGAGATCGCTGCAGGCCTCGCCGCGGCCGAGCCCCGGTGGCTGAGCGTCAACTACGGCGAGGGCGTGCCCCGCAAGGCGCTGCTGCTGCTCAGCCAGGGCGTCGACATCGCGGTCATCCCGGTTCCCGGCTTCGACGAGGATGCCGACCAGGTCTCCGACGAACCGCCGCCACCGCGCGCCCGCTGAGCGACAGCTTCAGCCTCGCGTCTTCTCTCCTCTCACGTAGTGAGAACCGCCTTGGCCCCCGCGCGATCCGGGCTGCTTGGATGAGCCCGCGGCACCAGCCGCGGTTTCACCCAAGTCAAGGAGGACTTCATGAGCCAGCACACACGAGTCGCAGTAGTGACCGGAGCAGCACGCGGAATCGGTGAGGGCATCGCGCAGCGCCTCGCCCAGGACGGACTGCACGTCATCGTGGCCGACCTGCCGAGGGCGCAGGCGGGCATCGACTCTGTCGTCGCGGCGATCACTGCGGCAGGCGGAACGGCGACCGGTGCGACGGTGGATGTCGCAGACGAGGCGTCGGTCGAGGCCCTCGTCGCTTCGGCTGTCGAGGCCGGCGGCCAGCTCGACGTCTTCATCGCGAACGCGGGCATCGCCCAGGTCGAGTCGCTGCTGGAATACAAGAGTTCCGACTTCGACACGATCTTCGACGTGAACGTCAAGGGTGTCTTCAACAGTTACCGCGCGGCGGCCCGGCAGTTCATCGCGCAGGGCACCAGCGGCAAGATCGTCGGTGCGGCATCCATCGTCGCGTTCCGGCCGTTTGCGTTCCTCGGCCCGTACTCCGCCACCAAGTGGGCCGTGCGCGGGCTCACCCAGGCGGCCGCCATGGAGTGGGCCGAGCACAAGATCACGGTGAACGCCTACGGCCCCGGCATCGTCGGCACGGCCATGTGGGACCTCATCGACGAGAAGCTCGGCGCCCGCGACGGTCTTGAGAAAGGTGAGGCGCTCGCCGAGAACGCGAAGTCGATTCTGCTCGGCCGGGTCTCCGTGCCGAACGACGTCGCGCAACTGGTGTCGTTCCTCGCCTCCCCGGACTCGGACTACATCACCGGCCAGACCATCCTCGTCGACGGCGGCATCCAGTTCTCCTAGCGCTCCGCGCGCCCGCACCCAACGGGCCCGCCCCTGCCGGAGGCCGCACCGTGGTGTCGTGGGGGCACCGACGACGATAGTGGATCACGCGCCGAATGGACGAGCCTGGGCCGCCACGATGCTGTATACGGTGTCGTTCTGGCTGAGATTCGTCCATGTGGCGTTGGGCAGGTCACGCGCGAGGCGCGGCGCGGGGGCGGGCGCGGGCGCGCCGTGGGTCAGAAGTGGCTGGTGCCGTAGACGGGGGCGGTGGGCGCGAGGAGGGCGGCGAGGCGGCGGGCGGCGCCGGGGGTGTGCTCGGTGAGGCGGCCCGCGGCGAGAAGGGTGAGCGGGTCGACCCCGCCGAGGTAGAGCGAGCCGAGTTCGGGCGCGTCGAGGGTGAGGTCGGGGGCGTCGGTGTCGGCGAGGCGGGTGACGCTGGCCCGGGCATCCGCGACCCGCAGGCGGAACGTGCCCGCCGCGTAGCCGAGCGCATCCGAGACCTGCAGCACGATCTCACCGGAGGCGGCCGGCAGGTAACCGCGCGCCTCGAAGGCGGCGGGCACGTCGAGCACGCGGAGCCAGAGCCAGTCCTCGACGAAGGTCTGGGTGATGCCGCGCCAGTCCGCGACGGCCCAGCGGAGGGGGTCGTCGGCGGGCGCGATCTTCCAGTCGACGAGGCCGGCGAGGTCGATGGATGCGAGGAAGTCCCAGAGTCCGAGATAGGCGCCGTCGGTGGCCGCGATGAGGTCGAGTACCTCGAGCGTGCGCGGGTTGCTGTCGCTCGTCGACCGGTAGGAGACGTAGCCGTCGGGATGGCCGTCGTCGTCGTAGTGGGCGGCCGCGTAGACCGAGAGGTCGGGTTGGCCGCTGTCGGTGAGTTCGCCGGTGATGCGCTGCCAGGTGGCGGCGTGCCGGTCGACAGAGCCGGGGTGCGCGGCGTGGAAGCGCGCGAAGACGGCGGGCGCGAGGCGCGCGAGTTCGGTGAGTTCGATGTACTCGGCGCGGCCGGGCGGCGGCACGAGCATCCGGAACCGCTCGCCGGTGCTGACGGTGCTGTGCCCGACGGTGGTGGCCACGCCGAACCCGAAACGGCGGTAGATGGTGGCCTCGGAGACGGTGAGCGCCGCGAGCGGGAAGCCGGCTTCGGATGCCCGGCGGAGGTTCTCGGTCATCATGCTGCGGAGCAGGCCGCGACGGCGGTGCGTGGGGCGCACGGTCACGTTCGAGATCAGGTGGGTGGGCAGGAGGTCTTCGGCGCCGACGTTGAGGGTCCCGGTGAACGAGGCGAACGTGGCGACGGGCCCGGAATCACCGGTGTAGACCCCCGTGAGCTGACGACCGTCGGCCACGAGACGCGCCGCGGCGGCCGCCCTGCCCGCCGGGTCCAGACGGTTGTCATGGAAGCCCCGCCGTTCGGCGTCGAGCCAGGCCGCGGTGTCGGGGTCGGCCGATCCGTCGGCGGCTGTGGCGGCCGGGAAGGTGCGGAACGTGTACTGGTCGGTGGTGCCCATCCCTTCAGGCTAGCGCGGGCGCGCCGGGGCTACGGCGCTTTCGGGGTACGCTTCCGCCGGGTCAGCAGGAGCCCGGCGGTGCCGGCAGCCAGGGCCACGAGCGCAGAGATCCCGAGGGGTGCGAAGTCGGGATGGTCGCTCGGCATGTCGATCGTCATCCAGATGAACAGGATGATCGTCGCAAGTGACGCGGTCGGGGCGAGCCAGCGCACCAGGTCCCGGAGGAGGCCCGGGGTGAACACCCGCGGCCGGCGGGAGAACCCGAAGCACGCGCCCAGTCCGCCGAAGACCAGGGCGAGTGCGCCGAGGAGGAGCACCACGGAGACGGGCGCAGCCGCAGCGATCCGGGTGTAGCCGAGGGTTCCGGTGTCGGGGCCCTGGAATGTTCCGGAGGGGAAGTCGACCGTCGCTCCGGTGCCGTCGACGGTGAGGTCGAACGGGTAGCCGCCCTCGTCATCTCCGCCCCGCAGGTCGAGAACGTGCGAGACGGTGCCGTCAGGAGCCGTGGTGGTGGTGCTCGTCGTGTCGCGAGCGGTGCTGCCGGTGCTGCCGGCCGCGCTGCTGCTGCTCCCGCCGACCCCACCCGCGTATTCGGGTGCGTCGAACGGCACCACCGACGGTGGCCACTCGCGCGGGTTGTCGGAGGCACTGGTGTCGAGACTGTTCCAGCCCGCCGTCGTGGTCGCCGCGGCAAGCTCCGCGGGCACGCGGAGTTCGATCCGCAGCGGATCCGGGGCCGGCTCGTCACCCCAGGTGGAGTCGTAGTGCCAGCCGTCGAGCAGCGTCGTCCAGCGGATCCGGTCGACGACAGCGCCGCCGGCGTCCGCAGCCACCGCTGCCGAATCCAGTGCGTAAGCAACCTGCAGGTCGTGCCCGCCGGTCAGCACATTCCTGAGCTGGGTCTTCATCAGAACGGTCTCCGCCAGCTGCTGGGTCGCGAACGGAACGGCTGCCCCGTCGATCGTGACCGACTGCACGGTGAGCCCGAGGCTCTGCCCGTTCAGGATGCTCGGCCATTCCTGAACGAACTGGGGCACTCGCGACCCCTCGTCGCCGAACGTGACACGGAGCGTCTCGGTGACGGCCAGTCGCGCGTGGCCGTCGGTGGTGCGTGAGAGGTCGGCGACAGCATCCATCGACGTCACTGTCGTGGAGAGGGTGCCCGGTATGTCGCCGGAGAAGGAGACGACGTCGTTGCCGCGATCGTACGGGTTCGGCAGCACGGAGACCGCGACGACGGTGCCGACGACGAGTAGCACCGAGAGGGCCCGTACGACGAGTCGCGGCCAGGTGAGGAACGACGGGGTGCGCCAGTCCGTCCCCTCGGGGTCTTCCGCCCCGCCCCGCTCGGCCGAGGCCAGGGCGACGATCTGCTCGCCCGCGGCACGGGGTGGGGCGAGCAGAACGGCGTAGGGCAGCAGAGGGTCCTTCAGCGTGGTGCGGTCGAGCAGTTGCGTGCGCGAGGCGAAGACGTCGATGCCGAGCAGGTGCTGCTTCAGCAGGGCCCCGCGCCGGGTGAGCGGACGCGCCGTGAGAGCGATCGCCAGCACGACCACGGCGATCGCACTCGAGAGCAGCACGAAGGCCACCGGCCACCACACGATCGCCAGCTTCGTCTGCTCAGAGAGTTGGCGGACGAGACCCCACTGCAGCACGGTGAGCGCGAGCGGTGCGGCGATGAAGAGGTCGCGCACGAACCCGCGCGGCACCCGGCGGAGCCCAGACGTGAGCTGCGCACGTCTCTCCGGTGCGGTGAGGTAGCGGGTGAGCGCTCGTGGCAGGTCGCCGATCCGCCCCGACCGGTGCGCCACCCGGACGGCCGCGACGAGACGCACCCGCCGGGTCTTCGAGGCACCCTTCTGGGCTGCGCCGAGCGTCTCGGCGAGCTCCATGCTGCGCGCCGCCTTGATGACCTGGGCGGCCGTTCGCGGCGTGATCCCCTCCGGCGGATCGGGCTGGGCCACGAACCACGGCCGCCCACGCGCATCACCCCAGGCGACCCGGCGAGCGGCGACGGCCAGCAGCAGCGTGACGGCGAGGAACGCGAGCGGGGCGAGAGGACCGAGTGTCTGAACGAAGAAGAGCGGGGTGGGTGCGGGCATCCGGAAGGTTCCGGGCTCGAAACTCATCGTGAACCGCGCCTGGGCGTGCGGCGGGATGTTCTGCTCGTTGGTGAACCGGTACGTCACCTGGCCGACAGGAGCGTCCGCCTCGGGTTCGAGCCACTCTCCGGAACTCAGCAGGGTCCACGCGAGTGTGCCGCGGGGCTGGCGCACGAGCCGGTCGTCGAGTTCCTGGGGGAGGGTGATGCTCACGTCGAGCCCTGCGAAGGCCTGCGGCCAGGACGGCCCGAAGACGTCCCACTGCAGCAGGTCGACCGACTGCCCGGTTGCCGTGTCGGTCGCGTCATAGGCGAGGTTCGCGAGGTCGTAGCTGAGCACGAAGGCGTGGTCGCCCTGCAGGGCGGAGGTGCCGGCATCCAGGGTCAGTGTCTCGCGGTCGGGCACCTCGGAGTGGACCACGTCGATCGCCCTGCCATCCACCGTCGCGGAGATGTTCGACGGGGAGAGAGCATGACCCTGGTACTCGGTGGCGAGAACGCGTTGGATGCCCGGCTCGGCGGTTCCGTCGGGGAAGAACGCACCGATCCTCTCCTCCACATGCGCGACCAGGGTGCCGTCGTCGGCGCGTTCGACGCGGTAGTCGACGGCGAAGGTGCGGGCGATCCAGCGGTCGGTGGCGGTGTCGGCGGAGCTCGTGATGTCGTCGAGTGTGAGTGGCGGGTTGATCACCGGGCCGAACAGCAGCACGGCGCCGCCGATCGCGACGACGGCCCAGAACGCGCGGAGGCCGAACCGCAGCCGGGTTCCGCCGTGGGAGCGCAGCCAGGCCTCGAGGCCCAGCAGCCAGCGCGAGAGCAGCACCCAGAGCGGCGAAGCCGTCGGGTACAGCGCGGGGATGCGCTCGGGGTCACCGATGCCCGTGCCAGCAAACGTGCCGGCACCCGCGCCGCGATCATCGGGCTCGTGCTCTGAAACCATCCGTGCCCCCCGCCTCCATCGTAGAACCTGCGGTTCCCGCGGTGCTGCCGCCTGTCACCTGCCGTGCGGATGCTCGCCACCTGCTGTTCGCCTCAGCCGCGTAGCGTCGGGGCTGTGCTGAACGGGAATCCCACGCTCTCTGACATCGACCTGCCCGCCGACCTCGACGACCGGGTGGACTTCTGGACCAACCACCGGAAGTACACGCTGCTGCACCACAGGCAGGGCACCTGGTGTCTCTTCGCCATTTCGAAGTCGACGCCGCAGATGACCCACCTGCTCGACGCGCGTGGCTCCGAGTGGGTCGCGTCGCCGGTCGACCGCGGTCGCACCATACACGCGCCGGACTGGCGCGACGCCGTGCGCCGCGTCGTCGTCTGACTCCCGCGCGCCGCGCCTCGGGTCAGGCGGGGTCGGGGCGGAAGCGGTAACCCATTCCGGATTCCGTGAGCAGGTAGCGCGGCTTGGCCGGCACGGGCTCGAGTTTCTTGCGCAGCTGGGCGAGGTAGACGCGGAGGTATCCACTGTCGTTGGTGTGGTGCCGGCCCCACACCTCGGTGAGCAGCGAGTCCCTCGTGATGAGCTTGCCCGGGTTCCGCAACAGCACTTCGAGGATTGCCCACTCGGTGGGCGTGAGCCGCACGGTCTGCGGTTCGGCGGCGGTTCCGTGGTAGGCCTGCTTGCCCACGAGGTCGACGGTCACCGTTCCGAAGGTGATCAGCGGCGCCTCGTCGACGGCCAGCGTGCGCCGGGTGAGGGCCCGGATGCGCGCCAGCAGTTCGTCGATGCTGAACGGTTTCGTGACGTAGTCGTCGGCGCCGGCATCCAGAGCTTCGATCTTGTCGGCCTCACCGGTGCGCCCCGACACCACGAGGATCGGCACCTGGCTCCAGCCGCGGATACCGTGGATCACCTCCACCCCGTCGAGGTTCGGCATGCCGAGGTCGAGCATCACCAGGTCGGGGTGGTGCTCGATGGCTCCGTTGAGAGCCGCAGTGCCGTCGGCCGCCGCGACGATGTCGTAGCCCCGCGCACGGAGTGTCACCGTCAGGGCCCGGATGATCTGGGGGTCGTCGTCGGCGACGAGAATCTTCACGGGGTGGTCTCCGGCATCGTTTCGTGGTCGTTCGTCGTGGTCACGGTCGGTTCGGTCGCACTCGGTTCGGCGGGGATCGCTTCGGTCGCCGCCGTCTCGGTGGCGGCGGGCAGGGAGATGACCATGGTCAGGCCGCCGCCGGGGGTGTCGTCGGCTTCGAGGGTGCCGCCCATTCCTTCGACGAACCCCTTGGAGAGGGCGAGGCCGAGGCCGAGGCCGGTGAGGTTGTCGGTGTCGCCGAGGCGCTGGAAGGGAACGAAGATCTCCTCCCGGCGATCCGGCGCGACCCCCGGGCCGCGGTCTGCGATGCGGATCTCGACGAGACCGGCGAACTCGCTGGTCGAGATCAGCACGCGCTCGCCCGGGGGCGAGAACCGTACCGCGTTCGAGAGGAGGTTGACGATCACCCGCTCGAGGAGTCCGTAGTCGGCGGTGACCGGATGGGTCGCGTCGGGCAGGTCGAGTTCGATCGTGTCGGGGCCGAGACCGAGCTCGTCGATCGCCGGCAGCACGATGTCCTCCACATCGACGGGGGTGAGGAACACGGCGAGCGCCCCGGCCTGCAGGCGGGTGACGTCGAGCAGGTTCGTGACGAGGAGCGACAGCGTGTCGAGGCTCTCGCCCGCGGTGGTGAGCAGTTCGTCGCGGTCGGCCTGCGACAGGGTCACGTCGGTCGCGCGGAGCCCGCCCACCGCTGCGGTCGCGGCCGTGAGCGGACGACGGAGGTCGTGGCCGACGGCGGCCAGCAGGGCGCTCCGCACGCGGTCGGCCTGCGCGAGCGGCCCGATCTCGCCCGCGGTCTCCGCGAGGTCGCTGTATTCGAGGGCCGCGTCCAGCTGGGCGGCGATGACCGCGAGCAGTCGACGTTCGGAGGCGGCGAGGTCGCCTCCGTGCAGCTCAAGTTCGGCGTGGTCGCCCACGGGGATGCGGGTGATGCCGGTCCCGGTCCCGCCCTCGGTGCCCGTGTCGCCGTCGGCCCCGGCCGTGTGGGTGACCGCACCGTCGACGACGAGGCGCACCGTCGTGAGGGCGAACGCTTCACGGGTCCGGTCGACGAGCGCCTGCAGGGCATCCTGACCGCGCACGACGCTGCCGGCGACGGTCGCGAGCAGCTCGGACTCGCCTGTCGCCCGTGCCGCGGCCCTCGACCGGCGCGCGGCCTGGTCGACGACCACGCTGACGAGCACCGCGTTCAGAACGTAGAGGCCCAGGGCGAAGAGGTGCACCGGCTCCGCGACAGTGATGGTGTAGATCGGTTCGACGAAGAAGTAGTCGAGCGTGAGCCCCGACAGCAGCGCGGCGAACAGCGCCGGCCCGAAGCCCCCGACCAGGGCGACGACGACGACGAGCAGCTGGTAGGTCAGCACGTCGCTGGTGATCGACTCGTCGGAGCGCAGGCTGACGAGCAGCCAGGTGACGAGGGGACCGCCGACGAGCGCTATGAGGAGTCCGAACATCCGGCGCCGCAGCGTGAGCGCACCGCCCAGTCGGGGCAGCGCGAAACGCCCGCCCGCTGCGGAGTGGGTGACGATGTGCACGTCGATGTCGCCGGACTCCCGGATGACCGTGGCGCCGATTCCCGGCCCGGTCAGTGCGGCATTGAGCCGGCTGCGGCGGCTGACACCGATGACGAGCTGGGTGGCGTTCTCGGCCCGGGCGAAATCGACGAGGCCGTGCGGGATGTCGTCGCTGACGACCTGGTGATAGGAGCCGCCGAGCGAGTCGACCAGGCGGCGCTGCGCGAGGAGGGCGCCCGGGTTGGCGTTCCGCAGCCCGTCGTCGCTCGAGACGTGCACGGCGAGCAGCTGCCCGCCGGCCGACCGTGCGGCGATGCGTGCGCCGCGGCGGATGAGCGTCTCGCCCTCCGGTCCGCCGGTCAGCGCCACGACGACGCGTTCCCGCGCCTCCCACTTGTTCTGGATGCCGTGCTCGCGTCGGTAGTTCTTCAGCGCGCTGTCGACCTCGTCGGCCAGCCAGAGCAGCGCGAGCTCGCGGAGTGCGGTGAGGTTGCCGAGCCGGAAGTAGTTCGAGAGGGCGGCATCAATACGCGTGGCCGGGTAGACGAACCCCCCGGCCAGCCGGTCACGGAGCGCCTGCGGGGCGAGGTCGACGACCTCTATCTGCTCGGCCGAGCGCAGCACGCTGTCGGGGATCGTCTCGCGCTGCGGGGCGCCGGTGATCTGCTCGACGACGTCGGTCAGGGAGTCGATGTGCTGGATGTTGACCGTGGAGATGACGTTGATGCCGGCGTCGAGGAGGTTCTCCACATCCTGCCAGCGTTTCTCGTTCTGCGAGCCGGGGGCGTTCGTGTGGGCGAGCTCGTCGACGAGGGCGACATCGGGGCGGCGGGCGATCACCGCGGCGATGTCCATCTCCGACAGTTCGACGCCGCGGTGCACGGTGACCGTGCGGGGAACGGTCTCGAGACCGAGCAGCATGCTGGAGGTGCCCTTGCGGCCGTGGGTCTCGACGACCGCCACGACCACGTCTTTCCCCTCGCCCTTCAGCCGGCGACCCTCCTCCAGCATGGTGTAGGTCTTGCCGACTCCGGGTGCTGCACCCAGCAGCACCCGGAGTGCTCCCCGCTTCATCGGGCGTCGTCACTCACGCGCGCATACCGCCTAGCCGGCCAGCTGGGCCAGGGCGATGTTCAGCTGCAGAACGTTCACCGTCGGCTCGCCGAGGTAACCGAGATCGGGCGACTGCGTGGCGGTGTCGACCAACTTCTGCACCTCTTCTGTCGTGAGGCCCCGCGCCGTGGCGACACGTTCGACCTGGATCTGAGCGTACTCGGGACTGATGTGCGGATCGAGTCCCGACGCCGACGCCGTGAGCGCGTCGGCGGGGATCCCGGAGGCCGGCACGCCGTCGGAGGCCTCGATCGCGGCCTTCCGGTCGGCGATCGCGGTGAGGAGACGTTCGTCCTCGGGACCGTAGTTGCTGCCGCTGGAGGCCGCGGCGTCGTAGCCGTCGCCGGCCGCCGACGGCCGGGACTGGAACCACTCCGGCAGGGCGTTGCCGTCGGCGTCGGTGAAGGACTGCCCGATCAGCGCCGACCCGACGACGGTGTCGCCCTGCGTGACGAGCGAGCCGTTGGCCTGGGCGGGCAGGGCGAGCTGCCCGATGCCGGTGATGAGGAGGGTGTAGGCGACGCCGAGAACGGCGGTGAAGACGATCATCGCCCGCAGGGCGACCCAGTATTGGCGTCCGGCGGTGCGTGAAGCTGTACTCATGGTGAACCTTTCGGTGTTTCTCTGATCGCGGGCTTCTAGAAGCCCGGGATGACGCTGACGAGCAGGTCGATGATCTTGATGCCGACGAACGGGGCGATGACGCCGCCGAGCCCGTAGACGAGCAGGTTGCGGCTGAGCACCTTCGACGCGCTGAGCGGCCGGTACTTCACACCGCGGAGCGCCAGGGGGATCAGGATCACGATGATGATCGCGTTGAAGATGATGGCCGACAGGATGGCCGAGGCCGGCGAGTGCAGTTGCATGATGTTGAGCACCTGCAGCCCCGGGAAGATCCCGGCGAACATGGCCGGGATGATCGCGAAGTACTTCGCGACGTCGTTGGCGATCGAGAAGGTGGTCAGGGCACCACGTGTGATCAGCAGCTGCTTGCCGATGCGCACGATGTCGATCAGCTTCGTCGGGTCGCTGTCGAGGTCGACCATGTTGCCGGCCTCCTTCGCGGCCGAGGTGCCGGTGTTCATCGCGACGCCGACGTCGGCCTGGGCGAGTGCGGGGGCGTCGTTCGTGCCGTCACCGGTCATCGCGACGAGGTTGCCGCCCTCCTGCTCGCGCCGGATCAGCGCTAGCTTCTGCTCGGGTGTCGCCTCCGCGAGGAAGTCGTCGACACCGGCCTCCGCCGCGATCGCGGCAGCCGTCAGGGGGTTGTCCCCGGTCACCATGACGGTGCGGATGCCCATGGCACGCAGCTCCGCGAAGCGTTCGGCGATGCCCTCCTTCACGACGTCTTTGAGGTAGACGACGCCGAGCACCCGGGCGACTCCGTCGGGGGTCTTGCTCGCGACGACGAGGGGGGTTCCGCCCGCATTCGAGATGCGTTCGATGTTCTCCTCGAGTTCGGCGTGCTCCGTGCTGGCGATGCGGCCCGACTCCTCGACCCAGGCGGTGACCGATGAGCCTGCGCCCTTGCGGATCTGCGAGCCGTCGGGCAGGTCGAGCCCCGACATGCGGGTCTGGGCGGTGAACGGCACGATGTCGCCCGCGATCGTCACGTTGCGGTTGAAGCCGTGCTTCACCGCCAGGTCGACGATCGACTTGCCCTCGGGTGTGGGGTCGGAGAGGGACGACACTGCGGCGGCGTACCGCAGGTCATCCAGAGCCACACCCGTGAGAGGCGTGAACTCGGCGGCCTGGCGGTTGCCGTAGGTGATGGTGCCGGTCTTGTCGAGCAGCAGGGTGGTGACGTCGCCGGCAGCTTCGACCGCGCGGCCCGACATGGCGAGCACATTGCGCTGCACGAGGCGGTCCATGCCCGCGATGCCGATGGCCGAGAGCAGGCCGCCGATGGTCGTCGGGATGAGGCAGACCAGGAGGGCGACGAGCACGGGGAGGCTGACGGTCGAGGCGGCATAGCTCGCGATCGGGTTCAGGGTCAGGCAGACCACCACGAAGACGATGGTGAGGCTCGCGAGCAGGATGTTCAGGGCGATCTCATTGGGCGTCTTCTGCCTCGACGCGCCTTCGACCAGCGCGATCATCCGGTCGACGAACGTCTCACCCGGTTTGGAGGTGATGCGCACGACGATGCGGTCGGAGAGCACGCGGGTGCCGCCGGTGACGGCGCTGCGGTCGCCGCCGGACTCGCGGACGACCGGCGCCGACTCGCCGGTGATGGCGGATTCGTCGACGCTCGCGATGCCGTCGACGATGTCGCCGTCGCCCGGGATCAGTTCGCCGGCCGTGACGACCACCACGTCGCCGAGGGTGAGGTCGGCCGAGGAGACCACCTCGACGGCGCTGTTGTCGGCCGAGGGGTCGGCCTTCCCGTCGTAGGTCACGACCCGGTTGGCGGAGGTGCTGGTGCGGGTCTTCCGCAGGCTGTCGGCCTGCGCCTTGCCGCGGCCCTCGGCGACGGCCTCGGCGAGGTTCGCGAAGACGACGGTGAGCCAGAGCCAGATCGCGATGCCGGCCGTGAACGAGCCGGGGACGGTCGACCCGCCTGACTGCTCGGGCCCGCCGATGAACGGCTCGGCGATCGCGATCGCGGTGGTCAGCAGGGCGCCGATCTCGACGACGAACATGACCGGGTTGTGCCACATCTCCCGCGGGTCGAGCTTGCGGAGCGCTCCGGGGGTCGCGGCGACGAGCTGGCCGAGGCTGAAGGCGCCCTTCTTGGCCGGAGGGGCGGTGTCGGTGGGTTGGGGGTCTGACGGGCGTGTGGGGGTCAAGGTGGACATGGTGGTTACTGGAGCCCTTCGGCGAGCGGTCCGAGCGTGATGACCGGGAAGTAGGTGAGTGCGGTGATGATGACGGTGACGCCGACGAGCAGCCCGACGAACTGCGGGCGGTGGGTGGGCAGCGTTCCTGCGGTGGCGGGGACCTTGTCCTGGGCTGCGAGCGAGCCGGCCAGCGCCAGCACCAGCACGATCGGCAGGAAACGGCCGAGCAGCATGGCCACGCCGAGGGCCGTGTTCAGCCAGGGTGTGTTCGCGGTGATGCCGGCGAAGGCGGATCCGTTGTTGTTCGCTGCCGAGGTGAACGCGTAGAGCACCTCGCTGAGGCCGTGCACCCCCGGGTTCCAGATCGACGTGGTGGTCACGTCGTCACGGATGCCCGGAATGGCGAAGCTCGCGGCAGTGCCGAGCAGCACGATGGTGGGCGTGACCAGGATGTAGAGGCTCGCCAGCTTGATCTCGCGCGGGCCGAGCTTCTTGCCGAGGTACTCGGGCGTGCGCCCGACGAGGAGCCCGGCAATGAAGACGGCGATCACGGCGAGGATGAGCATTCCGTAGAGACCCGATCCGACACCGCCCGGGGCGACCTCGCCGAGCATCATGTTCAGCATCGGCATCATGCCGCCGAGCGCGGTGAATGAGTCGTGCGTCGAGTTGATCGCGCCCGTGGAGGTGAGCGTCGAGGTGGAGGCGAAGAGCGTCGACCCGAAGATGCCGAACCGGTCCTCCTTGCCTTCCATCGCCGAGCCTGCGGCCTGGGCTGCCGAACCGGCCCCCGAGCTCTCGAGCAGGGTGAGCGAGGTGAATGACACCAGGAAGATCGTCGCCATCACGCCGAGGATCGCGTAGCCCTGCTTGTTGTCGCCGACCATGCGGCCGAAGGTGCGGGGGAGGCTGAACGGGATGGCGAGCATAAGAACGATCTGCAGCAGGTTCGTCCAGGCGGTCGGGTTCTCGAACGGATGCGACGAGTTGGCGTTGAAGAAGCCGCCACCGTTGGTACCGAACATCTTGATCGCCTCCTGCGAGGCGACGGGCCCGCCCGGGATCGACTGGGTGCCGCCGGTGAGGGTGGTGACGTCGGTGAAGCCGTTGAAGTTCTGGATGACGCCGCCGGCGATGAGCACGATGGCGACGAGGATCGCGAACGGCAGCAGCAGCCTCAGGATGCCGCGGGTCAGGTCGACCCAGAAGTTGCCGATGGTTCCCGACCGGCGGTAGGCGAAACCGCGCACGAGGGCGACCGCGACAGCGATGCCGACGGCGGCGGAGACGAAGTTCTGCACGGCCAGGCCGCCCAGCTGAACCGCGTACCCCATGGTGACGTCGGGGGAGTAGGACTGCCAGTTGGTGTTCGTGACGAACGAGATGGCCGTGTTGAACGAGAGGCCTTCGGGGATGGCCGGGAAGCCGAGGGCGTAGGGCAGAACGGCCTGCAGGCGCTGGATGGCGTAGAGCAGGAGCACGCCGACCAGCGAGATCGCGAGAACGCTGCGGAGGTAGGCACGCCAGGTCTGCTCGGACTGCGAGTCGACGCCGATGAGGCGGTAGAACCCGCGTTCGACGCGGAGGTCGCGCTTGCCGGTGTAGATGAGGGCCATGTAGTCGCCGAGCGGGCGGTAGATGAG
This sequence comes from Subtercola boreus, assembly GCF_006716115.1. Taxonomy (NCBI): domain Bacteria; kingdom Bacillati; phylum Actinomycetota; class Actinomycetes; order Micrococcales; family Microbacteriaceae; genus Subtercola; species Subtercola boreus. The sequence continues at coordinate 2,159,667 of NZ_VFOO01000001.1, read as the reverse complement.
CACCAGCAGCAACACGAGGCTCGAGACCTGGAGGATGGCGAAGAAAGTGTCCATTGTGGCTAGAAACGCTCCGGTTTCACGAGGGCGTACACGAGGTAGCCGAGGGCAGCGATGGCGAGGGCGGCAGCGAGGATACTGAAGACGATCACAGTTTCTCGACCCCCTTGGCCACGAGGGCAACGATCGCGAACAACACGATGATGCCGGCAACGTAAAAGACGTCGAGCACGGGAAACTCCATCCGGAAGGTGGTGTGTGGGGGATTGGTACAGCACACGATTAGACACCCCTGGATGCGGCGTATTCGCGGTCTTCACGCTTCCCTAACGCTCGGCTCCGCGATCCTTACGGTTCTCCTACGTTCTTCACGGATTTCCTCCGCTACCACAGCAACGACGACAGACGTCTTCGTCGCCGGCGTCTCCCTGCTCCGCGACATCCGCCGGCCGGCCCTCGCGCCCGTGAACCTGATCGGCATGCTGGAACTACACTGAGCCGGTGCCCACCACACGACTCCAGAAATGGCTGCTGCAAGGCCTCGTCGACGACTCCGGCAGCCACCAGGGCCCGCACGCCCGCCCGGGCGAGAAGACGCACACGTGGTGGCGGGTGATGTGCCTCACGGGCCTCGACTACTTCTCGACCCTCGGCTACCAGCCGGCCATCGCCGCCCTGGCCGCCGGGCTGCTGTCTCCGCTGGCGACGATCGTGCTCGTCACGCTCACTCTGTTCGGCGCGCTGCCGGTGTACCGCCGGGTCGCCCGCGACAGCTTCCGGGGCTCGGGCTCCATCGCGATGCTGGAACGCCTGCTGCCGTGGTGGGCCGGCAAGCTGTTCGTGCTGGTGCTGCTCGGCTTCGCCGCCACCGACTTCATCATCACGATCACGCTGTCGGCCGCCGATGCCACGGCGCACGCGATCGAGAACCCGTACGCCCCGCACTTCTTCGAGGGCAACAACGTCATCATCACACTGCTGCTCGTCGCGCTGCTCGGCGCGGTGTTCCTCAAGGGGTTCAAGGAGGCCATCGGCATCGCCGTCATCCTCGTCGGCGTCTACCTGTTCCTGAACCTCATCGTCGTGATCGTGACCACCTTCCAGGTCGTGAACCACCCGGTCGTCGTCACGGACTGGTGGTCGGCGCTGACCGCCCAGCACAGCAACCCGCTGATGGCCGTCGGCATCGCTCTGCTCGTCTTCCCGAAGCTCGCTCTCGGCCTCTCCGGCTTCGAGACCGGCGTCGCCGTTATGCCGCAGATCACCGGCAAGCCGGGCGACACCGACGACAACCCCGAGGGCCGCATCAGGGGTGCGCACCGGCTGCTGACGAGCGCGGCGATCATCATGAGCGTCTTCCTGATCAGCTCCAGCTTCCTGACCACGGTCCTGATCCCGCAGGCCGAGTTCGAGGCCGGCGGATCGGCGAACGGTCGCGCGCTGGCGTACCTCGCGCATGAGTACCTCGGCAACGGCTTCGGCACGCTCTACGACATCAGCACGATCTGCATCCTGTGGTTCGCCGGCGCCTCGGCCATGGCAGGGCTCCTGAACCTCGTGCCGCGCTATCTGCCGCGCTACGGCATGGCACCCCAGTGGGCCCGGGCCGTACGACCGCTCGTGCTCGTCTTCACCGCGATCGCGTTCCTGATCACGCTCGTCTTCCAGGCCAGCGTCGACGCGCAGGGCGGAGCGTATGCGACCGGCGTGCTCGTGCTCATCACCTCCGCCTCCGTCGCCGTGACCCTCTCGGCCCGCCACAAGCAGCAGAAGAAGCGGATGATCGGCTTCGCCATCATCACCGTCGTCTTCGTCTACACGACCGTGGTCAACGTGATCGAACGGCCCGACGGCATCCGGATCGCCGCCCTGTTCATCCTCGGCATCCTGATCGTGTCGCTCATCTCCCGGGTGCGGCGCTCCTTCCAGCTGCGGGCGACCTCAGTCACGCTCGACGAGACGGCCCTCGACTTCGTGCGGAAGAACGCCGCCGAAGGGCATGTGCTTCTCGTCGCCCACGAGCCCGACGTCGACACCGACGCGGAGTACCGCGAGAAGATCCAGGATGAACGGCGGTACAGCCACATCCCGAAACGCCTGCACACCATCTTCCTGGAGGTGCACGCCTCCGACTCGTCGGACTTCGAGGAAGATCTGGTCGTACGCGGCGTCTTGAAGCACGGCTACCCGGTGCTGCAGGTCACGAGCGGCAACGTGCCCAACACGATCGCGACGGTGCTGCTGGAGGTCCGGGACGTCACCGGTGTGATCCCGAGCATCTACTTCGAATGGACAGAGGGCAACCCGGTCTCGAACATGTTCCGCTACCTGATCACAGGGGTCGGCGAGGTCGCGCCGGTCACCCGTGAGGTGCTCCGCGAGGCGGAGAGGAACGTCAAGGCGCGGCCCATCGTGCACGTGAGCTGAACGGGGTTCTCCGCTCGGTCAGGGCAGGGCGTTGTAGATCTTGGCCCAGGCGAGCTCGTACTCGGCGGCGCTGACGAGCCCGGCATCGTGGAGTCTGTCCAACGCCCGGAACTCATCGGTCGCCGTGTTGTAGAAGTCGATGTCGCCGAGCGTCTCCGTGCCGCCACCGGTCGCGACGAGAACCACGCTCAGGCGCCTAAGGCGCGGGCGCAGGTGCCTGGTCATCCGGAACCCGGCGAGGAGGCCGAGCGCATAGACGGCCACCGCCGCGGCGGTCGCGGCGAGCGGCGGCCACGCGCTGAGGGCGAGGATCGTGAACAGGGCGACGACCGCCCCCACCACGGGCCAGGTCCGGTAGAAGTGCAGGGCGCGCCGTTCGGCGTGGTTCGTGCCGGGCGGGTAGACCGTGAGCCGTGTGCGGTTCCACGAGGTGCGGCCGGCGGGGCTCACCTCGATGCTGCCCCAGCGGTGGTCTCCCTCGAGCAGGTGTTCGGTGGTGCGGGAGGCGAACGCGGCCATCGCCTGGGTGCGGTGCGCTGCTGTGAGGGAGTGGTACAGGGTCATGGATTCAGGCTAGAACGGCGCGCTCGCCGGCGAAGCGGCCTTAACGGACTTCGTGCGCTTTCCTAACGGGCTTCGCGCGGACGCCCGACCGGAGGGGTGCACGCCTGCACGGGATTCCCATGTTCGGGTGGTTTGCTAGTGCGTGAGCCAGGACAGGGCCAGCCAGCACAGGGGAGACAAGTGACCGCGACCGCCACGAGCACGCACGCCCTTCGTGCGCCTGCGGCAGTTGGGCATCGCCGTATCGTCCTGATGCTCGCGGTGGCGGTGGCGTTCTTATTCGTCTCGATGCTGCTGCAACCGGCTTCGCCGTCACTGGATGCAGCCGCCGCCCCCACTGCCGCCACCGAAACCACCCTCCCCGAAACGCCGGCCGCCGGCACCCCCGGCACCCCCGGCACCCCCGTCGCCCTCCCCGCGGACGCCGCCGATCCCCGAATTCTCGCGGTGCAGACCGTCCGGGTGCAGACCGGCCGCACCCTCGCTGTGCGCGCGGCCCCCGCGACGGCGCCGACCGAGACGTCGTCGCGGCCCGAGGCGGCACCCCGGGCATCCGGTGTTCGCGGTACGGCGGGCGCACCCGGCGACGGCGCCCAGCTCACCGGCCGCACCCGCACCGTCCTCCTCTCGATCAACCGCACCTAGCGCTCGCCGGACTGCCCGCCCGAACCGCCCCGACCGGGCGCCTCGGACACGCACCCTCCCGCACTCATCCGAGCACAGCTGCACCCGAGAGACCGAGCACATGACGCAGAACCCCCGTACCCCACGCACGAGCAACACCACCCACCCCGCCTCCCGCGGCTCCCGGTTCGGCCGCGCCGTCGGCACGAAGCTCGGCGCGGCCGTCGGGCTCCTCGGGCTGAGCTCCGTCGCGGGCCTTCTCGTGACCGCCATGGTCACGCCGGTCGTTGCCGTCGCGGGCGTGGGTGCGACGAGCACGCTGGGCGTGTTCACGAGCCTGCCCGAGTACATCCGGCCCGACCAGCTGCCGCAGAAGAGCAACATCTACGCGGTCGACGGCAGCGGTGCGACGGTGCTGCTGGCCTCGGTCTTCGAGCAGGACAGGGAGGAGGTCGCCTGGGACCGGATCTCGCAGTTCGCGAAGGACGCCGTGGTCTCCACCGAGGATCCGCGGTTCTACCAGCACGGCGGCGTCGATGTGGCGGCGACCATGCGCGCGGCGCTCGGCAACGCGGCATCCGGTGGCGTCGAATCGGGGGCGTCGACGATCTCGATGCAGTACGTCAAGAACATCCTCGTGCAACGGGCCGAGGCGATCACCGATGAGGTCGAGCGCACCCTCGCCTACCAGCAGGCCACACAGACCTCCATCGACCGGAAGCTCAAGGAGATGAAGCTCGCCATCGGCCTCGAGAAGCAGTTCTCGAAGAGCGACATCCTGCTCGGCTACCTCAACATCGCCAGTTTCGGCGGGGTGACGTACGGCATCCAGTCGGCGTCGAAACGCTACTTCGGTGTGGATGCCGCGAACCTCAGCCTCGCCCAGGCCGCCAGCCTCATCGCCATCGTCAACGAGCCGAACGGTCTGCGGATCGACGACCCCGACAACATCGCCGCCAACCAGGCGCGCCGCGACCTCGACATCCTGCCCGCGATGCTGAAGGCCAACGCCATCACCCAGGCGCAGTACGAGGAGGCGCTGGCGACTCCGGTCACGCCCCAGATCACGGTGGTGTCGACCGGATGCTCGACCGCCAACAGTCTCGGCGCCGGCTTCTTCTGCGATTATGTCGGCCGCCAGATCGTCAACCGCGCCCTGCTCGGAACCGACGAGGACGGCGTCGCCAAGAGCCTCAGCCGCGGCGGATACGACGTGTACACCACCCTCGACGTGGACCTGCAGGCGGCCGCCCACGCGAAACTCGACGACCACGTTCCGCGTTCGAGCGGCGTGCTCGACCTCGGCGCGTCGCTGGTGACCGTCGAGCCCGGCACCGGCAAGGTGCTCGCGATGGCGCAGAACAAGGAGTACAACACCGACCCCGATGCGGCCACCCCGGAGAGCACGGCGGTCAACTACGGCACCCGGTTCGACGACGGCGGATCCACCGGCTTCCAGGTCGGCTCGACCTACAAGATCTTCACGCTCGCCGAGTGGTTGAAGCAGGGCAACGCGCTGAACGACCGCGTCAACGGCAACCAGCGCACCTTCAACATCTCGAGCTTTGCGAACTCCTGTCAGGGCCCGGGCCCCGGCACCTACTCGTCGAAGAACGACGGAGGGTCGAACCCGGGCACGATCAGCGTGCTGAGCGCGACCGCGTCGAGCGTGAACAACGCCTACCTCACGATGGCGGAACGGCTCGACCAGTGCGAGATCCGGAAGACCGCCGAGGCGTTCGGGGTGGCGCGCGCCGACGGCGACGAGCTGACGTCGTACCCCTCCGACGTGCTCGGTACCAACGAGATCGCACCCCTCGACATGGCGGCGGCGTTCGCTGCCGTCGCGAACGAGGGCGTCTACTGCGCGCCGGTCTCGATCGCCCGCATCGTGGACGCCACGGGCGCCGAGCTCGCGCTGCCGCCGGCCGCCTGCACCCCTGCCGTCTCGCCGGAGATCGCCGCGACCATGGCCTACGCGCTGACCAGTGTCGTCACGAGTGGTACGGCCACCGCATCCAACCCCCGGAACGGCATCCCGCACTTCGGCAAGACGGGCACGACCGACTCCGAGAAGGACACCTGGTTCGTCGGCTCGACCACCAACCTCACGACCGCGGTCTGGGTGGGCAACGTCGTCGGCGGTGTCTCACTCCGCAACTCGTCGATCGAGGGCACGAACGGGGCGAGCCTCCGCCACCTCGTCTGGAAGGACTACATGACGGCTGCCGACGGCAAGTACGGCGGCGACGCGTTCCCGGCACCCGATCGTTCGCTCGTGCAGGGCGTCCAGGTGCCGGTGCCGTCGGTAGTCGGCCAGTCGATCCAGGCGGCGCGTTCGGCGATCGAGGCAGCCGGCTTCGAGTTCCAGGACGGTGGATCCACGGCCTCCGACCAGCGTGCCGGCACGGTTGCACGCACCAACCCCTCGGGTTCCGCGGGCCGCGGTTCGACGGTGGTCGTGTACACCAGCGACGGGAGCCAGGTGCCCGCCCCCGCCCCCGGCCAGACGTCGGCGCCTCGCCCCGCTGCCACGGCAGGCCCGGCGCCAGCCAACTGACCGCAGATCACGCAGACGGACGAACCTGAGCCGACACGGTGCCGCAGAGCCACTCGTTCGGGCTGAGCGACGTCGACCCGAAAGGCAAGCGGCACAGAAAGAAATGCGTTCGAAATGTCTGGACGGTATAACAGGTAATACAGCACGTACCACTAGCGCCTACCACCAGACGACCCCCGCATCTCGCACGAGAGGTTCCACCGTGAAACTACCCGCCCGACCCGTACGGGTCACTGCCCTCGTGGCCCTCGGCCTCGCCTCGGTGCTCGCCGTCTCGGCCTGCACCGACAACTCCGTGTCGACCTCCTCGACGGGGGCCGCCGACAAGACGCTCGTCATCGACAAGTCGTTCGACCTCAAGACCAGCGACCCGGCCCGCGCGTTCGAGCTCACCGGCAGCATCGTCGACAAGGCGATCTACGAGACAGCGCTCGACTTCGAGGGCAGCGACGTCACCAAGGTCGTCCCGGGCATCACCTCGTTCGAGGAGAACGCCGACAACACGGTGCTCACCCTCACGATGACCGGCACCCACACGTTCTCCGACGGCTCGCCGGTCACCGCCGACGACATCGTCTTCTCACTGCAGCGCGTGCAGGGCATCGCGGGCAACCCGTCGTTCCTGCTCGACGGCGTCACCGTCGCGAAGACCAGCGACACGACCGTCACGCTCACCAGCGCCGCCTCGAACCCGGCCCTGCCGTTCATCCTGCCGAACCCGTCGCTCGGCATCGTGAACTCGAAGGTGCTGAAGGCCAACGGCGGCACCACCGGTGCGGATGACGCGGCCGAGGCCTTCCTGAACAAGACGTCTGCGGGCTCGGGTCCGTACCAGCTCGAGTCGTTCGATGTGACGACGAAGGTCGCTTTCGCGCCGAACCCGAGCTATGCGGGCGAGAAGCCGGCCTACAGCCGCGTCGTGCTCGAGAACGTCGAGGGCCCCACGCAGAAGATCAATGTGCAGGCCGGCTCGACGCAGGTCGCGCTCGACCTGAACGCCGACCAGGTGCAGGGCATGGACAGCTCCGTCAAGGTGCTGAAGGATGCCTCGCCGTACCTGATCTACAGCTGGTACAACCAGGACCCGGCCGTCTCCGGTGGCGTCACCGACAACGCCGACTTCGTGAAGGCCGTGCGCCAGGGCATCGACTACAGCAAGCTGCTGTCGATCGCAGGTGAGGGTTCCACGCAGCCCGGCGGCATGGTTCCGTCGATGTTCCTCGGCGCGATCACCAGCGACCCGGCCAACGTGTTCGACCTCACCGCGGCCAAGGCGTCGCTTGCGGCATCCGGATACTCGGGCCAGGCGGTCACGTTCTCGTACCCGAACGACATCACCGTGAACGGCCTGCAGATGCAGACCCTCGCTGAGGCCATCCAGTCCCAGCTGAAGGATGTCGGAATCACCCTGACCCTCGCCCCGTCACCGATCTCGACCTTCCTCGACGCCTTCCGCGCCGGCAAGCTCCAGTCGGGCATCATGTACTGGGGCCCGGACTACCCGGACCCGGCCGACTACCTGGTCTTCAACCCGGGTGAGTCGCTCGGCCTCCGTGCCGGCTGGGCCGCGGGCTCCGACGCCACGGTCACGGCCGCTGCCGACGCCGCCTCCGCCGCGAGCGGCGACGACGCCCGCAAGACCGCGTATGAGGCCTGGCAGAACGCCGCCAACGCGACGGGGCCGTTCATCCCGGTCATCCAGCCCGGCCAGTACGCGGTCACGACCTCGGAGATCTCGAACCTCGAGCTCAACCCGGTCTGGACCGTCAACATCGCCGACATCAAGTAATCACCGACAACAAGTAAGAGACGCTCATCAGCACCACAACCACCAGCGCCCAGGTGCCGGTCACGCTCCGTCGTGGCCCGCACCTGGGGCCGCTGGCCCGCTACATCCTCATCCGGTTCGGCATCAGCGTGCTGCTGATCTTCGGCGTCACCCTCGTCACGTTCACGCTGGCGAACCTGGTGCCCGCCGACCCCGCCCAGGCCGCACTCGGTGAGCGGGCGGCATCCGACCCGGCCATCGTGGCAGCGTTCCGGGAGGCGCAGGGGCTCGACAAGCCGGTCGTCACGCAGTACCTCGTGTACATCGGGCACCTCCTCCAGGGCAACCTCGGCACGTCGACCCAGTCGCACAACCCGGTCTCGCAGGACCTGTCGGTCGCCTTCCCGGCGACGGCCGAGCTCGCGCTGTTCGTGATCGTCTTCTCGATCATCATCGGTGTCGGCCTCGGAACCTGGGCCGCGATCCGGCAGAACCGGTTCGTCGACCAGCTCTTCCGCGTCGTGAGCCTCATCGGCATCTCCATCCCGACCTTCTGGCTCGCGCTCGCCGCGTTCTACGTCTTCTTCTACCAACTGCACTGGGCACCGGGAACGGGCCGGTTGAGCGCATCGCTCCAAGCCCCGCCGAAGGTGACGGGCATGTACACGATCGACGCGCTGGTCGCGGGGCAGTACACGACGTTCTGGAACGCCCTGTCGCACCTGATCCTCCCCGGCCTCGTGCTGATCCTCTTCACGGTCGGCCTCCTCGTGCGCTTCTCGCGGTCGGCGGTGCTCGACGTTCTGAACCAGGAGTACGTGCTCGCCGCACGCGCCAAGGGCCTGAGTTCGGCGGCTGTGATCTTCCGCTACGTGCTCCGCGGGGCATCCCTGCCCATCCTCACAATCGTCGGCCTCGCCTTCGGCTCGCTGCTCTCGGGCACGGTGCTGACCGAGCAGGTGTTCGGCTGGGGCGGCATCGGACAGTACGCCTACAAGTCGGCGACGACCCTCGACCTTCCGGCTGTGATGGGTGTGGGACTCGTCGTCGGCGTCGTGTACATCCTGACCAACTTCATCATCGACGTCGTGTACGGCGTCATCGACCCCCGGGTGCGTGTGCAGTGACCAGCCCTGACCTGAGTAACCCTGACCTCCGGGATCCCGCTCTGGATGCTCCGACCGCCGGTGCCGCGACGCGCCTCCGTTTCTCGGCCGTGCGCTCCCGGCTCCGGCTCCCCAGCGCCTATCGCCGCCCGATGGCGATCATCGGCTTCACGATCATCGCGCTCTGGTTCATCGTCGCGATCTTCGTGCCGTGGATCGCGCCCTTCGATCCGCTCGCTCAGCAGTTCGACAGGCTCCAGCCGCCGGGGCCCGTCAACTGGTTCGGCACCGACTCGCTCGGCCGCGATGTGCTCAGCCGCACGCTCTACGGGGCCCGGATCTCGCTGCCGCTGGCACTCATCCTCGTCGTTGCGTCGGCCATCATCGGGTCGGTGCTCGGGGCCATCGCGGGCTACTTCGGCCGCGCGGTCGATGAGATCATCATGCGGATCGCCGACCTGGTGTTCGCGTTCCCCACGATCATCCTGGCCATGATCGTGACGGCCGCCCTCGGCCCGAGCCTCACGAATGCCGTGATCGCGCTGCTGTTCGTGTCGTGGCCGAGTTACGCCCGGGTGATGCGGTCGATGGTGCTCGGCGCGCGCTCGCGGGAGTACGTGGTGGCCGGGCGGCTGCTCGGCTTCAGCCCGTTCCGGTCGCTGCAGCGCGACATCCTGCCGAACGTGGCGGCGCCCGTGCTGGTGCTCGCGACGCTCGACTTCGGGAACGCGATCCTGCTGCTGTCGGGGCTGTCGTTCCTCGGGCTCGGGGCGACGCCGCCGACGCCGGAGTGGGGCGCCATGGTCGCCGACGGCGTGCAGCAGTTCAGCGACTGGTGGCTCGCGGCGTTCCCGGGGCTCGCGATCTTCACGGTCGTTGTCGCGTTCAACCTCGTGGGCGATGCGCTCCGCGACTCGCTCGACCCGCGCACCGCGGGCGCTGTGCAGGGGGTGAAGATTTGAGCGACACCATGCCGCACGGCCTCCAGCTCCGCGGCCTGACTCTCGAACTCGGCTCCAAGGGTTCCCGCAAGCAGATCCTCCGCGGCATCGACCTCGACATCCCCGCCGGGTCCATCACGGGCCTAGCGGGTGAGTCGGGCTCCGGCAAGACCATGACGGGGCTCGCGATCTGTGGGCTGCAGCCGGCCGGATCCCGCCTCGGCGGCACCATCTCGTACACCGGCCCCCGCGGCTCGGCGGCGAACCTGCTCGCGCTGAGGCCGCGCGCGATGAACGCGCTCCGCGGGCGTGAGATCGCGATGATCTTCCAGGACCCGACGGCGAGCCTGCACCCGATGATCACCATCGAGGCGCAGCTCACCGACGGGATGCGGCACCACCTGCACATTTCGCGATCGGAGGCGCGCTCGCGTGCCCTCGCGCTCCTGTCGCGTGTTCGTGTTCCCGACCCCGAGACGGCGCTTCGCAAGTACCCGCACCAGTTCTCCGGCGGCCAGCTGCAGCGCATCGCGATCGCGATCGCGCTCGCCTCGGAGCCCAGCGTGCTCATCGCGGACGAACCCACGACGGCGCTCGACGTGACCGTGCAGGCGGGCATCCTGCGCCTGCTGCGGGAACTCTGCGACACCCTCGACCTGGCGATCCTGCTGGTGACGCACGACCTCGGTGTGATGAGCGCACTCGCCGACACCGTGACCGTGATGCGGTACGGCGAGGTGGTGGAGCACGGCTCGCGCTACCAGGTGATCCGCGAGCCGCAGAGCGCCTACACGAAGTCGCTGATCGATGCGCTGCCGCACCCGCCGGCCCCTCCTGCCGACGCGCCCAACACCATCCAGCTCCCGCTCGGAAAGGACGCCATCTGATGGCCGGCCAGCTCACTGTGCGCGATGCCCACGTCACGTACAAGCTGCCCGGGCGGCGCCTCCTCGCGGCCGTCGACGGCGTCAGCTTCGACCTCGCCCCCGGCGAAGTGCTGGGGCTTGTGGGGGAGTCGGGCTGCGGAAAGTCCACGCTCGCGCGCGCGATCTGCGGGCTCGAACCGCTCGCCTCCGGCACGGTCGAGTTCGACGGCCAACCCGTCGTCACGCTGGGACTCCGGCGTCGGCCGGCACATCTGCTGCGCATCCAGATGGTGTTCCAGAACCCGTACAGTTCGCTGAACCCGCGCCGGCGGGTCGGAGAGCAGATCGCGGATGCCCTGGCCATCGCCGATGCGTCGGTGCGGTCATCCGTCGGCCAGCTGCTCGACGACGTCGAACTCGAGCGGAGCGCGGCGGGCATGTTCCCGCACCAGTTCTCTGGGGGGCAACGGCAGCGCATCGCGATCGCCCGCGCGATGGGCGCGCGGCCGGACATCCTCGTCGGCGACGAACCCATCGCCTCCCTCGACGCCTCGCTGCAGGCCAAAGTCGCGACCCTGATGCGGGATGTCGCGCTGAAGAACGGCGCCTCGCTGCTGTTCATCAGCCACGACCTGTCGGTCGTCCGCGTCGTGGCCGACCGTGTCGCCGTCATGCAGGCCGGCCGCATCGTCGAGACCGGCCCCGTCGCCTCCGTCTGGTCGCACCCCGCCGACCCGTACACGCAGCGCCTGCTCGCCGCCATCCCGGTCGCCGACGGACTCGGCCGCCTGCCGGCGGCCTGACCCCCGCCCCGTCCGCCCCGCCCCCCGTGCGCGCACGAACGGACGAGGCTCAGCCACCACGGCTCCCCATGCGACGCCGTCTGCGCTGAGCCTCGTCGATTCGTGCCATCCGGGCCCGGGTCGGCGTGGGGTTCGGGCTCCGGCCCCGTGCTCACGCTCCGGCACCAGGGCGGCCGAGCCCGGCCGCGAGCTGCCGTCTGCTCCACCGGTGTTCTCCCCGCTTCACCGTGCCTCTGATCATGGCCTCGATACGGCCCCACTCGAACATCACTTGCGCGTACGTGAAGCGCCTGACCATACGTCCCTGCTCGTGGAACTCGAAGTCACGGCGGCGGTCCTCGAAGAAGGCCTCATCGGAGGTGTGCCATTCTCGGCCATCCAGTTCGATCACCAGCCGGTCGCCGATCAGCAGATCGACGGCTCCGGCGGGCGGGATGTACACCTGCGTTCGATAGGGGATGTGGCGGGCGCGGAGTCGAAGCCGGGCCTTCGTCTCCAGGCCGGACTGCGCCGAGGAGTCGGCCAGGGCAAGAACGTCCCGGTGCTTCTGTGAGAGCTGGTCCGCCAGCAGGCTGAGGCGTCGGCGGGTGGTCAGCTTCTGGTTGAGCGCAGAGTCGAATGCTGCGACCGCATGGTCCCGTGGCTGGCACGCGACCATGTGCATGAGTGCCCATTCGACATCGTCGCGCGCTCGGGGTGGCCTTGGGCCGGCAGTTGCTGCCGCGCGATGCAGTGAGACCCCGTTCGCCGCGGGGTCGCCGAGCGGTTCGGTGCGACTGTGCGGCGAGGCCAGATGGGTCGTGTGAACACCTACCCGCACATGGAGCAGACCGTCGTCGATGCACCAGATTCCGGCGGATCTCAGCACAGAGAGGCAGGTCAGGGATCCGCCGACCCTGACGGCGGAGACGTCAGCGTCGGCTGCATCCGGAGTGGCCACCCAGCCCTGGCGAGGGCGGAGCAGCATCCCGCCTCGCACCGCCCTTCTCGCATCGGAGGCGGTGTAGCCGAAAGGGAGGAGTCTGCCCTGGTGCACGACTCCACCCAACTGTGTGACGACGTCGAGGATGCTCATGCCAGCAGTGTTCCGCGTCGAGGTGAGCCAGTGTGGTCGATCGCGCGGATCTGTGGACAACTGCCCCCCGAGGACCTGTGGGGACGGGAAGACGCGCGGTCAAACGGACGAGCCTCCGCCGACACGACCTCGCAGTGGCGTCCGTTCGGGCGGAACGACGTCCGTTTGTACTGTGGTGGGGCCGAAGCGGCGGGCGGGGGCGCGGGGGGGAGCGGGGCGGGGGGCGGGGGCGCGCTACAGCTCGAGGGCGGGCGTGCCCGCCCCGCCGCTGAGGTACGCGGCGTCGGTTTCCCGCAACACCCGCAGCACGTTGCCGCCGGCCAGCGCGGCGAGGTCCGCCGCGCTCCAGCCGCGGCGCGCGAGCTCCTCGAGCAGCGCGGGGTACCCGTCGACGCCCTCGAGCCCCGCCGGGAACTCGTCGGTGCCGTCGAAGTCGCCGCCGAGGCCGATGTGCGCCGCGCCCGCGACCGAACGGGCGTGCTCGACATGGTCCGCGACATCCGAGACCGTGACCGATGGCGCCGGACCGGTGCGGGGCCCGTCGAACCAGTCGGAGTACGCCGCGCTCAGAAACTGCGGCACGAACGTCACCATGAGCACGCCGCCGTTCGCCGCGAGCCGCGTGAGCACGTCGTCGGGCACGTTCCGCGGGTGCGGCGAGAGGGCCTGGCAGGAGCTGTGGCTGAAGATGACGGGAGCGGATGTCGCGTCGAGCGCCTGGTGCATGGTGGCCGGTGACACGTGGGAGAGGTCGACGAGCACGCCGAGCCGGTTCATCTCCCGGATGTACTCGACACCCCGCGGCGACAGACCATTGTGGAGAGGCTCGTCGGTGCCCGAGTCGGCCCAGCTCGTGTTGTGCACGTGCGTGAGCGTCAGGTACCGCACGCCGAGCCGCGCGAGCATCCGCAGCACGGCGGGGGAGTCATTCAGGCTGTGGGCCCCCTCGGCGCCGAGCAGCGAGGCGATGCGACCGGATGCTCGTGCAGCCTCCACCTCGTCGGCCGTGCGGGCCAGGGCGAAGTCGTCGGGGTAGCGCGCGATGAGCCGGTAGACCCAGTCGATCTGCTCGAGTGTCGCCTGTACCGCGGCGGCGCTGCCGGCGAGGGATCCGGTGCCCGCCTCGTCGACGCCCAGCGAGTCCTCCACGTACACCGACCAGAACTGCGCCCCGACGCCGCCTGCGCGGAGCCGGGCGATGTCGGTGTCGCTGGCGAGCCCCGCTTCGAGACCGTCGACCGAGTACCCGCGGTGCAGTCGGCATTCGTAGGCCCAGTCGTTGTGGCCGTCGATCACGGGTGCAAGGGCGAGGGCTTCCCGCACGGTGGCCTGGGCGGCCGCCTGGCTGTCAGTGTCGGTCATGATCCAACGCTACGGCATCCGCCCGGTGTGCCCGGGCCGCCCGCCGGCCCCGCAGCACCCGCCGCACGACCAGCCACACCACGACGCCCGCCAGCGCCGCGTACACCGCGTAGTTCAGGATCTCCGAGTACTGGTCGATGAGCTCGTACTGCGTGCCGAGCGCCGCTCCGAGGCTGATCAGCAGGCCGTTCCAGAGCAGGCTGCCGGCCAGGGTGAAGACGCTGAACGTGACGAGCGGCATCCGTTCGGCCCCGGCGGGCAGCGAGATCAGGCTCCGGATGCCCGGCACCAGCCGCCCGAAGAACACCGCCGAGCGGCCGTGCCTCCGGAACCAGTCGGCCGCCTTCTGGAAGTCTTCGCGGTCGACCAGGGGCAGCTTCGCGAGCATGCGGATCGAGCGTTCGAGCCCGAGCCAGGCCCCGAGCGCGTAGAGCAGCAGGGCGCCGACGTAGGCGCCCAGGGTGCTGAGCACGACGACGAGCACGATGTTCATCCGACCGAGTTGCGCGAGGTACCCGGCGAGCGGCAGCACGATCTCGCTCGGTATCGGCGGGAACACCGTCTCGAGCAGCGTGAACAGGCCGACCCCCCATTCCCCGATCCCGTTCATCAGGGTGAGGGCCAGGCCGATCAGGCCACCCGCCTCACCGACGGCAGGGTCTGCAGAGGCGGATGCGGGTGCGGATGCGGATGCGGATGCGACGCGAAGGATCGTGGGCATGACTCGCAGGGTACCGAGCCGAACCGTGAGAACGCCCCCAGCCCCCGGCGCCCCCAGCCCCTATCGCCGCGGCACCAGCTCCAGCGACAGGGACCGCCGGCCCGACGGGAAGGCCCGCGCCTGCAGGTTTCCGGCGCGGATCGCTTCCCCGTGGGCGGCGCACACGCTCGCGAGCCCGACAGTGTTGCGCAACGCGACGATCACCTGGTCGACGGGTTTCCTCGCGCACGCTTCGACGTCGCACTGCCTGGTCTTCATGGTCGGCCCCCCTGCACACCGTGTCAATCCGTACCCTCGACTGTAGGCAGCATCCCCCGCGATGACTACACCCTGTAGGGGGGCCACGCAGCCGATAGTGTTGACGCCAGCAGGCCCCAGCGCCCCTGCAGCAGACCAAACCCCGACAGCAGATCAAGGATGACTATGCCCGTCAACAAACTCGGAGTCCACGCCCTCGTCTTCTCGGGCGGCACCACGCCCGCCGACGTCGACTACGCCATCGAGCAGACGAAGCTGGCCGGGTACGACGTGCTCGAACTGTCCCTGCAGGATGCCCAGGCCATCGACACCGCACACGCGAAGGCCGCGCTCGAGGCGGCGGGCCTCGGGGTCGTCTGCTCCCGAGGACTCACCTTCGACGCCGACATCTCGAGCGAGGATGTCGCGGTCGTCGCGCGCGGCGCCGAACTCCTCCGCACGAGCGTGCAGGCCGTGCACGAGCTCGGCGGCACCCTCCTGACCGGCGCGCTATACAGCGCCTTCGGCAACTACGGCCGCGCGCTGACCGCCGCCGGCCGCGCGAACGCCGTCACCGTGCTGAAGGATGCCGCGAAAGACGCCCAGGGCAAGGGGATGACCCTCGGGCTCGAGGTCTGCAACCGGTACGAGACGAATGTGGTGAACACCGCCGAGCAGGCACTCGCGCTGGCCGACGACATCGGCGAGGACAACGTCACCGTGCACCTCGACAGCTACCACATGAACATCGAGGAGGACGACTTCGTGCGCCCCTTCGCGCTCGTCGGCGACCGCCTCGGCTACGTGCACATCGGCGAGAACCACCGCGGTTACCTCGGCAGCGGGCACCTCGACTTCACCACGTTCTTCCACTCGCTGGCCGACATCGGCTACACCGGCGGCATCACCTTCGAATCGTTCTCGAGCGCCGTCGTCTCCGAGACGCTCTCCACAGACCTCTCCATCTGGCGGAACCTCTGGAATGACGGCCCGGCCCTCGCGAAGCATGCGCACACGTTCATCACGAACGCCCTGGAAGCAAACGAGGAGCACTGACGTTCGCCCGGCCCTAAGCAGAGTTTCGGAACGATCACCAGTCCCAACGACGAAATCGTCGAACTTCTAGGCTGGGGGCTGCGCACCACAGCAGGCGCGCGTTCACAGTAAAGGAAGAACACAATGCTCGGTCTCATCATCAGCCTCATCGTCATCGGTCTCATCGCCGGTGCCCTCGCCCGCCTGATCATCCCCGGCAAGCAGAACATGTCGATCCTCATGACGATCGTGCTCGGTATCATCGGTTCGTTCGTCGGCGGGTTCCTCGGTTACCTGATTTTCAACCACGACGCTCAGGACAGTTTCTTCCAGCCCGCAGGCATCATCGGTTCGATCATCGGCGCCATCATCGTCCTGTTCATCTACACCCGCGTGAAGGCCCGTCGCGCCTAGCCTCTCCCCCCCACCGGCCGGCACTCGCTAGTCTGGCGGCATGACCTCGCTACCCGAGCCGTCCCAGCCAGACCCGTCGATCACCGATGTCGACCTCGCGCTGCTGCGGCAGGCGATCTCGGTCTCCGAGTCGGCCGTCCGGCACGGCAACCACCCGTTCGGCGCGTTGCTCACCGACGCGGCGGGCGAGGTTGTTCTGACGGCCGAGAACACGGTCATCAGCGAGTCGGATGTCACGGCCCACGCCGAGACGAACCTCGTACGGCAGGCGTCGGCGGCCTTCCCGGCCGCCGCGCTCGCCGACTTCACGCTCTACACCAGCTGCGAACCGTGCCCGATGTGTTCGGGCGCGATCTTCTGGGCGGGCATCGGCCGCGTGGTCTTCGCCCTCGACGAGGTCGGCCTCTACGACATCACCGGTTCGACGGGCGATGCTCCCGTGCTCATGCTCCCGTGCCGCGACGTCTTCGCGCGCGGCAACCGGGCGGTGGATGTCGCGGGCCCGGCCCTCCTCGAAGAGGCCCGTCGCCCGCACCTCGGTTTCTGGGCCGGTCTCGGGGCGGGGGATTGAGCGTGCTCGCCGACGTCGTCATCGTCATCGTCGGCATCGTCTCGGCGGTGCTCGTCGGGCTCGTGTCGAGGCGTGTGCTCGGCGGGCCCGTCGGCTGGCCGCGGAGCATCGTCGTGGGCATCCTCGTCTTCGTCTCTGCCCTCCCGTTCGCCTTCTGGGTGGGCGAGCGCACCGGAACGGTGTCGAGCGACGGCCACGGCTTCCAGACCTCGAACACGGTCGGCATCATCGTCATCGTGCTGAGCGTCGCGTGGATCTTCGCTCTCGGCGTGGCCGTTCTGGTCGCCCTCGAAGCGCTGGTGCCGACGCGCCCGATGGCCAATCCGATCGACGTCGTGCGCGGCGCCCTCGCCCAGCGGCGGCGTACCCGGCGCTACCTGCAGATTCTCGAGATCGCGTCGCGGCACGGCGCGGGGTTCATCTTCTCGGGGCGGGCTCGCCGGTCATCCGACCTCACGACGGCCCAGCAGCGCGCGAACGCCGTCATCTCCACCATCAACGCCTCGGGCGTGACCTTCGTCAAGATCGGACAGGTTCTCTCGACGCGGCGGGACCTCATCCCTGAGCCCTACCTCAGTGCACTCGCGTCGCTGCAGTCAAGCGCCACGACGCTGCCGTGGCCGGAGATCCGCACGGCCATCGAGAGCGAACTCGGCCGCCCGATCGAGGAGGTCTTCGAGCACATCGACGAGCTCCCCCTGGCGGCCGCCTCCGTGGCGCAGGTGCACACGGCGACGCTCCTCGATGGATCGAAGGTCGTCGTCAAGGTGCAGCGCCCCACGGCCCGCGCGCAGGTCGAGGCGGATGTCGACATCATCCTGCGCCTCGCCCGCCGTGCCGAACAGCAGACCCACCAGGGCCGGGACCTTCGCGCCGAGTCGGTTGCCCGCGGGTTCACCACGACTCTGCTCGACGAGCTCGACTACACGATCGAGTACAACAACACGGAGATGATCCGTTCGACGCTCCGGCGGATCGCCGAGGCCGACGGTGCAGGGGCTGCGTTGCTCAGCGTTCCGACGGTCTACCCCGACGCGAGCAGCAAGCGCATGATCACAATGGACCTCGTCGACGGCACACCGCTCAGCCGGGCATCCGATCGCCTCGCCCTGCTGACGGATGACCAGCGGAACGCCCTCGCGAACGGGCTGATGAACACCGTGCTCGAGCAGATCCTCGTGTACGGGGTGTTCCACGCCGACCTGCACCCGGGCAATGTCATCCTGCGGGACAACGGATCGCTCGGCCTGATCGACTTCGGTGCCATCGGCATCATCGAGCGCAGCCAGCGCGAGCGTCTCACCACCCTTCTGCTCGCTGCTTCGAACGAAGACGACATCGCGGCAACCGACGCCCTGCTGCTCATCGTCGATGTTCCTCCCGAGGAGGACATCGACTCGTTCCGCCACGACATCGGCATCATGCTGACGACGGTGCGGCACCGCAATGGGGGTGCCGGCGGGTCGATCTTCACGTTGATGCTCGACGTGATCCGACAGCACCACATCGCGCTGCCGGCGACCCTCGCATCGGCGTTCCGCAGTTTCGCCACGCTCGAGGGTTGCCTGCACGTGCTGGTGCCGGACTTCGACATGATGGGCAGCGCGCTAGACCGGGTGCCGACCCTGCTTCGCCGGATGTTCAGTCTGAAGCGCCTCGCCGCGTCCGCCCAGGCCGAGGCTTCGAACTCGGCGGCGATACTCCGCACGCTGCCGCGGCGCGCCGACGCGCTCCTCACACAGCTCGAATCGGGCACGCTCGGCGTGAAGGTGCGGCACTTCGCCGACCCGTCCGACCGGGGGTTCGTCAACGGGATCGTCGGCGAGATCGTGGGGGCCTTCGTGTCGATCGCCGCCATTGTCGTCGCGATCGTGCTCATCGTCGCGGGCACAGGGCCGCTGCTCACGCCAAATCTCGACCTGTTCGACCTGCTCGGCGCGTTCGTGGGGTTCTTCGGATTCCTCGGGGTGATGCGTGTGGTGCGGAACGCGCTGGTGCGCCGGGGCGACCGCGGCTCCGACTAACGGACGGCGGCCACCGCCGACACCCGGAGGAAGTCGAGCTTCGCGGCAGCCTCCGACCCCGTGGCAGCGGTGTACGCGACGATCCGCACGTCGGAGCCGGCCACACTGAACACGTCGCAGTCGACCTCGACGTCGCCGACGATCCGGTTGTGCATCACCTTCCGTTCGGACTGGTGCTCGCCCACCGCCCCGCTCACCCAGAGCTGCCGGAAGGCGTCGCTGGCTGCCAGCAGCTCGGCGACGAGGGCGTTCACCCCACGATCATCCGGATACCGGCCGTGCACCCGGCGGAGATCGGCGACGAGCGACGCCGCGAAACGGTCGATGCTGCCCGAGCGGCTGACGATGCCGTTCTCGCCTGCGTGGAGGGGCTCGCCGGTGAAGAGCGAGCGGATCAGGTTCGGCCGGGTTCCGGGGGCTCGGCCGTGCGGTGCGGCGGGCTCGCCGAGCAGAGCTGCCCAGAGCGGGCTCCACGAGAGAAGATCCCAGGAGGCGGTGAAGACCGCCAGCGGCACCTCGCCGAGGCGGGCCACGAGCCGCTGCACCCCCGGCGGCACGTGGCTGGGCACCTCGCCGGGAGAGGGAGGGAGGAGCCCCGCGACGGTGAAGAGGTGGTCGCGCTCGGCCTCGCTCAACTGCAGCGCGCGGGCGAGAGCCGCAGCGACCTGGGCGGAGGGCCGTCGTGCCCGCCCCTGTTCGAGCCGCACGACGTAGTCGACGCTCAGCCCGGCGAGGGAGGCGAGCTCCTCACGGCGGAGCCCGGCCGCGCGGCGGGAGCTCCCGGGGGCCAGTCCGACGGTGGCGGGGGCCAGGCCGACATCGACGGGGGAGAGACGGTCGCGCCAAGAGCGGAGCAGTGCGCCGAGGTCGCCGTGCGGATCATCCTGCATGCCTCCAGTCTGCGCCCCCGCAGCTGCCGACGGGCGCGGATGGGTGGTACTGCGAGTCCACATGCTGGGCCGGGCCACGACAGCCGGGCATCCTCGGTGCAGGCTTGTCGTATGACAGAGAACACTCCCACAACAACACTGATCTCCGGGGCCAACAAGGGCCTCGGCTACGAAACCGCCCGCCGACTCATCGAGGCCGGGCACACCGTCTGGATGGGCGCCCGCGACGAATCGCGGGGCCGCGCGGCAGCCGAGGCCCTGGGCGCCCGGTTCGTGCAGCTCGACGTCACGAGCGATGCCTCCGTGTCTGCCGCGGTCGCCACGGTGTCGGCGGTGGGCGGACTCGACGTGCTCATCAACAACGCCGGGATCCCCGGCCCGTTCGTTCCCGCCCTGGAGCAGACCGCCGACGACGCCGAACGGGTCTTCGCGACCAACGTCATCGGTATCGTGCGCCTCACCCGCGCCTTCGTACCGCTCCTCAGCGCGTCGGATGCCCCCACCATCGTCAACGTGACCAGCGGCCTCGGCTCCTTCGACGCCGTGCACGACACCTCCCGCGTCGAGTCGACGGTCATCGCCCCGCTCTACACCGCCTCGAAGTCGGCGGTGACGATGCTGACCGTGCAGTACGCCAAGGCGTTCCCGGCGTTCCGCATCAACGCGGCCGACCCCGGCTACACGGCGACGGACCTCAACGGCCACAACGGCACCCAGACGGTCACGGAGGGCACCGACGCGATCGTCGAACTCGCCACCCGCGGCGGTCAGGGCCCGACCGGCACCTTCATCGACCGCGCCGGCGTCGCGCCCTTCTAGGGACTGCGGGGCACTGGCCGGCGGTGGCTGGCGGTGGCCGGCGGTGGCTGCGGGTGGCGCGCGGTGCGCGCCGCTGGTTGCCGGTGCGTGCCGGTGACTGGCGGTGCATGCCGGTGCGTGCTGGTGACTGGCCGTGCATGCCGGTGCTTGCCCGGTGACTGGCGGTTGCTGCGGGCGACTGGTGTCGGTCACCGGTGCCCGCCGGGGCTTTGCGGGTGCCCGCCGGTGGCTGCGTCAGTCGTCGCTGGGGCCGAAGTCGGGCCGCACCTCCCACGCGGTCGAGCGGCGGAGTGTCGCGACGAGCGTCAGGGCCTGCAGCCGAGCCTGGTCGGTGCTCACTGTGCTGTAGACGTCGATCGCAAGGGGCGGTGGCTCCCCGAGCTTCGGGAGCTCGACCTCCACCCACGCCCCCTCCGCCAGCGGGATCATCGGACGCCCGAGTTTCGCGTTTTCGACCGGCCTGTCGAGGGCGAGGGACATCACCGCGAGCGTGTCGAGCTTCGAGATCGCCTGGTACAGGATGATCGTGGCGCAGTACTCGATCTGCTCCTCTCTCTGAGGACGCCGTCCGAACAGTCGTCTGAGCCGTCCCATCACTCCCATGAGAGTCAGGCTACCTTCGGCCGCCCCCTGTCGCTGGCCCCCGTGCGGCGCCGTCAGGTGGGTGAGTCCGGCTGGCGCGGCTGTGGGCGCGGCCGGGTATCGGTGGCGGGTAGGAGGGTGGCGCTGGCGGTGGGCGCGGCAGGGGTGGCGGGTGGCGCTGGCGGTGGGTGCGGCAGGGTGGCGGGTGGCGCTGGCGGTGGGCGCGGCAGGGTGGCGGGTGGCGGTGGGTGCGGCCGGGTGGCGTTGGCGGTGGGCGCGGCCGGGTGGCGTTGGCGTGGGGCGGGTCCGGGTGGCTCGTCAGAAGGGTGCGGGTGTGTCGGGTCCGTTGTCGAATCGGACTTGGGGTGGGGCGAGGGGTGTGGGGTCGACGGTGTATTGGTGGCCGGCGGGTGAGGTCCAGGTGATGGTGCCGTCGGGGGTCTGTTCGATTGTCCATTCGGTGTGGTGTTTGACTTTGTGGTGGCTGCTGCAGAGGGGGCTGAGGTTGCGAAGTTCTGTGGTGCCTTCGTTGTTCCAGGGGATGGTGTGGTCGAGGTCTGCGGTCGCTGAAGGTTCGGGGCAGTGGGGGAAGGTGCAGTGGGTGTGGGTGAGGCGGATGAGTTCGTCGAGGTCAGCGGGGGGTTTGTATTTCTGTCGTCCGTAGCCGAGGGCGCAGCCGGTGGCGGGGTCGGTGAGCACGCGGGTGAAGCTGGGTGCGTTGCGGGTGAGGTGGAGGGCGGTGAGCTGGTCGATGGGTCCGTAGCCTTCGAGGTTCGCCCACCCGTGCCCGCCGGTCAGGTCGCCGGGGGTATCGGTGCTGGTGGGGTCAATGCCGGTGGGGTCAGTGCTGGTGGCCCGACTGCCGGCCTTGGTGCTGGTGCTGGTGCTGGTGCTGCTGGGGCTGGTGGTGCTGCTCGCCCGGGGGCTGGTGTGGGTGTCGGTGGGTGGGTTGTGGTGGAGGAGGGTGAGGGCGGGGACGGTGACGTGGATGCGGGCGCGGATGCCGGGGGTGGTGCCGGGGGTGGTGGGTTCGGCGTTGAGGAGGAGGTCGGTGAGGGTGTCGACGCGGAGGTGGGTGAGGGATCTCGGGTCGCCGGATTGTTTGGTGGAGCGGGCGAGGTCGGTGGCGCGGTTGTGGATCGCGACGGCTTCGACGGCGGGGATGTAGAGGGTGAGGTAGGCCATGCCGTCGGTGGCGGGGTCGAGGTCCAGGCGTCGCCGGTTGGCGGCGTCGAGGTGGCGTTGCACGGCGGTCGTGGGTTGCGCGGTTTCGGTGGCGGCGCGGGCGAGTGTGTCGAGGCGTTGCACGGTGACTGTCCGGGCGTGCGGGAGCAGGGCGTGTTCGTACGCCGGGAACGAGGCGACAGGCAACGTGTGGCTGTGGTTGACGATCTTCTCGGCGTGCCGGTACGAGATCGCACCGGAGTGGAGGGCTGCCCGGGTGGCGGTGAACGGGCCGGCCAATCCTTCGCTGGTGTGCAGGAGGCGTCGGGTGTCGTTTTCTGACAGGTGGAGGGCGACGGCGAGTTCGGTGATGATCTGCCGTTCCACGACCATCTCGGAGGACCATTGCGGGCCGCCGGTGAACGAATCGACCGTATGCAGCGCGGTCCCCGCTTGGCGGGCCTCTTCGATGAGGTCGGCGAGGTGGGCGTGGGCGGCAGCGACGGCTTTGTGTTGCGTGATGACAGCGGACACCGCGACCGCGAAACGTTGACGCTTCGACGGAACCGCAGATGGAACCACGGACGCCACCGTGGCCGCCACCGCCAGCACCGCCGCCACCCGCCCCGCCACCGGCGAGGCCGGCACGCGGGCGGCGGGCGTTGGTGCCGCCGCTTCCGGCCGATCGATGGTGAGGGATTCTCGTGTCATGGGTCAAGCCAACCACGATCCACCGACGACCGCAGCCGAAAACCAGAACTGGTGGATAAGTCGCGAAACACGCCACCTGTGGAGGAGAAGAGGCCGCAGCCGCGGAGTCGGCCGCCTCAGGGAAGGAGGGCCGGCCCGCCCCGGTCAGAGGAGGGTGTTTCCAGAGGAGGGTGTTCTCAGAAGAGGGTCTGTGCAGGAGCTGGCGGGGCTGCCGGCGCCGCACCAGAAGTCGGCGCCGCACTCGAAGCTGCCGCCGAACCCGAACCCGCCGCACCCGCACCCGCCCCCGGATACCCCGGCCCCGTGTCCGCAGCGCGGCCGCGCGAGTAGGCCTCTGCGGCGCCGCGGGCCCGGGCATCCGCTGCCTCGTTCAGCGTGTGGCCCACGTGGCCCTTCACCCATTCGAACCGGTAGCGGCGGCCGACGATGGCGTCGTCGATCTCCTTGATGAGGTCGAGGTTCATGACCGGTTTGCCGTCGCCCTTGCGCCAGCCTTTGCGCTTCCAGCCGGGCATCCACTTGGTGATCGTGTTGATCACGTACTGGCTGTCGCAGAGGATGTGCAGGTCGTCGTCGACGTGCGCCGTCGCGCGGAACAGCTCGAGCACGGCTTTCAGCTCGCCCATGTTGTTGGTGCCGTGCGGCCAGCCGCCGGCGCCCCAGGTGTTGTCGTCGATGTACCAGGCCCAGCCGGCGGGGCCTGGATTGCCGAGCGCGGAGCCGTCGGCAGATGCGGTGATAGTCATTTGGTCAAGGGTAGCGGTGACCGTCCAGCCGAGCAGCCGGGCGGCGAGCAGCTCACCCGTTCTGCAGCAGTGCCTCGATCTCGGCGACGACGAGGTCGGGCCGCGTGAGGAACGGGTGGTGCCCGGTCGGCACGTCGACCGAGCGGGTGGCCCGGGCGGCGTGCCGGCGCTGCAACGCGACAGACGTGCTGCGATCGTCGGTGCAGACCAGGTAGGTCGAGTCGACGCCCTGCCAGCCGGCGGCGGTGGTCGGCGTCACGAACGAGTCGACGGCCTGCGCTCCGACCCGCGACCAGGCCTCGCGATGGGTGTCGGTGTCGGCGTCCTGCAGGAAGCGGGCCCCGAACGAGGCGGCGTCGTACCCCGCGACCGAGAGGGTGCCGTCGCCGTTGTCGCCGATGGAGACCGGATCCGTCTCGCCGCCCATGATCGAGCCTTGCGACTCGCCCGCATCGGGCAGGTACGACGACACGTAGAGCAGATGCCGGACGGCGGGATGCCGACCCGCCTCGGCGATGACCGTTCCGCCGTAGGAGTGCCCGACGACGATGACCTCCGCCGCGTCATCCAGAGCGGTCAGGCCGTCGAGTTGCGAGCGGAGCGCCGCCGCATCGGCGACCAGCCCGCCGGCGACCTCGGTCGGCGTCGTCTCGCCGCAGGACGGCAGCGCGAGCGCGCGGCTCCGGATGCCCGTGCGATCGAAGAGCAGGTCGGAGGTCCGCTGCCACCACCACTGGCCGTCCCTCACCAGGGCGCCGTGTACGAAGAGAAGTTCCATCGCGTTTCCTCAGGGTCTGTACTGAATCGATCCGGGCCGAGCACCCGCCGCAGCACCGATCGTACGGAGCCGGTGCACTCCACGGCGCGGATTTCGCTCAGGGCACTGCTCACCGGCACAGGGTGCCGACGGGGGGAGGCCCGGTCAAGCGGTTGAACGACCGCAGCCGGGGGCGTTGACTGGTCGTCCCGGCCGTCCGACGGTCGCAACAGAACGGAGACGACGGTGGCCAACATGGATGCCCACGACCTGGGGCTCGACCCTTCGACGGGGGAGGCGGACCAGCTCTACGGCTGGTTCCTCGCGAGTCTGCTGTTCGGGCGCCCGGTGCAACAGAGCGTCGCTGCTGAGACGTGGAAGGTTCTGATCAGGCATGGCCTGACCAGTCCGGGCCGGTTCGCGGACTACGACAGGGAAGGGCTCCGGGCGCTCCTCGACGAAGGACACTACGCCCGTATCGACTACGTGATGACGGACGAACTCCACGACGTCATGGCCACGGTGAAACGCGAACACGGTTCGGTGAGCGAGCTGGTGAAGCACGCGACATCCAGAGCCGGGTTGAAGACGACACTGCTCGATCTCAAGGGTGTCGGCCCGAAGACCGCTGAGATCTTCCTGCGGGAGGTTCCCGACGAGGTGATCGGGAGCGCCGGCTGACGCGGGGCCGGGCCCGCGCCGGCTGACGCGGGCCCGGCCGCGCCTCAGTCGTCTTCGCGGCCGGCGTCGCCGTCGCGGCGGGCAGCCCGACGGCCCCGACCGCCGAGGTGCAGCGCACCCTTCACCCGCTCGACGCCCTCGGCGGCCAGAGCCTCCGCGGAGTCGACGATCACCGCGAGCTCGGAGGGGTCGCCCTTCAGCAGTGCCTTCGCGGTGTTCAGCGCGAACTCGGCCGTGATGTGCGGCGGCAGGGGCGGCACGTTCTTCGACACGTGGGCGTCGATGAGCGTCACACCGTCGAAGGCGAACGCTTCGTCGAAGACGGCTCCGGCATCCTCGTCGCGGGTCAGCGTGACGCCCCGGAAGCCGAGCAGTGAGGCCCAGCCGGCGTAGTCGACCGACTCGACGTCCTGCGCGGTGTTCCAGAGCGGGTTGCCGTCTTCGGTGCGCATCTCCCACGACACCTGCGTGAGGTCGTCGTTGTGCATCACGACGATGACGAACGTCTTGGTCTTCCACCGCGAGAGGTACTTCTTGATGGTGATGAGCTCGTTCATCCCGAGCATCTGGAAGCCGCCGTCTCCGATGGTGCAGACGACGG
The DNA here is from genome assembly GCF_006716115.1 of Subtercola boreus. Classification (NCBI taxonomy): domain Bacteria; kingdom Bacillati; phylum Actinomycetota; class Actinomycetes; order Micrococcales; family Microbacteriaceae; genus Subtercola; species Subtercola boreus. Next base: position 2,133,621 of record NZ_VFOO01000001.1, on the reverse strand, counting down.
GCCGGTCGGAGTAGGCGAACTTCGCCGCGACCGCATACGGCATGGCGGCGAGCATGGTCGCGAGCCGCCCCGACATATCCCCGAGCATCCCGCGCCGCAACCGGATGTGTGCGCCGTACCAGTCGGCCGTGGTGCCGGCGTCGCAGGTGACGATCGCGCCGTCGGGCAGCCGCTTGTTGAGTTCGTGGATGACGCGGCGGGGGTTGCCGCCATCGGGGTAGCTGAGCATGGCCTGCGTCTCCATCTCGCGCTCCCAGCCGCGCATCTCGTCGGCGATCCCTTCCTGCCAGCTGAGGTCGGTCTTCGGCTCGAGCAGCGGGATGAGCGCCTCGAGCGTCGCCCGCACGTCACCCCAGAGGTTCAGCTCGTTCGGGTAGCGCACGCCGAGCTGCTCAGGCTTCAGGTCGATCTGGATGCCGCGGGCCTGGCCGGTCTTCGGCAGGAACTGGCCGTACGGGTAGTTGGTGCCGAGGAAGACGATCGTGTCGCACTTCTCGGCCTGGTGGAGGCTCGGCAGCGAGCCGAGCAGGCCCAGCTGTTGCGTGTGGAACGGGATCTCGCTCGGCACGACATGCTTGCCCCGGAGCGCAGTGATGATGCCGGCCCCAGCGAGGTTCGCCGCCTCGATGACCTCATCGGTCGCACCGGTCGCGCCCGCACCGACAAGGAACGTGACCTTCTTCCCCGCATTGATGATGTCCGCGGCCTTCTGCAACTCGGATTCCGGCGGCACGATCGCCGTCGACGGGCTCGCGGCCGACGACCGCGCCACCCAGTTCTCGGGGGCGGGCTCGTGCCAGTCCATGCCCTGGATGTCGTGCGGCAGGATGATCACGGCCGGTGCCAGCCGCAGCTTCGCTGTGCGGAAGGCCGTGTCGATGACGGCCTGGGCCTGGTCGGGGCTCACGATCGTCTGCACGTAGCACGCGACATCCGCGAAGACCCGTTCGAGGTTCGACTCCTGCATGACGAACGTTCCGAGGGACGCGAGGCCCTGCTGGCCGACGATCGCCACGACCGGCTGGTTGTCCATGCTCGCGTCGTAGAGTCCGTTCAGCATGTGGAACGCCCCGGGACTGGATGTCGCGATGCAGACCCCCACCTCGCCGGTGAATTTCGCGTGCGCCGTCGCCATGAGGGAGCAGATCTCCTCGTGGGTGGGGCGGATGTACTCCAGCCCCTCGCCCTCCCGCTCGGCCCGGCCGAGGGCGCCGTCGAACTCGCCGATGCCGTCGCCCGGGAAGCCGAAGACGCGGGTGACGCCCCATTCCTTCACGCGCTGGATGATGAAGTCGCTCACTGTTGTCATGACCACAGTCAAACGCCAGACAGGGTTCGGGTGACAGGCCTTGACGCTCGGCGCCGTCTACTCCAGCCGGTTGTGAAGGGCCTGGCCGGCGAACTCCGGCCAGGCGCTCGCCGCCGACAGGGGGAGTGCGGCCCAGTCGCGCCAGGTGCGGTTGGAGTCGCCGGGGTGGAAGAGCGTGGCGCCGGGCAGTGCGAGGGCAATGTCGAGCGCGGCCGTACCGGCGCCCAGCCGCACCGCGAGGCGTTCGTTGCTGAGGCACGCGAACATCTTCCCGTTCACCGCGTACATCGGCCGGCCCATCATCCGGCCGCGTTCGGCTCCCTGGGCCCGCAGTTCGCCGCCGAGTGCTTCGAACGCTTCGTCGGGTGTGGGCATGGCCCGATTCTCCCGCGTCGATCCGCTCAGAACCAGAGCTGGCCGCTCAGAACCAGAGCTGGCCTTTCAGAACCAGAGCTGGCCTTTCAGAACCAGAGCTGGAGCGTTGACAGCGTGCGGGGGCGAGGGGCGAGACTGGGGTGCATGAGCGAGAAGACTGCACGAGCATCCGTTCCCCGACTGCGGCAGGTGGTGCTCGACACAGAGGACGCGCGCGGGCTGGCCGAGTTCTACCGGGAGCTGCTGGCGCTGGAGTATCTGCCGGGCGATGAGCCCGAGGTGGGCGAGGAGAGCGGCGGCGTGGCCGACTGGCTGGTGCTGGTCGACGACGCTGGCGCGCGGGTGCTCGCATTCCAGCGGGTGGAGTCGATGCCCCCGCCGACCTGGCCGGAGGGGCCGCGGCCGCAGATGATGCACCTCGACTTCTGGGTGTCGTCGGTCGAGGAGCTGCGCGAGCAGCACGCGAAGGCCATCGCCCTCGGGGCGAGCGTGCTCGAAGACGGCACGGATGATCCGGCGGAGGCGATCGTGATCTTCGCCGACCCGGCGGGGCACCCGTTCTGCATCTTCGTCACCGACGAGTGAGCCGGGGCCGGCGCGGTTGAACGCGCGCCTGTGGAGAACCCGCAACACGTGTCGGCGGCCCGCGCTACTCTTGCCGCATCCCGGCACGGTGCCGGGCGGGCCGCTTCCGGGCGGCCGGGCTTCAGGGAGTCACAGTGCAGCTCGCAGGCGACACGGTCATCTATTCGGCGACCGACCTGAGTGCGGCCTCGGCGTGCGAGTGGGCGCTGCTCCGCAAGCTCGACTGGATGCTCGGGCGCATCGAGAAGCCGCCGTTCGTCGAAGACGACATGCTGAAGCGCGCCGGCCGGCTCGGTGACCTGCACGAGAAGAAGGTGCTCGACTCCCTCGCGGCGACGCGCGTGGTCGTGGAGGTCGAGCGGCCGGAGGACGCAGGTATTCGCGACGGGTCGTTCACGGGCATCCGGTCGGCGACAGAGGCGACGGTCGCGGCGCTCCGGAGCGGGGCCGAGGTCGTCTTCCAGGGGGCGTTCTTCGACGGGCGGTTCCTCGGGTACTCCGATTTCGTCATCCTGGGCCCGGGAGGCCGCTACGAGGTCTACGACACCAAACTGGCCCGCAAGGCGAAGATCACAGCGCTGCTGCAGCTCGCGGCCTACAGCGACCAGTTGCAGCGGCTCGGCTTCGAGATCGGCGAGAACGTGCACCTCTGGCTCGGCACGGGCGAGATCAGCACGCACCGGCTGGCCGACATCCTGCCGGTTTTCCACAAGCGGCGCGCGCGCCTGCAGCAGATTCTGGATGACCGGCTGCTCGATCCCGCTCCGACACCGTGGGGCGATCCGCGCTACACGGCCTGCGGGCGGTGCGACGCCTGCGCCGAGCAGGTCGAACGCACGCACGACGTGCTGCAGGTCGCCGGGATGCGGCTCACCCAGCGGGCGAAGCTGCGGGCGGCAGGGGTCAGGGCGATCGAGGAACTCGCCGGGCGAGTGGAGCCTGTGGAGGGGATGAGCGCGGCGACGCTCGGGGCCCTCCGCGACCAGGCCTCCATCCAGGTCGAGCGCGCCTCGCTGGCGGAAGGTTCGCCGCCGCCGTGGCGCATCGCCAACCCGGTCGCCCTGACGGCGCTGCCGGAGCCGTCGCCCGGCGACATCTTCTTCGACTTCGAGGGCGATCCGCTGCACGAGGAACGCCAGCTCTGGGGCCTCGACTACCTCTTCGGCCTGGTCGACACCGAGGCGCGGTTCACCGCATTCTGGGCCGACGACCTTGTGGAGGAGAAGACGGCGCTGTCGGAGTTCCTCGACTTCGTGCGGGTGCGGCGGGCCGAGCATCCGGGCATGCACATCTACCACTACGCCTCGTATGAGCGCACGCACCTGCTGACCCTCGCCGCGCGGCACGGGGTCGGCGAGGAGGAGATCGACGATCTGCTCCGCAACTCCGTGCTCGTCGACCTCTACCCGATCGTGCGGCAGGGCATCCGGGTCGGCAGTCACAGCTACTCCCTGAAGAAGCTGGAACCGCTGTACATGGAGGAGGGGCGCGACGGCACGGCGAATGCGGCCGACTCGATCAGCGAGTATGTGCGGTACACCGAGTTCCAGGCTGTCGGCGAGGTGGATGCCGCGGCGGCGGTGCGCGCGGACATCGAGCAGTACAACCGGTACGACTGCGTCTCGACGCTGCGCCTCCGCGACTGGTTGCTGGCGCGTGCGGCGGAGGTCGGCGTGACACCGGCGACCGACGTCGACCTCACCGTCGAACTGCTCGCGCAGGTGCCGCTCCGCGAACCCGATCCCGTGTACACGGAGCTTGTGGCCTACCTGACGGCAGCGGGGGTGCACGCGGCCTCGGCCGAGCGTACAGCCGACCAGACCGCCATCGCGCTCGCGTCGGCAGCGATCGACTACCACCGGCGCGAGGCGAAGTCGTTCTGGTGGGAGCACTTCGCGCGTTTGCAGAACCCTGTGGACGAGTGGGCAGACACCCGCGGCGTCTTCGTGATCGACACGGCGATGATCCGGCGGGACTGGTCGCTCGCCGGCCCCCGCGCGCAGACGCTCTCCCGCGAACTGGTCGTCACCGGCACCGCTGCGCCGGGCAGCCGGTTCTCGGCCGACGCCTCGCCGTTCGTGCTGTTCGATTCGCCGTTCCCGCCGCTCGGCGGACCGACCGAACCGGGCGCACGCGCTGCGCACAGCCGTGTCACCTTCGCCGACTGCGGTGACGGCACCTACCTTCTCACCGAGAAGCTGAGCCGCGACGCCCACGCGGTCGGCGCGACGTATGCGCAGGTGCCGATCGCGGTCACCCCGGCCTCGCCTCCGAACGCGGGCAAACTCGCCGAGGCGATCGCCGACTGGGGCCGGGAGCTGCTGAACGGGCTTCCGGCGCTCAAACCGGATGCCGCACTCGACATCCTGAGGCGCGAACCGCCGCGACTGGGCTCCCTGCCCGGACTCGTGCGCGGCGAGAACGTGATCGCGAGCATCCGGAGCTCGCTGCTCGACCTCGACCGCTCGTACATCGCCGTGCAGGGCCCGCCCGGCACGGGAAAGACCTACACCGGGTCGCGGGTGATCGCCGATCTCGTGCAGAACCACGGCTGGAAGGTGGGGGTCGTCGCACAGTCGCACGCGGCGGTCGAGAACATGCTGGAGGCGATCGTCGGGGCGGGCCTCGACCCGCGGCTGGTCGGCAAGAAGCCGAAGGATGCTGCTGCTGCTGCTGCTGCGGCTTCTGCGGCGGGTGGTGCCGCGGCCGGCGGCTCGTGGACCAGGCTCGACGCGAAGGCCGTGCCGGGGTTCGTGCAGCAGTCCGGCGGGTACGTCTTCGGCGGCACGCAGTGGACGTTCGCGAACGCCAACACGGTGCCGCGCGGCTCGCTCGATCTGCTGGTGATCGACGAAGCGGGGCAGTTCTCGCTCGCGAGCACGATCGCTGCGTCGGTCGCCGCCACGCGCCTGCTGCTGCTCGGTGACCCGCAGCAGCTTCCGCAGGTGAGCCAGGGAACGCATCCGGAACCCGTCGACGTGTCGGCGCTCGGCTGGCTCGCTGAGGGGCACGGGGTGCTGCCGGCCGAGTTCGGCTACTTCCTCGAGACGAGCTGGCGCATGCACCCCGCGCTCTGCGCACCCGTGTCGGAGCTCTCCTACGAGGGCCGACTGCACTCGCACGAGTCGGGGCGGATGCTCGAGGGGGTCGACCCGGGGCTGCACCCGGTGCCGGTGCGTCACACGGGCAACTCGACGGCCTCGCCGGAAGAGGCTGACGAGGTCGTGCGGCTCGTCGCGGGGTTGGTCGGCTCGGCGTGGTTCGACGGCGTGGGCCAGACGGGTGCGGCAGGGCCGGCGGGCGCGGCCGGGCAGGCGGGTGCGGCCGGGCCGGCGGGTGCGGCGCCACGTCCGCTCGCGGAGCGGGACATCATCGTGGTCGCTCCCTACAACGCCCAGGTCGAACTGGTGCACCGGGCGCTCTCCGAGGCGGGGTTCGGCGGAGTTCCCGTCGGCACAGTCGACACGTTCCAGGGCCAGGAGGCGGCCGTCGCGATCGTGACGCTCGCGGCATCCGGGGCCGACGATGTGCCGCGGGGGCTGGAGTTCCTGCTGCTCGCGAACCGCCTCAACGTGGCGATCTCCCGCGCGCAGTGGGCGGCGTACCTCGTGTATTCGCCCGCGCTCACGGAGTACCTCCCCGGCTCCGTCCTGGGCCTCGCCCAGTTGAGTGCCTTCATCGGCCTGGTCGAGTAGCGTGGGGGCATGATCGCCGTCGTGCTCGCCGCGCTGCAGTTCGTCGGCGCGCTCGCGAGCGGAGACGTCGGCTCGCCGCTCGTTCTTGTTGCGAGTCTCCTCGGGGCAGCGAGCGTGCTCCTCGTCGTCGCAGTCGTGCTGGTCTCCCGGTGGGCCCACACGGTTCCGGATGCGCGGGGCCGCCCCGCCCCGACCGGCAACGCCGATCTGCCCGCCCTCATCACGCAGAGCAACCCCGACGCGCCCGGACACGCGCGCCCGCGCGCCCCGGGGTTCGTCACTCGCCGCGCAGCCTGAGTCGCCAGGTGCGGCGCGTCGTCTGACGCGCACCGCCTGGCGCGCCACGCCGCCTTCTTCCTCTGTCGCGCCCCGCGCTACCCCTCTGCGCCGCGCGACCCCTTTCCTCGCCGCACGACGGCGACCATTCTTTCTGCCCGAAAGGCCACGCACCACCATGGACATCTCCACTTTCCCGCCGCTCGCCCTCGCGCTCGACGCTCTCTACAACCTCGTTCTCGGCATCGGGACGGTGGTGCAGCCCTTCGCGGGCGGTGCAGCACCGGTTCTCGCGATCGCGCTGCTGACCGTGCTGGTGCGCCTCGCGCTGGTACCTGTCTCGGTGTCGCAGGTGCGCGCCGAGGTCACGCGGCGGCGGCTCGCACCCGCGATCGCCGCGCTCCGCGCAAAATACGCGAAGAAGCCCGAAGCGCTGCAGAAGGCGCTCCTGCGGCTGTACACCAGCGAGAAGGTCTCACCGCTGGCGGGCATCCTGCCGACACTCGCCCAGGCGCCGGTGCTGTCGGCGATCTACGCGCTCTTCGTTCATCCGCAGCTCGCCGGGCACGCGAACCTGCTGCTGACGCAGACGTTCCTCGGCATCCCGTTCGGTTCCAACCTGTTCGCCACGCTCGGGGCCGCCGTCACAGCGGGGTTCCCGCCGGTTCTGGTGAGTGTGGCGCTTCTCGTGGTGCTGGCCGTCGTGGTCGAGCTGACCAGGCGGGCGAACCTGAGATGGGCGGGTTCTGCCCTGAACGCCGAAGCAGGGGCTGCCGCCGACCACGTGCCGGGCGCGGCCGCCGTCGCGTCGATCGCGCGGTTCCTGCCGTACATCACGGTGTTGTTCGCCGCGATCGCTCCGTTCGCGGCGGCCGTGTACCTCGTCACGAGTGCCACGTGGACGCTCGGCGAACGCGCCGTGCTCCGCCGCGTCATCCGCGCTGCGTGAGCGGCTTCTAAGCTGGGACGCATCATGAGTCACACGCACGATTTATCACCCGGGCAGACGCAGAACCCTTTCGACGCGGGAACCGACGAGCACGCGATCTGGTCGGGGGCCCTGGCGATCTACGCGGGCTTCACGGCGGGCGACAGGGCGGCGATCGACGCGAACATCTCGCCCGAGGCGACGATGTTCGACAGCGACACGATGCCCCTCATCCACGGCAAGGCGGAGCTGGACCGGATCCGGGATGCCCGGCCGGCCGGCGCCGCGCCCGCCGCGACCGTGCCCTCACCCGTCCCCGTGCTCCGCGGCATCGCCCCCGAGGTGCGCATCTGGGGTGACACCGCCGTTCTGCTGCACTACCTTGCCGTCGACCTGGCCGACGGTTCGCCCGAGCAGACGGTACGGAACACGAGTGTGTGGCGGCGGGCATCCACCGCAACCGGTCGCTGGCTCATGGTGCACAACCACGAGGACGTGATGGCGGTGCACTGGCTGCCCGACGGCGTCACCGGCGGTACGGGGCGGTAAACTCGAGCGGGTGAGCATGGCACCCGCGACCGCAGACGAACGCTCCGTCGTCGTCGTCGGGCACGTCTGCATCGACGAGAACACCGGAACCGACTCAGGTGACAGTTCCCCGCAGCGGCTCCGCCGGAGCGCCGGTTCGCCGGCTTTCTTCATGAACCGGCAGCTTCGGACTGTTCCGGGCGTCACCGTCTCGGTGATCGCCCCGTACTCCGACGACTTCGTCGACCTCCGGTCGGGTGTGCCCCTGCTGAACCCGGCGACGCCCGGCGGCACACTGCTCTACCGGAACCACATCGAGGGGGACGTGCGGCGGCAGGAGTGCTTCCACTCCCAGAACGCCGATCCGGTGCCCCTCACGTCGTCGTACGCCCGCGCGCTCGCCCACGCCGACATCGTGGTCGTGGCCCCGCTGCTGGCCAACTTCACTCCGGAATACCTCACAGCCGCGCTGGCGGAGACCCGGCCCGGTACGCTCACGATGCTGCTCCTGCAGGGGTACCTGCGGACGGTCGGCGAAGACGGCACCGTGGGCCAGCGGGACTTCGTCGAGTACGCCGACGTGATCCCGCTGTTCGACGTCGTGGTGTTCTCCGACGAAGACCTGGGCGACGCGCTCGCCGTGGCCGACCGCTGGTCGAGGGAGTTCCCCGGCCGGGCGATCGTGGTCACCCAGAACAGGCATGGCGCGACGGGCTTCGAGAACGGGGTCGCCACGCATGTGCCCGCGAAACCGCTCGAACGCCAGGGCGTCGGCAGCGTGATCGGGGCCGGTGACGTCTTCAGCGCCGCCCTCGCCCTCAGCTACCGGGAGAGCCGCGACATCCGGGACGCCATCAGCCGGGCACACGGGGTGACGGCCGGCTTCATCGACGGAGAGCTGGTGGCTGCGCTCGCTGCCTGAGCTCGCTGCCTGAACGCGGCGGTGTCAGCCGTCGTTGACTTCGGTGTCCTCTTCGTCGGTGGGGACGTCGCCATCGAGGGTCTCCTCGGTCTCCGGCTCGTCGGCCAGGGTCGCGTCGACGCCTGAGGGCGGGGCGTCGGTCGTCGGGCCGTTGCCGACGATGCCCTCGCCGTCGGGGTAGCCGGCGCTGTCCGGGTACTCGACGGGGGAGTCGCCCGAATCGCCCGCAGTGTCCTGGTCGCTCGAATCAGTCAATTCAGTCATGGCAGCACCCTACTCGGGTCGTCCGGCCCGCTGCCTGCTTCCCGGACGCACCTTGACAGCCGGCGGCAACCCGGTCTCGAACGGCGACACGCCGGGGGTGCGGAGCGGTTAGTATCGTCATACGACGCGCCGAGACCCCGCGCGCTCCAGTCAGGACAGAATCATGGGAAAACTCATCTATGGTGCGCCCGGAGTCGAGGTTCCCCTCGATGATCGCGCTCTCCTGCATCTCCGCGTCGTCGTTCTGGCGAAGCTCCGTCGCGACGAGAAGTTCGCCCTCTCCTGGGAGGACGACGAGACGGGCCGGAGCCACACGATCTGGCTGCACCCCGCCATCCCGCTGCAGTTCGTTCTCGACACCGCGGCGAACACCGCGCTGAACCGGCACTGGATCGAGCAGCTGACCTCCGTCGCGAACAGCGGCTCCGGGCTCCGTCTCTTGCCAGAACCGCTCCCGGAAGCCGCCACCGTCGCCTGACGGCCGCGCCGAGCGACCCTCGTCCTGACCGGTGATCGATGGTGGAGCAAAAGCGGAAACGCGGGCGCGGGCGAGACCGCGGGCGCACCGCTGAGCCGTCCGCCCGGCGCCGTCGTGCGCTGAGGTTCGCCGTCGACCCCGAGCTCGTCGCGCGAGCGGTCGAGGAGGGCGTCCTGATGTCGCGGATCGCCCTCACCATGGCGACGATGAACCACATCGTCGTCGAGGCGCTGAGGTCCGACCGGCGCTACGACCCTGCACTCACCGCCCGCTACGTCGACCGGCAACTTCGCGCCCTGGCCCTCGAGCAGGCCTCGATGGCCGCGCATATGCGTCGGCTGATGGCCGAGTTCCCACCGAGCTTCCGCAGGTCGACCACGATCAGCGACCACCACCTGCTCGTCGAGCGCCGCGTCATCTACTCGGCGCTCGCAACGGAACTCGACCGGCTGCGCCGCGACGACGCCTTCGTGCCCGCGGCCGTCGATGCGTCGAGGGACTGGGCGTGGTCGGAGATCGGCACCGCGATCGAGGCGCGCCTGGATGCTGTGGTTCTGAATGCTGCACTCCCACCTTTCGCCGCCGACCCCGGCTACGCGGCCGACCGCGACGAGCGGATGCGTGCCCTCCGCGAGGTCGACCTGCCCGCGCTGGCGTCTGCCGCGACCGGGGTTGTGGCGCGACCGCTGGGGCAGCGCGCCCCGCTCGTCAAGGCCTACCGGGACCCCGGGCATCCGGAGCAGAGTGGGGCACACCACTCGCGAAGGAGCAGAGAAATGACAGACAGCACCACCACAGATACCAACTCCACCGACGGCGTCGCACGCGTCGCCGAGCTGATCAAGGGTTTCCGGTTCGCGATGATGACGACCCGGTCGGCCGACGGGAAGCTCGTCTCCCGCCCCTTCACCGTGCAGGACACCACCTTCGACGGCGACCTCTGGTTCATCGTCGCCCGCGACTCCCACGAGATCGCGGAGATCAGCGCCGACCCGGTCGTCAACGTCGCCTTCACGTCCGGTGACACCTGGGTCTCCCTCTCAGGGCGGGCCGAGCAGGTCGATGACGCGGCGAAGCTGAAGGACCTCTGGAACTCCGCCGTCGACGCCTGGTTCCCGGACGGCCCCGAAGACCCGAACGCCACCCTCGTGAAATTCGAGAGCGACAGCGCCGAATACTGGGACACCCCGGGCGGTCGTGTTGCCACCGTCTTCAGCCTCGTCAAGTCGAAGCTGACCGGAAAGCCGTACGACGGCGGGGAGAACGAGAAGGTCGAGCTGTAGTCCCCGGCCGATAGCCCATGCCCCCACCGTGAGACACTGGGGGCATGCCGTCCATCACGACCTCTGACGGGGTGCGCCTCGACTACCGGGAGTCCGGTGATCCGGCCGGCCGGCCGGTGGTGCTTCTCGCAGGATTCCTCGCTCCCGCCACGAGCTGGCGGTACCAGGTCGACGCGCTCGGCGCCGCCGGGTTCCGGATGCTCGCTCTCGACCTCCGCGGGCATGGCACCTCTGAGCACCGCGACTCCGGCAACTCGATGGCGCGACGGGCCGCGGATCTCCGCGAGTTCCTCGTCGCCCTCGCGCTCCGTGACGTCGTGCTGGTCGGCGGGTCGATGGGCGGCAACACCATCTGGGCCTACCTCGACGCCGAGGGCCCCGAGCTGGTCTCGCAGATCGTCATCATCGACCAGACGCCGAAGATGCTGAACACGACGGGTCACCCGGGCGAGGCGGGCTGGCCGTGCGGCTTCTACGGGTACACCGAGGCCAACCGGCACACCCTCTTCGGCAGCGGGGTTCCGGAGACCGGCCACGGCACGCCGCCGCAGAAGCGCGGGCGCCGGATCGTGCGGATGCTCGGGGCGACGGGTTCCGGGGGCTCACCGGTCTCGGTGCTGACCTCGGCGCTGAGGTCGGTGCTGGCGAAACACGAACTCACCACCGGTGAGCTGGAGCTGCTGCACAACCATGCCGTTGCCGACTGGCGCGACGTGATCGCGGCCTCGCGCCTGCCCGTGCTCTTCATCGCGGGCCGGGAGAGCGAGTTCTGGCCGGCCGGGCACGCCGCGGCGTCCGCTCTGCTCGGCGGGAACCCGGCTGCGTGCTCCATCGTGATCGAGAATGCGGGCCATGCGACGAACCTGGAGCAGCCCGACGAGGTCAACCTGGCCGTGCTGGAATTCCTCGGTCCGCGCGTGCGGGAGGCCGCTGTCGGCGGTCGGGGCTAGCGTCGGAGACATGAAGTTCCTGCACACCTCCGACTGGCACATCGGGCGCACATTCCACACCCACTCGACCCTCGACCATTTCGAGCTCGTCGCAGGCGCGATGGCCGACACGGTGCGGGAGCACGGCGTCGACGTGGTCGTCGTCGCGGGTGACGTGTTCGACTCGGCGGTGCCGTCGGCCGAGGCCTACGAGGTGCTGGAGCGAACACTGCGGGCGCTCCGCCAGACCGGCGCGAAGGTCATCCTGACCAGCGGCAACCACGACTCCGCCACGCGGCTCGGTTTCCAGTCGGAGTGGGCGGCGGAGGCCGGGGTGCACGTTCTCACCCGGCACGACCGCCTCGACATCCCGGTCACCCTCGACGACGAGACGGGCCCGGTGCACTTCTACGGCATCCCCTATCTCGAGCCGAGCCTCATCCGGCACCACTACCCCGAAGCACAGCTGCGATCGCACGAGCAGGCGCTCGCCTTCGCCATGGACCGCATCCGCGACGACCTCGCGGCTCGTCCGGGGCGCTCCGTGGTGCTCTCGCACTGCTTCGCGGTGAACGTGGGGGTCTCCGAGTCGGGCGATGCCGTCGTGGGCGCAGGCGCGACCGACGTCGAGCGGGACATCACCTCCGGCGGCCTCGACCTGGTTCCGCTCCGGGTCTTCGACGGGCCCGACTACGTGGCGCTCGGCCACATCCACTCCCGGGCGGCGCTCAGCGAGCGGGTGCGGTACTCGGGCGCCCCGTTGCACTATTCGTTCGCCGAGGGCAGCCGGGTGCGCGGCGGCTGGCTTGTCGAACTGGATGCCGCGGGCCTCGCCGCCACGACCTGGGTCGACTTCCCCGTGCCGAGGCCGCTCCGCGAACTGACCGGTACGCTGGGCGACCTGCTCGACGACCCGTCGCTGGCCGAGTACGAGGGCCACTGGATCAAGGCCATCGTCACCGACCAGGCCCGGCCGCTCGACGGTATGCGCAAGCTGCAGCAGCGCTTCCCGCACTGCGTCGCTCTCGAATACCGGCCGTCGGTCGTGAACGATGCCGGTTCAGAGAGCTACGCCGAGCGCCTGACAGAGAAGACTGACCAGCAGATCGTCACCGGGTTCGTCGAGTTCGTGCGGAACGGTGCAGGCCCGAGCGATTTCGAGAGCCGCCTCGTCACCGAGACCCTCGGCGCTGTGCTGGTCCCGCAGTGAAGATCAAGCGCCTCCGGTTGGCCGGCTTCGGGCCGTACCGGGACGAACAGTCCGTCGATTTCGAGCAGTTCGACGATGACGGCATCTTCCTCATCACGGGCAAGACCGGGGCCGGAAAGTCGAGCATCCTCGACGCCATCTGCTTCGCGCTCTACGCGTCGGTGCCGCGCTACGACGGGCGCGAATCGCAGCTGCGGAGCGACCATGCGGGCCCCGGCGACCCGACCTTCGTCGAACTGGAGTTCAGTATCGGCGGCACCGACTACCGGCTCCACCGCACGCCGGAGTACCAGCGCCCGAACAAGCGCCGCGCAGGCGAGCTGACACGAGCGGCGGCCACAGCGGAGCTGTTCGTGCGAGAGGCCGGGCCGACAGGTTCTGCAGAGAGCACTGATGCTGGGTGGCGGGGCATCGCGGCGAAGCCCGTCGACGTGGGCCGCCACATGAGTGAGATCCTGCCCCTGAAGGCCGACCAGTTCCTGCAGGTGATCCTGCTCGCGCAGAACCGGTTCCAACAGTTTTTGCTCGCGAAGACCGACGAACGGAGGGCGCTCCTCCGCACGCTCTTCGGCACCTCCCGCTTCGAGGCGTTCGAGAAGTCGCTCGCCGAGCAGAGCCGCGCGCTGACGGCGCGGGTCGCGGATGCCCGGCAGAGCATCCACGTCAGGGCGACGCAGGCCGCGGGGATCGCCGAGGCCGCGCTGGCACAGGAGGCCGAGGCGGCGGAGGGGTCCGCGCTCTCTCGCACCCCGATCGCCGTGCCGGCGGACCCCTCACCCGAGTGGTTCAGCGGGCTGCTCGCCGACGTGGTCACCCTGCGGGACGAGGCGTCCGAGCGCGCGGGGATCTCAGCTGCAGCCTTCGAGAGCGCCGACCGGGTCCACACGTCCGAGCTCGAAGTGCTCCGCCGTCAGCTGAAGCGCGACGCCACCGCCGAGACCCTCGCGGCACTCCAGGCGGAGACTCCCGAGATCGAGGATCTCCGCGCGAGCATCGAGGGGGCGAACCGCGCCGCCCGGGTCTGGCCGCAGATCGAGGCGCGTCGCGCTGCCGAGCGAGCTCTCGCCGGGGCGCAGGCTGCCGAATCCGCCGCGCGCGAGCGTTGGGCACTGTTCTCCGCCGGTCCGGGCGGCGACAGTGTTGCCGCCCTCCGGGCTGCGGTCGAAGATCTCGTCGTCGAACGAGGTTCCCTCGACGGGGCGCTCTCCGACGAGAAACGGGTGGACGAGCTGGCGGGCGAGCTCCGCGCGCACACGGCGACGAGGGCCGACGTGGCCGCCCGGATCGGCGCCCTCGAACACCGGGTCGGAGGATTCCCCGCCGAGCTCACCGCGCTGGGGGAGCGTCTCGAGGCCGCCCAGGTCGAAGCGGGACGGCTTCCCGACCTCCGCCTCGAACAGGAGTCCCTCGAAGAGGCCCTTGCGGCGGGGCGCCGAGCCGATTCGTCGGCGGCGGAGCTCACCGACGCCCTTCTCGCGCAGAAGGCGGCGAGCTCGGCCCACCTCGAGGCGGCACGGCTCGTCGACACCCTCCTGGCCCGGCGGTTGGCCGGCCATGCCGCGGAGCTCGCGGGCGGACTGGTCGAGGGTGTGCCCTGTTCCGTGTGCGGCTCGACCGAGCATCCACAGCCGGCGGAGAGCGATGCCGAACCCGTCACCGAGGCCGACACCGACCGCGCACAGCGACTCCGGGCGACCTGCCAGGCAACGCTGGCTGAGGCGGATGACCGGGTCGCCGCCCTCGGCCGCACCCTCGCCGACGACCGTGCGGCGGCCCGCGGCAGCAGCTCGGCCGAGCTGCTGAAGCTCCTCGAAGCCGCGTCGGCCAGGGTCGACCGGGCCGCGGAGGCCGTGCGGCTCGCCGCCGCGCTAACCGCAGAACGCGACGGAGTCGAGAGCCGTCGCACCGAGGCGGAGACGGCGCTCCGGCAGCTGCGCGACGAGCTGGCCGGGGTTCAGAGTTCCTACACCGCCGCGGAGACGAGCCTCGCGCTCCTCTCCCTGCGGGTACTGGAACTCCGGGGCGGTTTCGATTCCGTGTCGGCCAGGGCCCGGGAGGTCGACGCCTGGCTGGCCTCGGCCCGCGCGCTGGAGGCGGCGCTCGTCGAGACCGCAGCGAACCGGGAGCGTCTGGGCCGCGCGGTCGAGGCGGAGGCGGAGCTCCTGGCCGAACTCGACTTCCCCAGCAGCGACGCCGCAGAGCAGGCGCGTCTCACGCCCGCCGAGCAGGCGACCCGCGAGACCCGGGTGCGCCGGCACAGCGACGGGCTGGCCGCGGCGGCGGCGCTGCTGGCCGACCCCGACCTCGCGGGGCTGCCGGCGGTGCTCGTCGAAACCGCCGCGACCGGTGCCGCGCGGGCCACCGCCCTCGAAGCCCGGGATGAGGCCGAGGCGCTCCGCAACACCCGGGTGGCCGAGGCGCGACAGCTCGCGGGGCTGGTCGGCGAGGCGGAGACGCTCTTCCGGGCATCCGCGGGGCTCATCGAGGAGCAGGCCAAGGTGCGTGAGCTCGCAGAACTGGTCGGTGGCACGAATGTGAAACGTATGCGCCTCGAGACATATGTTCTCGCGGCCCAGCTCGAGCAGATCATCCAAGCGGCCAACGCCCGGCTGACCACGATGACAGGCAACCGGTACTCGCTCGAACTCGACGACTCCCTGCAGTACCGGAACGTCGAGGCAGGGCTCGGGCTGCGCATCTGGGACGAGCACACCGGTCGGGCGCGCCCCACGCACTCGCTCTCCGGAGGGGAGACCTTCCTCGCATCGCTCGCCCTGGCCCTCGGGCTCGCCGAGGTGGTGACGAACCAGACCGGAGGCATCGCGCTCGACACCCTGTTCGTCGACGAGGGCTTCGGAACACTGGATGCCGAGACCCTCGAAATCGCCATGACCACCCTTGACGGGCTGCGCACCGGCGGCCGCACGATCGGCCTGATCAGCCACGTCGAGTCGATGAAGGAGCAGATCTCGGCCAAACTGCGCATCACGGTGACGGATGCCGGCTACAGCCGGATCGAGGAGGTGCGGGAGCGTGTCTGAGGTGCCCGGGGCGGTGCCTGTTCCGGGGACGGGGCAGGCGCTCGCCGCTGCGGTTGCGCGACTCCGTGCTGACGGTGTCGGCGTCGTGCTGACGGGTGCCGAGACTACGTTGCCCTACGCCCGCGACCGTTCGGGCCACGACCCCGGCGACGTCGTGTTCGCGGTCGTCGTCGCCCGCTCCGTGGCCGACGTGCAGCAGGTCTGCCGGGTCTCTGCCGAGTTCGGGGTGCCGGTCATCCCGCGCGGTGCCGGAACCGGGTACGCCGGTGGAGCCGCCGCGACGGAGGGGGCGATCATCCTGTCGCTCGGGAAGCTCACGGCGATCACCGGGATCGACCCCGACAGCGGCCTCTGCGTGGTGGAACCCGGAGTGATCACCTCGGAGATCTCAGCCGCCGCGCGGGCCGTCGGGCTCCGATACGCGCCCGACCCGGCCAGCGCCGCGATCTCGACGATCGGCGGAAACATCGCCACCAACGCCGGTGGCCTCTGCTGCGTGAAGTACGGCGTGACCCGCGACTCCGTGCTCGCCCTCGACGTGGTGCTCGCCGGCGGCGAGCTCATCCACACCGGACATCGCTCCATCAAGGGGGTCAGCGGGTACGACCTGACCGCGCTCTTCGTGGGCTCGGAGGGGACCCTCGGCGTCGTGGTCGGGGCGACCCTCCGCCTGCTGCCGGTTCCGCTCGGTAGCGTGCACACGATCGCGGCGTTCTTCGAGACCGCCGAGCAGGCGACGGCCGCCAGCGTCGACCTCTTCGCCACCGGGGTGCGGCCGAGCATGCTCGAACTCATCGACGGTGTGCACCTGTCACGGATCGACGACTGGCGGGGGAGCGACTTCCGTGCCCGGGGCGCGGGGTTGCTTCTCGTGCAGACCGACGGGCTGGCGGCAGCAGCCGAGGCCGCCCTGCTCCGCGACGTGCTGGTGCGCTCCGGCGGCGAGATCGAGGTCACCGACGATGCCCGGCGCACCGACGAGCTGCTCGACATCCGCCGGTGGACATCGCAGGACCAGGCTCCCCGCCCCGAGATCACGCTGAACGAGGACTTCGCGGTACCCCGCCACCGGCTGGTCGAGATGGTGCGGCTCATCGAAGCGACCAGCGCCCGGTTCGGTGTGGTCATCACGATCCTCGCGCACATCGGCGACGGCAACCTGCACGCGAACCTCCGCATCCCGCGTTCGGAGCTCGGGCCCGATGGCGCACTGCCCGAACGAGCGTGGCTGGCTGCGGACGCCATGATCGCCGGTGCTCTCGAGTTCGGCGGAACCATCACCGGCGAGCACGGAATCGGGATGCTCAAACGGCGATGGCTCCGCACCGAGCTCGGTGACGTGCAGTACGGACTCCAGCGCTCGCTGAAGACGCTGTTCGACCCGCAGCACCTGCTGAACCCCGGCAAGGTGTTCCTGGACTGAGACCATCGCAGGCCGTCAGCCCCGGGCAGTCAGTGCTTCGCGTGGTACAGCTCGGGGGCGGCCAGCCCCGCTTCATCCCGAACCCGGCGTGACAGGCGTTCGAGCGACTTCAACGCCGAGACCACATCCGCAGCCCCGACCTCGAACGGCATGGCGTGGATCGTCTCGCCCGGCACGGTTGCCTCCCGTGCGACGAGCTGGAGAACATCCGTGTCGTCCACCGACAGGCCGATCTCGGTGAGGGTGGTGGGTAGGCCGACCCGCGTCGTGAACTCGATGAAGTCCCGGATGTCGCTGGTCGGAGCTCCCTCCAGAATGAGCTGGGTGAGAGAGCCGATGTTGACCTTCTGGCCGTGGGCGAGCCCGTGCGCCTGGGGTGCGGCGGTGAGTCCGTTGTGGATGGCGTGCGCTGCGGCGAGGCCGCCCGACTCGAAACCGAGGCCGGAGAGCAGGGTGTTCGCCTCGATGACCTTCTCGACCGACGGGGTGACGAGGTGGTCGCGCACCGCGTCGAGGGCGGGCAGCGCATTCTCCCAGAGCACGTCCCAGCTGAGCTGGGCGAGGGCCGTCCCGGCGAGCGTCGGCAGCCCACCGGCCATGGTGTTCGAGTTCGACCGGCTCGTCGCGCGCGCCTCGAGCCAGGTGGCCAGCGCGTCGCCCACCCCCGCCGCGAGGAAAGCGGCCGGAGCATTCGCGACGAGCTGCGAGTCGACCAGCACGAGGTCGGGATTCCGGGGGAAGAAGCGATACTCCTCGAAGGCCCCCTCCTCCGTGTAGACCACGGCGAGAGCGGAGGTCGGGGCATCCGTCGATGCGACCGACGGCACCGTCACCCAGCGGATGCCCGCGAGGAAGCCCGACGCCTTCACCGCGTCGATCGTGCTGCCACCGCCGACGGCCACGACCACATCGGCCCCGGTCTCCTTGATGACGTCGACGAGCCGGTCGATCTCTACGGCGGTCGGGATGCCGTTGAACTTCTCCTTGCGCACCGGCAGGCCGGCGGCCTTCAGCGACGACTCCACGTCGTGCCCGACGAAGCCCCAGACGATGTCGTCGGCCACGATGAGGGGGCTGCTGCCGATGGGGGCGAGGAACTCGCCGAGCCGGGTGATGGCGCCGGGGCCCTGAACGTAGCGGCTCGGACTGATGATGGTGCGGACGGGCACGGGGGTGGGTGCGCCTGCGGTTTCTGATCCTGCGGTTTCGGACATGGTTGAACTCCTGACGACGGTGTCACAGCGCAGAAAGACCTGCGTGGGCACAGCCTAGGGAGAGCCGACGGTCGGCTCGATCGGCGTTCTCAGCATGCGAGAAGAAACGGTGCCGGTGTTGTGCGGGTGCCGGCTCGCGACCACACTGGCAGCATGCCCTCCAGCGATTCCGGTGTCGCCACCGTCGAGAAGACCCTCTCAATCCTTGAGATCGTGGCGGAGCGTGGTGGGGCGTCGGCGAAAGAGGTCTCCCAGGCTCTCGGCTATCCTCTCCCGACGGTCTACCGCCTCATGCAGGCCCTTGTGCAGAGCGACTACCTCGTTCATCTGAAAGGCGAGCGCCGGTTCGAACTCGGCTACAAACTCGACCGGCTCGGAGTCTCGCTGCACCGCCAGATCGGTGTTCCGACGGCGGTGCGCGCCGAGATCGCGCGGCTGCACGACACCGCCCAGACGGCAGGCTACTTCGCGGTGTACCGTGGCGCCGATGTCGTCGTGGCCTACGTGGTCGACAGCCCCGATCATCCGAGGCTCACGCCCCTCGGTTTCGGATTCCACGAGGCCGCCCACGCCACGGCGTTCGGCAAGATCATGCTCGCCGGCATGAGCGTCGACCAGGTGGACGGCTACCTGGGGGTGCACGGAATGCCCCGCCTCACCGAGACGACGATGACATCACGACCGGAACTCGACGCGCATCTCGCCAAGGTCGCCAACCTCGGTGTGGCCTGGGAGCACGAGGAGTTCGTGCCCGGCATGACCTGCGCGGCGGTCGGCGTGCGGAACGGGGCCGGGATGATCGTGGGTGCCGTCGCGATCAGCGCGCCCAGCGAGCAGATCGACCCGGCCCGCGAGCGTGCGCTCGAACGGTACCTGCGCGATGCGTCGAACCACGTGAGCACGTACTACCGGTCGGGCCAGCTGCGGAAGGCGGCGGCTGTAGCCGTGTGATGCCTGCGTGCTTGCCTGCCTGCCTGCTTGCCTGCCTGCCTGCCTGCCTGCCTGCTTGCCTGCCTGCGTGCCGCTGAGCGGGTGTCGTCAGCGGCGACCGAGGCGGCGTTCCCCGCCGGAACCGGTCTGGTAGGTGAGGGCGTAGTGGGCGAACAGGGCGGGTTCTTCCGCCGCTTCGAGTTCTCCGTCGGTGGCGATGGACGGTGCGTCCTTGATCAGCTTCTTCGGGAACATGACCTTGAGGTACTTGGGTGCGACGACCGCGCCGTCGAGCGGGGCGAACACGAGCTTCTGTCCGCCGAGAATGCCCACGTGCACGGCCGCGAACGACGGGACCCCCGCAGCGGTGTCGAAGTAGATGCTCTCCAGCGAGCCGACCTTGTCGCCGGCCTGGTCGACGACCGGCAGGTCGATCCAGTCGCGAAGGTTCTCTGCCTCGAACATCTCGACCCGCTCTCCTGCCAGCCCACGCCAGCGTCTCGCTCCCACGTTAGCGGAGTGCGGTGGCCGACGTGGTCGCACCCCGGCCCGCCGCCCCGTCCCACGGGCTGCCGCGCCCCTCTGCGGGCTGCTGCGCCCCGCCGCCGCGCCGTGCATGCTGCCGGGCCCTGCTTGTCGCCGCGCCGTGGACGCTGCCGCGTCGTGCCTGCCGCGCCCTGCGGGCTTGCCGTCGGTGGGTGTGGTTCTGGATGCGCGTGGCCGGATCGGTGGTGCGGCCGGCAGGCGGCGCACGATCCGAGGATGGTCGGCCAGGGTGGCTGGGATCGCGGCATCGTTCTACCCGGTGTCGCTCTGGCGGTGTTCGAGCCACCATTCGGTCGATGGCCGGTCGCTCGGTCGAGCCTCGCCGGTTTGAGGGTGGCCGTTTCGGGGCTCGCGGATTGGGGGTCGCCGGGTCGGGGTTCGCCGGGCTGAGGGTGGCCGGGTCGAGGGTGGCCGGGTCGAGGGTGGCCGGGTCGGGGGTCGCCGTGGTGAGGGTCGCTGGCTGGAGGGTTGCTTGGTTGTCGGGTGGGCGGTGGGGTCGGGGGTGGGCGGTGCCGGGCTGGGTTGTGCGGGCCGGGTGGGTGGTGGCCGGTTCGTTGTCGTGCCCGGTTTTGTTGGCAGGGCCTTGGGGTTTGGGTCCAGTCGAGCCAGTCGGGTGGGATGAGGTGGGGGGTGCCGTTGCGGATGGTGAGTTTCCAGTGTGTTTTGTGCAGGTTCGTGTGGTGGAAGTGGCAGAGCAGTGCCCCGTTGTCGATGTCGGTCAGGCCGCCGGGGTGGGTGTCGGATTGCCACCCGTCGACATGGTGCGACTCGCACCAGGATGGGGGTGCGTCGCAGCCCGGCCACACACACCCGCCATCCCGCGCCGCCAACGCACGGTTCTGGGCGGGGGTGAACAGGCGGCGGGTCTTCCCGTGCTGCAACACCTGCCCATGCTCACCGAACAGGGTCGTGATCACATCCCCGTGACACAGCAGCGCCTCGACGGTCGAGTACGGGACGGGGGCGGTGAGGCCGTCGATCCAGCCAATGCCGCGGCCGGTGACGACGTCGTCGAGGGTGGCGTGGAGGTTCACGGTGGGTGCGGCACCGTTCAGGCGCGGCATCTCCGGCCGTCCCGCCGCGACCTGCAACAGGTTCACGAGCGCATCGACACGTTTCTGACCCGCCGTGCGGGTGTCCGCCGTCAGACCATCGACCGGCACATCGCCCGCCGGGCCCGCATCCCCATCTTCACTCGGGTCGGCTGCGAAAGCGACGATCCGCGGGCTCGTGCACGGCTCCAACGCGGACGCGACGATCGCCGCCATCGACGGCGACAACAGGCCCCGGATCGACGTCATCCCCGAACGGTGCGCCTTCAGCTCCAGGTACCGCTTCTCGTGCAAGTCAGCCTCACGGGGCTCCGCGCCGTCGGGGTCGAGGTGCTCACGGCACCGGATCGCCAGATCATCCACCTGATTCGCGGAATACCCGAAACTACCCGACGTCTGCTGCGCCAACGCGACGAGGCTACCCTCCGCCTCCGAGACCTCTTCCGTGAAACCGATCTTCGCCGCGGCCTCCGAGAGACGCCGCGTAATCGACGTCGCCGCATCCACCCCCAGATCGCCCAGAGCCAGCGCCTCCGCAACCTGCGGGAAACGAGGCAGGTTCGGCAACCCCACCAACGACATGCCCGTGTGCACCTGCGAGGCGAGCTTCATCCTGGACATGATCGTCTCGTCACGAGCACCGGTAATCGCCGCCAAGAACTTCGGAACCGACCGGGCATTATGCGACCGGGCAAGACCCTCCGCCCCGAACTCCGCAGCAGACCTCGCCGCCACCTCACCAGCCATCCGCACCCGCAACCCGTCAATGATCCGGCCCAACGACTCGACCTGCACCACAGCCGCCACCAGAGCGTCGTCGGCAAGCCCGCAGGGCGCGGCAGCCCCACCGGCAGACGCCAACACAGCGTCAAACCCCCGCCGGGCATCCAGAACCCACGACACCACCGACGCAAAGTCGGGTGCGGGAGCGGCTGGCTGGTTCATGCTTCAATTCAAACACCAACCACTGACATTGCCTCAACAATGCCGGAATTCCCTGCAATCTCGCGGAACTACAGGCCCTTTGCGATGGCCGCAGCGGCCGCGAGCCAAGCTCGGCGGGTGGCCGGCTGAAGCGAGCTGTGGAGGATGCGCCCGGCCTTGAGCGCAGGATCGAACGGCACGATCACGACGTCGCGCACATAGGGCCGGAAGTCCTCGGCCATGCGCTCGGAGATGTTCTGCTCCTTGGGCTGCCACTCCGAGATGACGACGACGGCGTTCTTCGCGAGCTCCGCGGCCTTCTCGCTGCGGCTCTGCACGGCCTGCAGCGTGAGGAGGGCGGCCTGGGCGCGGTCCTCCATGGTGGTGGTGGGAACGACGAGCTGGTCGGTGTGGTCGATCATGCGCAGCCAGTTCTCGGCGCGGTCGCTGTTGCCGGAGTCCATGAGGATGAGCCGGTAGTACTTTGCCGCGATGCTGTGCACGATGTCGACCTCCTCGGCCGTCATCTCGTGCGTGCCGGAGGGATCCTCGTCGGAGCGCAGGACGTCGAACTTGTCGGCCTGCTGGTGGTGCACGAAACGGGACATCTGGCCGAACTCGGCACGGGCATCCAGAAGGTCGTCGGCGTTGGCGAGCACGTCGAGAACGGTGGAGTCGTGCTCGCCGCGCTCGGTGCGCCAGCCCAGGGTGCCCATGGTCTCGTTGTTGTCCCAGGCCAGCACGCCTCCGCCGCCGCTGCGCGCGAATGCCGCGGCGAGGTTGGCAACCGTGGGCGTCTTGTTCGCCCCGCCCTTACGGTTGATCACGCTGATGGTGCGGTGGGCGGGGAAGTGGCGGGAGATCGCCTCGATGTCGCTGCGCTGCGCCTGCTCGCTGCGACCGGGCTTGAAGTGGAAGCCGAGGTGGTTCAGAAGGCCCTTGAAGCCCTGCTCTGCGGGTTCCGCGATCTTCGGGACGGCAAGGAACGAAGGCGCGTCGAGCAGATCCTTCTGGCTGCCCGGCCTGCCGGCATCCGGGCTGCTGGAACCCTGCCTGCCCACAGCAGGGCCTGGCTGGCCCTGTCGGCTCTGGATGTTCGGGCGGGCGCCTCCCGAGGGGGCAGGGGTGGTTCGTGCAGGAGTGGGCATGGGAGGCTCTGATCGTTCGGGTGCCAGTGCTGGCGCGGGACGCGCGGACGCTGGCAGGGGAGTCGGGAACGCTGCGAGGTCGTCGCGCGGTTCCGCGTCTTCTGGGTCGGTTTCGTCGAGGTCTGAGTCGTGGGCGTCTGAGTTGTGGGTGTGTGAGTCGTCGGTGCCTGAGTCGTCGATGTCGTCGTCGCCTTCATCGGCCACGTCGCCGTCGGGTTCGTCGGTGGGGTCGTCCTCATCGGTTTCGTCGCTGACGCTGTCGCTGTCGTCGTCGCCTTCGTCGACAACCTCATCAGCCGTTGTGTCGGCGTCGTCGTCGCCTTCGTCGGCAACATCTTCAGCCGTTGTGTCGGCATCGACGTCGTCCGCGGCGTCGTCATCGTCCGCGGCGTCGTCGTCGACCGCGGCATCGTCGTCGACCTCGCCATCGGCACTCGCCTCGCCATCGGCACTGTCTTCAGCAGCGGCTTCGAGCTCCTCGGAGGGCACGAAGCTCTCCTCCTCGATCGAACCGTCTTCATCGGCGATCAGGATGCTGCGGCCCGTCTCCGCCGTCACCGTGACGCGCACGGGCCGACCGAGTCGCTCAGCCTCGCCCTGGATGAGGCCGACGAGTTCCTGCAGGGCCGCTCCGGCGGAGTCCGCGGTGATGTGCTGCTCGTCTCCATCGACCACCAGCACACCCGAGTTGTCACTTCGGAGACGTGCCGTGATGTGTGGAGCGTCGAGCACCCGACTCTTGTCGATTGCCATATCAGCACCCCGCCTTAGATCAGATGAAACCAGACAACTCGTCCCATCTTAAGAGAGGGTGAAGTTTTGGAGGGAACCCGACTCGATCCGACCTACTCGTCGGCGTCCGTGTAGGTCCCGTCCTTCTCCGCGGGGCGGTCCTCGCGGTCGTCGCCCTCGGCGTCGGTGTAGGTGCCCGACTCCTCATCGCCAGCGGCGGCTGACCCGGCTTCCTCCTCGGGGTTGAAGTGCGATCCGTCCGGAACGTGTCCGACGGCGATGCCGTCTTCGGAGTTGGGGATGGTGCCGTCGGTGCCGAGATTCGTGTCGCTCATGTTTCCAATGTAAGCCAGGGTCCCCGGAGGCGGCAGGGGCTTGCTTTTCGGGCACACCATCGGTTGCCAGCACCCACGACCCGCCGTCGACCGCTCAGGGAATCAGCGCGAGCTTGCCCCCGGGGTGCTGATCCATCAGGAATTCCAGCGCCTCCCGCGCCTCGTCCAGCGGCCAGGTGCGGGCGATCGGTACCACCAGCCGCCCGCTGCCCGCGAGGTCGATCAGCCGGGCGCGCACGCCGTTGCGGAACGCCGCGCTCTGCGGTCTCGCGCCGGCGATCGCGCGGAAACCGTCGGCTTCGGCCCGCCCCGGCGCTGCGATCGTCACGATGCGCTGCCGGTCATCCACAAGCGCCAGCGACACGTCGACCGCCTCGTCGGTGCCGACGGCGTCGAGGGCGGCCACGACGCCGTTCGGTGCAGCATCACGCACCCGCTGTTCGAGGCCGTCGCCGTAGGCCACCGGATGCCCGCCGAAGCGCCGCACGACCTCGAAGCTCTTCTCGCTGGCCGTGCCGATCACGGTCGCCCCGAGGAGCGCGGCCTGCTGCAGCACGCTCACGCCGACGGCTCCGGATGCTCCGTGGAGGAGGATCGTGTCACCGGCAGTGACGCGGGTGACGTCGAGCATCTCGGCGGCGGTCGACCCGGCCAGCAGGAGGTTCGCGGCCTCCGGGAAACCGAGCGACGCCGGTTTGGCGAAGACGTCGGCGGCGGGAACCGTGAGCTCGGAGGCGTAACCGCCCGCGACGCGGAACGCCAGCACCTCGTCGCCGACTGCGCCGCCGCCCGACGCGATCGTGGTGTCCGGGCCGATCCCCCGGATCACCCCGGCGATCTCGTACCCGACCTGCACGGGAAGGAGGCTCCGGTCGCTCCCGGACGCGACATGCTTGTAGTCGGCCGGGTTCATTCCGGCAGCCCGGATCTCGATCGTCACCTCACCGCGGCCCGGCGGCAGGTCATCCGCCTCGACCTCCGTGAACACGTCGAGTCCGCCGAAATCCTGTGCGATCCATTTGACTGCCATGCATTCCATTGAACACCCGGGTAGCGTTGGGGCATGCCCGACAAAGAATTCGATCCCTTCCACGACTTCACCGTGCCCCAGGATGCGGATTTCGTCGCGGCCCCCACACCGAACGCCGAAGACACGGGCGACGACACTGACGTCGACGACGATCCGCTCGGCGCTGATTCAAGCGGCGCTGACCCAGACGGCGCTGTCCCAGACGGCGCTGACCATGGCTGAGGTCGGCTACATCTGGGTCGGCCCGCTGGAACACAACGGCGACTACCAGCGCGACCTGCTGCGGCAGCAGGGCGTCACGCGGTTCTACGAAGACGTCAGCGCCAACTCCGTCACGGCGACCCGGTCGGAACTGACCACTCTGCTCGACGACATCGGCCCCGGGGACACCCTGGTCACATGGCGGCTCGACCGCCTCGCCAGCACGCTACCTCAGGTGCTCTCGCTGCTCGAACTGCTCGGCGGCAGGCGGGTCGGGGTGCAGTCGCTCACCGAGAATCTCGACACGACAGGGCCTGATGGCGCCGCCCTGCTGCGGGTCATCCAGGCGTTCACGCAACTCGAGCGCACACTCACCCGTGAGCGCACGATGGTGGGCGTGTACGCGGCTCGGGCGCGGGGGCGGGTCGCCGGCCGGCCCCGCGCTCTCTCGGCGACCAACGTCGAGCGGGTGCTGCTGCTCCGTGAGCAGGGGGCCTCCGTGCGCGAGATCGCCCAGCAGCTCGGCACCTCCCGGGCCACGGTCTATCGCGCGCTCGAACAGCAGAACGGCGAGGAGGAGGGCGGCTTCGAAGGCGACGTTCCGGATGCCCGTCCCTCACTGACGCTGACCTTCACCACCCCCAGCCTGCCCTCCGCCGCGCTGCCCGAATCTGCCGCGAACTGATCGAAACTGTTCATTTCGTCGTCATTCTCCGTAGGATGGCGGGGTGCTTGCAGCGCAGCGACGCAATCTGATCCTCGATTTCCTGAGGGCCGACGGGGCCGTCTCCATCGGCTCCCTTGCCGAGCGCCTCGACACCTCGGCCGTGACCATCCGGCGCGACCTCGTCTACCTCGACTCCGTCGGGCTGCTGACCCGCACCCACGGCGGCGCCGTCGCCGGAGCGCCCTCGCGGGAATCCACCTATGCCGAGAAGATCGGCCAGGCGATGGAGGAGAAGTACGCCATCGGGCGCCTCGCCGCCACCCTCGTGCACGACGGTGACGTCATCATCATCGGGCCGGGCACGACGACGGAGGCGTTCGCCGAGTCGATCCTCGACCGCACAGGCCTCACCGTGATCACGAATTCTCTGCCGGTCGCGGAGGCGTTCGTGCCGGCCACCGCGAACGAGGTGATCATGACGGGCGGGACCCTCCGGGCATCCATCAGGGCCTTCGTCGGCGAGGCGACCAACCGCACCCTGCGGGGGATCCACGCCGACCGGACCTTCGTCTCGGGCAACGGGCTGGTGGCCGACTTCGGGCTGTCGACGCCCAACATGACCGTCGCGGACTCGGACAGGGCGATGGCCGCGGCCGGCCACGAGGTGGTGGCGCTCGTCGACCACACCAAGTTCGGGGTGCGCACGGCGATCCAGACCATCGCCAGCGATCAGCTCAGTCATCTCGTCACCGACGCGGGGGCCCCGGCCGAGCAGCTCGGCGCCTTCGCCCGGCTCGGCGTCACGCTGCATGTCGCCCCGTCGGGGAGTGTCCCTGCGTAAGAGTGCTGGACTTTTGGACACGTTTTAGCAACAATTCATCAGAAGCGGTTTCTGTTCTGATGGAAATTGCTAGCTTGTGATCGCTGGACCCCACACCAACAAGGAAGTTGATCTCATGAACATGAACCGAAAGGGACGCGCGCTCCTCTCCGCAGCAGCCTGCGTCGCCGCCGTCGGCCTGGCTCTGACCGGCTGCACGAACACCGGAACCACCGCCCCCTCATCCGGCACAGCAGCCGCGACGGATGCCGCCCAGACCGCCGCTCCCGTCACCGGCCCCACCTGCTCGCTGGCTGACTACAAAGGCGACAAGATCGACCTGACCCAGGCGACCGTCGGCTTCTCGCAGTCCGAGAAGGAGGACAACCCGTTCCGCATCGCGGAGACGCAGTCCATCACCGACGAAGCCGCCAAGGTCGGCGTCAAGAAGTTCATCAAGACGAACGCTCAGTCGACGCTGTCGAAGCAGATCTCCGACATCAACGACCTCATCGCGCAGGGCGCCCAGATCCTGATCGTCGCGCCGCTGAACTCGGATGGCCTCGAGCCCGCCCTCGCCGCTGCTCGCGCCAAGAACATCCCGGTCATCACCATCGACCGGAAGCTGAACGCCACCGCGTGCACCGACTACGTCTCGTTCCTCGGCTCGAACTTCGTCGAGCAGGGCAAGCGTGCCGCCGACCAGCTGATCGCCGGTACGGGCGGCACCGCGAAGGTCGCCGTGCTGCTCGGCTCCTCGGGCAACGGGGTCACCACCGACCGCACCTCGGGCTTCCTCGACGAGATCGCGGCCAAGGGTCCGAACATCACCGTGGTCGCCCAGCAGACCGGTGACTTCGCCCGCGACAAGGGCCAGTCCGTCACCGAGCAGCTGCTGCAGTCGAACCCCGACATCACCGCGATCTACGCCGAGAACGACGAGATGGGCCTCGGGGCCCAGGCCGCGATCATCTCGGCCGGCAAGACACCCGGTAAGGACATCCAGATCTACTCGGTCGACGGCACCAAGAACGCTGTCGAACAGATCGTCGCCGGTGCCTACAACGGTGTGATCGAGTCGAACCCGCGCTTCGGCCCGCTCGCCTTCCAGACGATCCAGGACTTCATGGACGGCACAGCCGTCGGGCAGGACGTGATCATCCAGGACAGCGAGTACGATCCCTCCAACGCCGCCGCGAAGGTCGGCTCGGCCTTCTAGCCGGCGAGTGCGGCCCGCGCGGCCCAAGGCGATCGTTCAGTCTGTCGCATTCGGCCGGCCGGGCCGCACTCATGAATTTCAACGACGAAAGGATCCGCCGCATGTCGGATGCGCGTACTTCCGGGCTCGAGGCTCCGGTGCTCGAGGCGCGGGGCGTGACCAAACGGTTCGCCGGGGTCACCGCGCTCAGCGGGGTCGATCTCGTGCTCCGGGCCGGGGAGAGCATGGCCCTGATGGGCGAGAACGGGGCCGGCAAGTCGACCCTGATCAAGGTGCTGACCGGGGTGCACCAGCCCGAGGAGGGGCAGTTGCTGCTCGCCGGGAGCCCTGCGACGTTCGCCCGGCCGCTCGACGCGCAGAAGGCGGGCGTGAGCACCATCTACCAGGAGGTCAACCTGGTGCCGCTGATGTCGGTCGCGCAGAACATCTACCTCGGGCGCGAGCCGCGCGGGCGGGTCGGTCTCATCGACTTCCGCCGCATGTACGCGGATGCGCGGGCCCTCCTTGCGGAGTACGGGATCCAGGTCGACGTGCGGCGGCCTCTCCGCACGCTGGCGCTCGGCGTGCAGCAGATGGTCGCGCTCGCGCGGGCCGTCAGCATCAACGCGAACGTCGTCATCATGGACGAGCCGACCTCCTCGCTCGAGGCGCGCGAGGTCGAGACGCTGTTCCGCGTGATCGGGCTGCTGCGGGAGCGCGGCATCGCGATCATCTACGTCTCGCACCGGATGGACGAGATCTACCGCGTCTGCGACACCGTCACAGTGCTGCGCGACGGTCGCGTGGTGCACGTCGGGTCGCTCGGCGACCTGCCCCGGGTCGAGCTGGTCTCGATGATGCTCGGCCGTTCGGTCGAGAAGGTCGAGCGCGGGGGAGTGACCGCGTTCCGCGCGGCGAACGAGAGCGACGCGCCGCCCGTGCTCGTCGCCACCGACCTCAGCCGCAAGCACCAGATCGACGGGATCAGCCTCTCCATCCGTCCGGGGGAGGTCGTCGGCCTCGGCGGGCTCCTCGGCTCCGGCCGCTCCGAAACGCTGAAGGGACTCTCGGGGGTGATGCAACTCGACCGGGGTGGAGTGACGATCGACGGCAAGAACGTGCGGAGCGGATCCGTTCCCGCCGCCATCCGTGCCGGCATCGTGATGCTGCCCGAAGACCGGAAGGCCGAGGGGATCGTTCCGAACCTGTCGGTGCGCGACAACATCGTGCTGGCAGCCCTGCCGAAACTCTCCCGCGCGGGCTTCACCTCCCGTCGCAAGCAGGATGCAGTGGTCGACGTGTTCATCAAGCGTCTGCACATCAAGGTGTCGAGCCCCGACCAGCTCGTCTCCGAGCTCTCGGGCGGCAACCAGCAGAAGGTGATGATCGCCCGCTGGCTCGCGATGACACCCAAGGTGCTGCTGCTCGACGAACCCACGCGCGGAATCGACGTGGGGGCGAAGGCCGAGGTGCAGTCCCTGATCGACGAGCTCGCCCACGAGGGACTGGCGATCGTGCTGGTGTCGAGCGAGGTCGAGGAGGTCGTCGAGGGATCCGCGCGGGTGATCGTTCTGCGCGACGGATCCATCGAGACGGAGCTCCGCGGCGACCAGGTCGACGAGGGAGCGCTTCTCGCGGCGCTGGCAGGGGGAGCATCATGACGCAGGCCACCGTGTCGCTGCGTGTGCCGAGCCGTTCGGCGGTGCTCGGCGTCTTCCAGAAGTACGGCGTGTACATCGCGATCGTGCTGCTGCTGCTCTACAACCTCTTCTTCACGCCCAACTTCTTTGCGATCGACAACTTCCGCACGCAGTTCGTGCAGGTCGTGCCGGTGCTGATCGTCGCGCTCGGCATGGCGCTCGTGATCGGCACGGAAGGGATCGACCTCTCGGTGGGCGCCGTGATGGCCCTGGCCGCCGCGGTGATCCCGCTCTACGTCGGCTACGGGCTGGTGCCCACCCTCCTCATCGCGATCGGCGTCGGAGCGGTGATCGGCGCGCTCAACGGCTCGATGGTCGCCTTCATCGGGGTTCAGCCGATCGTGGCGACGCTCGCCGTGATGGTGGCCGGGCGCGGGCTGGCCCTCCTCATCGCGAACGAACAGCTGAAGTCGGTGACGAGCCCCGACGTGCTCGCTCTCGGCCGGGACTCGGTGCTGGGCATCCCGTACAGCGTGCTGATCGCCGCGGTGCTCGTGGGAGTCGTCGCCATCCTCGTCAACCGCACGACCTTCGGCAAGCAGCTCATCGCGATCGGCGGCAGTCGCCGGGCGGCCGAGCTGGCCGGCCTGCCGGTGAAGCGGATCCTGCTCATCGTGTACGTGCTCTGCGCGGCGCTCGCCGCCGTCGCGGGGGTGATCGGCACCGCCCGGCTGGGCGCATCCGTCCCCTCCACCCTCGGCAACCTCATCGAGCTGTCGGCCATCACCGCGGTGGTCGTCGGCGGGACCCCGCTGAGCGGCGGGCAGGTGAAGGTGCTCGGCACGCTCGCCGGGGCCGTGCTGCTGCAGTTCATCAGCGCGACGCTCATCAAGCACAACGTGCCGGATGCATACTCGCAGATCGCGCAGGCGATCATCATCCTGGTCGCCGTCTACATCCAGCGTGGAAAGGCCCGAGTCAGATGACCACTCTCGAACCGGCAGCGGGACCGACCACCGACCGGCAGGCCGCACGCGAACGCGTCGCCGGGCTGCTGCAGAGCTACGGCGCGGCGATCGTGCTCGTCATCCTGCTCGTCGTCGGCGCGGTGGGATTCCCGACCTTCGCCACGCCCGGCAACTTCTCGAACATCCTGACGCAGTCGTCGTTCCTGCTGATCGTCGGCGCGGGCATGACCTTCGTGATCCTGACCGGGGGGATCGACCTCTCGGTGGGGTCGGTGTTCGCCCTGGGCGGGGTGCTCGCGGCCTACGGATCGACATTCGGGCTGCTCGGGGCGCTCGTCTTCCCGCTGGTCGTCTGCGGGGCCATCGGTGCGCTGCAGGGGTTCCTCATCGCCCATGCCGGTATGGCGCCGTTCATCGTCACGCTCGCGGGGCTGCTCGGGGTGCGCGGGCTCGTGCTCGCCACGACCGACGGCGGGTCGACGACGCCGCTGATCACCGACCCCGTGGTGGTCGCTCTCGGCCAGGGGGAGGTGCTCGGCATCCACTGGCCCGTGTTCATCGCGGTCGTCGTGATCGTCGTGGGATCGGTGCTGCTCGCCCGCACCCGCGGCGGACAGTCGATCTACGCGGTCGGCGGCTCGGAGAGCGCCTCGACGCTGATGGGGTTGCCCGTGGCGCGGGTGAAGTTCACGGTCTACGTGGTCTCGGGCGTCTGCGCCGGGCTCGCGGGGGCCCTGAACGCGGCGTACTCGTCGTCGGGCGTACCGACCGTCGGGGTCGGGCTCGAACTGAACGCGATCTCGGCTGTCGTGATCGGCGGGACCCTGCTCGTCGGCGGGCGCGGCAACCTGATCGGCACGGTGGCCGGCGTGCTGCTGCTGAGTGTGATCCAGAACCTGATCAACCAGGTCGGCACGCTGTCGAGTTCGGTGCAGGCGGTCGTCTCGGGCGCGTTCCTCGCGATCGTGGTGATCATCCAGACGGTGCTCTCGCGCACGCAGCGGCTCTAGCCGCGCCGCCACCCGCCCACCCCTCCCACTTCCTCGACTCGGGAGTTTCAGTCGCCACACCATCGCCGTACCGACAGGAACTCCCGAGTCGATGTGGCCGGGGAGCGGGTCAGAAGCCGGTGGCCGCGATGACACCGGAGTAGAGGAAACCGGTCAGCACGCTCACGAGGCTCGCCGCGCCGAGGGCGGTGCCCGCGCCGGCCGCACCCCGCGGGGCTCCGGGGCGCAGCAGCGCGACGACGCCGAGCGCGATCGTCGCCAGCGCGATGACGATGGCGAGCACCGAGTGGGCGACTCCGAACGTGGCGAGCAGGTCATACATCCCCTGCCCGACGACAACCGCCTGCACCAGGGTGAACAGCGCGTTGAACAGGATGCCCACCACCCCCACCACGAGCGCTACGATCCCGAGCGGGTTGCGTGCTCGCGGGGGGTTCTGGATGTCTGTGCCGGCGTCTTCGCTCATCGCCCCAGTCTCCACCCCGCCTCGGTTTCGCGCGCCGCACCGCGCCGCTGCCCGCCGCCTCGCACCGCGCCGCTGCCCGCCGCCTCAGATCGCTGCGCACCGCCTCGCACCGCGGCCTGCGGCGGCAAGCGCGTCAGCGCGCGGTGGGGCCCGCGGCGATCGTCGCGCCCGCGGGGTCGGCGGCCGCGTCCCAGGGGGAGGGCATGCCGATCGGGTTCGGCTGCGGATAGAGAGGTGCGCAGGCGTTCGCGAGAGGGGCGAGCGCTTCCGCGATCGCGATGAGACGCGTGTCGCTGAGGCCGGCCCAGGGCGCAGCCGCGAGGCGGTTCGTCAGCCGCTCGGCGCGGTCGATCGCCTCGGCGCCGGCCGGGGTGATGCGCCCGTCGGAGTCGAGCAGCCCCCGGTCGACGAGGCTGGACTGCTCGTCGTCCCACACCTCGTCGCTCCAGCCGCGCGAGCGCTTCATCGATGACGTGTCGAGGTCGAGTCCGCTCCGCAGCACGATCGTCGTGAGTCCGGCGATGTCCTCGGTGACGAGCGCGATCACGTGGCCGTCGCCGCGGTGCTCCCGGAGTGTCGCCGTCGCCTGCCAGAGGTCGCGGTACGGGTCGCCGGTGGGCGGCAGCGCACGGTTCGCCGCTGCGAGCGGGCGCCCGACCGTGTCGGCTCCGGCGGCGATCGGGGCCAGAGCGGCGAGGGCGCGGGCCGCGACATCCGGGTCGGGTACCAGCGTGCGGAGAGTGGATGCCGCACCCTCCGACCGGGCATCCAAAACGGCGGCGGGCGAGGCCACCGACCACGCGGCGGGCAGCGCGCGCTCGACGAGCGCGGGCGCGAAGCCGCTGAACAGCGCGGTCACAGGGGCGGCGGTGACGGCACCGAGCGGGGCGGAGCGCCCGGCGAAGTAGCCGTCCCAGTACCGCGTCAGGCCGACGGATGCGAAGGCGGCGCGCGATTCCGCCGAGAAGTAGGTGACCGCGTGGAGGGGTTCGAAGAGGGTCCAGAGCCCTCGGACCAGCGTGTCCCTCGACGTCATCGTTGCTCGCTTCCTTCGACGGCGCGGTGCGCGAAACCGCGCGAACCGCGCGGGCCGCGCGGCCGTGGCCGGTACCCGCGTCCAGTCTAGGATGGTGGCGTGAACGTCAGCGAAGACCCGCAGTCCCCGTCCGAGTCGGCTGCGTCGTCGGCGGCTGAGGCCGGGGCAGCTGCGTCCTCGGCCGCCCCGGGCGTGCTGGTCATCGGGGAGGCGCTCGTCGACATCCTCGTGCGGAGCGGATCGGCAGACACCGCGGCTCCCGTCGTGCATCCGGGCGGCAGCCCCCTGAACGTCGCCTACGGGCTCGCCCGGCTCGGCATGGCCACGACCTTCCGCGCGCAGGTCGGCGACGACGACTACGGGCGGGCGATCATCCAGCACCTGGGCGAAGCCGGAGTCGTGCTCGAACAGGCAACGGCTCTGGATGCCCCGACCTCCACCGCCACGGCGCACCTCGACGCCGAGGGCAGGGCCAGCTACGAGTTCGACATCGTCTGGGAGCTCGACCGCAGCGACATCGCCCCCGGCACCAGCGTGCTGCACACGGGATCGATCGCGTCGGTGCTCCGCCCGGGCTCCGACGAGATCCGGCGGCTGTTCGCGGATGCCCGCGCCCGCGGCGACGTGCTCCTCAGCTATGACCCGAATGTGCGCCCCAGCATCACGCCCGACCGGGCATCCGTCCTGGCCGACGTCGAGGCGCTCGCGGCGGACGCGCACGTGGTGAAGCTCAGCGACGAGGACGCCGAGTGGCTCTACCCGGGTGCCGACCTCGAGACGGTCGTGTCGGGGTTCCTCGACGCGGGGAGCCTCCTCGTCGGTGTGACCCGCGGCGGGGAGGGCTGCCTGCTCGCCGCTCCCGGAGTCCGGGTGTCGCTGCCCGCACAACCGGTCGACGTGGTCGACACGATCGGCGCGGGTGACTCGTTCATGTCGGGGATGCTCTACGCGATCCTCTGCGACGGGTTGGTGCCGGGCATCCTCGCCGGCCGGCTCGACGAAGCGCAGGTGACGGCGATCGCGCGCACGGCGCTCGAGAGTGCGCGGATCACGGTGTCGCGGGCGGGGGCGAACCCGCCGTCGCTCGCCGAACTCGCCGGGGCGTAGCTCCGGGATGACCGCGCCGGGCCGAGAGCCTACGATCGGGTCATGGCTCTTCTCCACAAAGCAGTACTGACCCCCTCGAAGCTTGAGCTGTTGCAGGAGTGGGTTCCGGCCCAGCCGTGGTTCACGGCGGCTGACACGGATGGGGCAGGCGGGCCGGATGTCCCGGACGGTGCCCTCGAACAGGTCGGGTCGTACCGGTTCGACGACCCCGCGGGCGAGGTCGGCATCGAGACGATGCTGCTGCGGGTGCCGGCCGGGTCGGGAGTCGAAGGCCCGGTGCTGCAGGTTCCCGTGACGTACCGCGCCGAGCCGCTCGACGGGGCCGGGGACTGGCTGGTCGGCACCGTGGAGCACTCCGTGCTCGGCACGCGCTGGGTCTATGACGCGTGCGGCGACCCGGTCTATGCGGCGGTGCTCGGAACGGTCATCCTGGGTGGCGGGAGCCACGTCGAACAGCACTGGGTCATCGACGGCGAGATGGTGCCGAAACCGCTCGACACGCTGGTCGAGGGGACCGGCGGAAGTGCGGTGCTGGGCGGGGAGGTGGCCTCGGGCGGTGCCGGC
Organism: Subtercola boreus; assembly: GCF_006716115.1. NCBI lineage: Bacteria > Bacillati > Actinomycetota > Actinomycetes > Micrococcales > Microbacteriaceae > Subtercola > Subtercola boreus. The sequence continues at coordinate 2,098,787 of NZ_VFOO01000001.1, read as the reverse complement.
GGTGCCGACGGTGCGGGCGGTGCCGGCGGTGCACCCGGTGTGGCCGCGATCTCCTCTGTCGAGACGGGCCCGGAGTCGACGCTCATCCGCGCCGGTGGGATCGTGCTCGAGGTGCTGCGCCGGGTGACCGGCGACGGCACGCTAACGCCCGAGGAGGCGGCTTCCGCCGCACGGGCCGACACGTCCGCAGCGGTCGCGGGCATGAGCGCCCTCCTGCTGGGGCGCTGGCCCGGCGAGCCGGAGCCGCGGCTGCTCGCCAGCGCCAGCCGCGGCTGACCGGCCGCTACTTGGCTGCGGCCGCCGCCAGCAGCGGCACGAGCTGGTCGAGCACCACCGGGATGCTCAGCACGCTCGCCGCGCTGTACGCGGTGGCGAGCTCCGAGGTCGGGTCGAGCACGATCGCCCGGCCATCCTGAACCACCGGCAGGCTGGCGAGCAGCGGATCGGCCGACGTCTCTGCAGCGGTGAACCCGATGGGCAGGGCGACCATCACGTCGGCGTCGAGCGCGGCGACGTTCTCGACCGAGACGGCGGCGTAGAACGCACCGGCGCCGAGGGCGGTCACAGCCGGCGCGCTGACGAAGCCGAGGTCGGCGAGGATGTCGAAGCGACCGTCTCCGGGCAGGTAGGCGCCGTACGCCTCACCGAACTTGGCGGCGGAGACCGCGGTCTTGCCGGCGAAACCCGGGTTAGCGGCGGCGGCCGCAGCGATGTCGGCCTTGGTCGAGCTGACCAGCGACGCACCCTGGTCGGCGAGGCCGAGAGCGTCGGAGATCGAGGTGAGCTGCGTGGCCCAGTCCGTGGCGAAGGCGCCGGTGCCTGTCGGGGCGTAGACGGTGGGGGCGATCTCGCTGAGGCGCTTGTAGGTCTCCTCGTCGTTGTCGCTCCGCACGTTCAGGATGACGTCGGGGTCGAGCGACGCGATCTGCTCGTAGTTGAGCGTCTCGCCGCCGCCGAGCTGCGTCGGGGTGACGTCGCCGAAGAGCGACGAGGCCCACGGGCCGACGCCCTTGGTGTCTTCGGTGAAACCCTGCCAGGCGTAGACGCCGACCGGCTTGACGCCGAGCGCCAGCGCCATCTCGGCATCCGACCAGCCGAGGGCGACGACCTTCAGGTCGCCGGCGGTGGCGGGCTGCGGGACCTCGACCGTGCCGAACATGGTGTCGACGGTGCCGAGGGTTCCGGATGCTGCGGACGAGGCCGGCTCGCCGGTGGCGCCCGAGGCGCAACCGGTGAAGGCGAGGAGGGCCGCCGCAGTTGCGGCTACGACGGCGGAGGTGCGGAGGAGACGGGGGCGCATGACTGCTCTCTCGATCGGGTACAGGGATTTATCTTAGGTTAGCCTATCCAAACCGAGAGAACCTGGCGAGGCCCGTCCCGTCACCGCGAGAGCAGCGGAATCACCAGCGGCGTCCCGGATTCCGGGTCGTCGATGATCCGGCAGCGGAGCCCGAAGACATGCTCGACCAGCTCGGCCGTGACGATGTCGCGGGGCGCGCCTTCCGCGACGACGCGGCCCTCCTTCATCGCCACCAGATGCGTCGCGTACCGCGCCGCCTGGTTGAGGTCGTGCAGCACCGCCACGAGGGAGTGTCCTGACTCCCGGTTGAGCCGAGCGAACAGGTCGAGCAGCTCCACCTGGTGGGCGATGTCGAGGAAGGTGGTCGGTTCATCCAGCAGCAGGAGGGGGGTCTCCTGGGCGAGCGCCATCGCCACCCAGACCCGCTGCCGCTGGCCGCCGGAGAGCTCGTCGACCGTGCGCTCGCTGAGCTCGGTGACATTCGTCGCCGCCATCGCCCGCGCGACGGCGCTCTCGTCGTCCGTCGACCACTGCCGCAGCAGCGACTGGTGCGGGAACCGCCCACGCGACACGAGGTCGAGCACGGTGATTCCGTCGGGCGCGATGGATGTCTGCGGCAGCAGTCCGACGCGCCGGGCGACCTCCTTCGAGGGGTACGTCGAGATGTCGCGCCCGTCGAGCACGACACTGCCGCCTGTCGGCGTGAGCACCCGCGCGAGGGAGCGCAGCAAAGTCGACTTGCCACAGGCGTTCGGTCCGACGATCACGGTGAACGAGTCATCCGGGATCTCGATGTCGAGCTCGTGGATGATCGTGCGCCTGTCGTAGCCGACCCGGAGGTTCCGGCCGGCGAGCCGCACGGCATTCTCGGCAGGGGTCACGTCAGGCCTTCCGGGACTGCGCCGCGAGCAGCGCGATCAGGTAGATGCCGCCGATGATCACCGTGATGATCCCGACGGGCAGCTGGGTGGGCGCGATCACACGCTGGGCGATCACGTCGCTGCCGAGCATCAGCGCGGCGCCGAGCAGGGCCGACGGCAGGAGGGCCGTGCCGGGGGAGCGGGTGAGGCGGCGGGCGATCTGCGGGGCGGCGAGGGCCACGAACGAGATGGGCCCGGCCGCGGCCGTGACGACGGCCACCAGCGCCACGCCCACGAGCAGCAGCACGAGCCGCGTGGGTTCGGCCCGCACACCGAGGCCGATCGCGGCATCGTCGCCGAGTTCGAGGGTGTGCAGTCGCTGCGAGTACATCGCGAGCACCGGCACGAGCACGACGATCGTGCCGAGCACCGGGAGCACGTCGTTCCAGGTCGAGAGGTCGAAGGATCCGGTCGCCCAGGTCGCCGCCGAGATCGCGCTGTTCACATCGACCGAGATGATGAACCAGCCGTTCAGCGCCACGAGGAAGGCGCTCACCGCGATGCCGATCACGATCAGCCGGAAGCCCTGCACGCCGTTCCGGAAGCTCAGGAAGTACACGACGGCAGCGGTCGCGACCCCGCCGACGAACGCGCCGATCGACGTGGCCACATAATTGCCGCCGATCACGAACATGACGATGAGCGCACCCGTGTACGCGCCGTGCGAGAAACCGAGGATGTCGGGGCTCCCGAGCGGGTTGCGGGTCAGCGACTGGAAGATCGCCCCCGACAGAGCGAGGGCGGCCCCGGCGAGGATGGCCAGCACGATCCGGGGTGCCCGCCACTCGAGCACGATGCGCTGGATGCTCGCCGAACCGTGCCCGGTGAACACCGCGAAGACGTCGCCGGGTGCGATCGGGAACTCGCCGAGCGTCACAGCGAGCACCGCCAGCGCGAGCGTGAAGACCGTGAGGGCGCCCACCACCCAGACCGTGCGGGTGCGGATCCGGATGCTCAGCCGACCACCCGCGAGCCGCACGACGTGCAGCCCCTTCACCGCGGCGAGGGTCTGCGGCGTCGCGCGTACAGCCGTGTCGCTCGAATCCACCTTCGTCACAGCCCCTTCACCGCCTTCCGGCCACGCATCAGCACGATCAGCAGCGGCGCTCCGACGAACGCGGTGACCAGCCCGACGGGCACTTCGCTCGCGACCAGCAGGCGCCCGATCATGTCGGCGGTGAGGAAGATGATCGGTGCGATGACCGCCGCGAACGGCAGGATCCAGCGCTGGTCGGGCCCGACGATCCGCCGTGCCACGAAGGCGGCCATCAGCCCGAGGAACGAGATGGGGCCGGCCGCCGCCGTGGCCGCGCCGCACAGCACCGTCACGGCGGCGAAGCCGATGATCCGGGTGCGGAGCAGGTTCGCGCCGAGCGACTTCGCGAGGTCGTCGCCGAGCACCGACGCGTTCAGCGACCGGCCGAGCGAGAGCGCCACGGCAGTGCCGACGAGGATGAAGGGCAGCACGCCCCACACGATGTCCCACTGCCGGCCCTGCAGCGAACCCGCCGACCAGAACCGGATCGCGTCGAACGTGTCGGGGTTCTGCAACGTGATCCCCACGCTGATGCCGTTCAGGAGGTACGACACCGAGACGCCCACGAGCACGAGCCGGGCCGGGTCGGCCCCCGACCGCCCGCGACCGCCGATCGCGTACACCCCGGCCGTGACGATGATCGCCCCGGCGAACGACCACCAGACGTAGTTCGAGATCCCGGCGACGCCGGCGTAGGTGATCGCCACGACGACGGCGATGTAGGCTCCGGCGTTCACCCCGAGGAGGCCCGGGTCGGCCAGGGGATTGCGGGTGATCGCCTGCATCAGCGCCCCGCCGAGGCCGAGCGCGGCGCCCACCAGGAGGGCCAGCAGCATCCGGGGCACCCTGAAACTGTTGACGAGCAGAGCGGTGGTGTCGCTGCCGCCCTCGGTGAGCGCCTTCCAGACCGCGGCCGGTGCGAGGTTTCCCGACCCGACGAAGAGGCTGAGCCCGGCGAGCAGCGCCAGAAGCACGAGCAGGGCGAGCAGGATGACCGTGCGGCGGCTCGCGGTGGCCGCCAGCGCCGGGCGCGGCGGCGCCTTCGCGGGCGCGTTCGGCAGGGTCGTCACCATGGTAAGCCTCACCTTACCCGCTGGGGCCCGGGGGCTCCTGTGTGGCGTCAGGGCAGGCGGAAGACGATCCCGGCGTAGGTCAGGCCCGCACCGAAACCGACCGACAGCACGAGGTTCCCCGACGTCAGCGTGCCGGCTTCCCGCATCCGCGCGACGGCGATCGGGATGGATGCCGACGAGGTGTTGCCGGTGGTGACGATGTCATCGGCCACGATCAGGTCGTCGCGCGCCCCGGCGTCCTTCACGCGGGTGGCGATCGCCTCCACGATCCGGAGGTTCGCCTGGTGGGTGACCAGCGCGTCGATCTCGCCGAGCGCGACTCCGGATGCCTCGGCTGCCCTGATGGCGACCGGAGCGATCGCGGTCGACGCCCAGCGGAAGACCGACTGGCCCTCCTGGAAGATGAACGAGTCGCGGTCCTTCACATGGATCGTCGAGACCAGCTTCTCGGCGGATCCCCACGCCACGACGCCGATCTCGTCGACCTCGCTCGCGGTGACGATCGCCGCTCCCGCGCCGTCGCCGAAGATGATCGCGTTGCCGCGGTCGGTCGGGTCGACCCAGTCGGTGAGCTTCTCGGCGCCGATCAGCAGCACGGTCTTCGCCGCGCCGCTCCGGATGACGCTCGACGCGACCCCGAGCCCGTAGCAGAACCCGGCGCAGGCCGCATTGATGTCGAAGGAGCCGGGAGCCTCGATGCCGAGGCCGGCAGCGACCTGCGTCGCGGCGTGCGGGATCTGCGAGGGCATCGTGCAGGTGGCGACGATGACCGTGTCGATGTCCGAGGGCTGCAGTCCGGCATCCGCGAGGGCCATGCGGCCGGCCTTCACGGCCATCGACACCACGGTCTCGTCGGGGCCCGCGAAGCGCCGCTCCCGGATGCCGACCCGGCGGGTGATCCACTCGTCGTTGGTGTCGAGGGTCTGGGAGAGATCATCGTTCGTGATGACGCGTGAACCGCGGTCGTAGCCGAACCCTGCGATCCGGGCACCGGGGGAGGTGGGGGCGGGAACGATCTGGGCTGTGCTCATCGGATGCTGGCTCCTCCTACGTTGAACTGCTTCGTCAACGATAACGAGATTCGCGCGCGCCGCTGCAGGATGCCGCCGGTCAGGCGAAAGCGGACAGGCCTGTGATGGAGCGGCCGATCAGCAGGGCCTGGATCGTCTCGGTGCCCTCGTAGGTGTGCAGGGACTCGAGGTCGGCGAGGTGGCGCGCGACAGAGTGCTTCAGCAGAATGCCGTTGCCGCCGAGCAGGTCGCGCGCATTCGAGGCGATCGCGCGGGCGGTGCGGGTGCTGGTGTACTTCGCGAGACTGGCCTGGGTCGCGGTGAGGGCGCCACGGGCATCCAGAGCCGTCGCCTGGAAGCAGTACAGCTGGATCGTGGCGAGCTCGCTCAGCATGCGGGCAAGCCGTTCCTGCACGATCTGCGACGCACCGAGGGGCCGGCCGAACTGCACCCGCTGGGCGGCGTAGTGCACGGCGGCCTCGTAGCAGGCGGTCGCATGCCCGAGGGCGGCCCAGGAGACCGAGAGGCGGGTGGCCTGGATGGACCGTGCCGTCTCGCGGAACGAGGTCGCCCCGGGCAGCAGCGCTTCGGCCGGTACGAACACGTCGTGCAACACGATGTGCGTCTGCCAGATCGCGCGGAGCGAGGCCTTCTGTTCGATCACGGTCGCGGTGTAGCCGGGGGCCGCCTGGTCGACGAGGAAGCCGCGGACCGCACCGTCGGCGGTGCGCGCCCAGACGATGGTGAGGCCCCCGAGCGAGCCGTTGCCGATCCACTTCTTCTCACCGTTCAGGAGGTAGCCGGGGGTACCGCCCGCGGCGCCGCCCGCGGTCGTTGCAGTCGCGGTGCTCTCGAGGGCCACCGAGTCCGAGCCGTGGGCCGGTTCTGTGAGCGCGAACGCCCCGAACTCGGTGGCGCGGGCGAGCGGTTCGAGCCAGCGTTCCTTCTGCCCGGCCGAGCCGAACGCGGCGATGGAGCGGAGCGCGAGCCCGCCCTGCACGCCGATGAAGGCCCCGAGCGAGCCGTCGCCGCGGTTGATCTCGAGGCTCACGAGCCCGGCGGCGAGCTTCGACATCGGCGGGAAGCCGGCGACGTCGCTGCCCTCCCGCAGCAGGTCTAGCTCGCCGAGCCGGCGGGCCAGGTGGGCGGGGAACTCGGCGCGGTCCCAGTAGTCGTCGATGACCGGCAGAACCTCGCCCTCGACGAAGGTGCGTGCGCGGGCGGCGTAGTCCCGGTCTTCGGCGGGGATGCCCTCGAACAGGCCGAGCGGATCGGTGTCGAGCGGGCTGCTGAGCTCGTACTCGGGCTCCGCGCTGCCGGCGTGGGTGGGTCGTTCTGACACGGGATGCTCCCTTTCGCGAAAGAAGGGCCCCCGCCATGAGGCGAGGACCCTTCTTCAGTGTGAGGCTACGGACTACGCAGCGCCACCACTGGTGTTCAGCGCACCGTTGACACCCGACGGGAAGAAGCCGCCCTTGGTGACGGCCTTCGGGTTCAGGTAGGCGATGTTCAGCACCTGGCCGGGCGTACGGCTGAAGGTGATGCCGTTCGCGTCGGTCGGAACCAGGTTCGCCTTGCCGTTGACCGTGATGCCCTGGTCGAGGCTGGTCGAGCCGTCGAGGCTGTCGCGTGCTGCCGAGATCTTGTTGACCGTGTCGATGACCGACGGGGTCTCGACGCCGATGCGGTAGAGGCTCGAGCGCACGATTCCGGCGTGGTACGCCTCGACCGAGAGGATGCCCGCGGCAGCTTCGAGGTACGTCTTGTTCGTGACGAGGGCGGCTGCACCCTTGTACGCGGTGACTCCGACGTCTTCGAAGATGAAGGCACCGATGAGGAAGCTGACCTCGTCTGCGTAGGGGTCGAAGGTCTGGCCCTGCTTGATCACGCCGGCCGCGACGGCGGCCGAGGTGAACGCGTCCGAGATGTTGATCGCGGGGCGCGACACAGCAGCGGAACCGAGCGCGGCACGGAGGAACGCGACGTGCGCACGCTCATCGGCCGCGATCTCCTCGGCGTAGGCCTTGATCGCGGGGGTCGCGAACTTGACCTGCTTGCCACCGGTGACGGAGCCGACGGCCTGCTTGCCACCGACGAGGCTGGCGGGCAGGCCCGCACCGGTCACAGCGTGCAGGTAGAACTCGGCCTCGAGGTACTCGAGGTTGAGGGCGAAGTTCAGGATCGAACCGTCGCTGATGCCGGCAGCCGAGACGGCGGGGGCGGCGACCGCACCGGCGGCCGGGGCGAGAACGGCGGCGCCGATGCCGGCGGCACCGATCCCGGCGGCGGCGAGCAGCTTGCGGCGGTCGAGCTTGGTCTCAGCGCTGCGGTTGATGGCGTTGGTGATGAATTTCTCGTCGAACATGTGGAACTCCAAACGGTGTGGAAGAAGAAAAGAGAAGAGGTGTTGTGACGCGGTTCGGGTTACGCGTTCGCCTTGCGACGGAAGGCGAAGACCACGCCGGCACCGACGAGCAGGAAGCCACCGGCGAGGGCGCCGATACCTGTTGCGTCAAGACCGGTGTTGGCCAGTCCGCCGGTTCCGCTGCCCGATCCGCCGTTACCGCTGCCGCCACCGTTTGCCGGGGTGGTCGGAGTCGGTGTCGGGGTGGGGGTGGGCGTCGGGTCGGCGACGACTGTGAACGTCCCCGTGGCCACGCGGGCCGATCGGTCGCCGGTCAGGGCCACGCTGTAGTCGCCGACAGGAGCGTTGGCGGCGAGGATGATCGCACCCTTCGCGCTGCCGTCCGTCGCCTCAGCGAAGAGCTGGGCTGCGGTGTCGGCTCCGGGGAGCACGACGACGGCGCCCGTCGGGTCGGTGATCACCAGGGTGAGCGACTCGGCGGGGCTGAAGCCGGTCGCGGTGAACGCGATGCCGGTGGCTGCGGTGTCGGAGACGGTGGTCGACGTCGGGTCGAGTGTGAGGCTCAGCGGGATGAGCGGCACCGGGGCAGTCGCGAAGTAGAAGACGATGGCCTGGCGGTCTGCTCCGGGGAGCTCGTTGCCGTCGGCATCCGTCTGGTACGTGAGAACGCGCACGCCGTCGGTGTCGACCGTTCCGCCGCCGGGCTCGAGGTCGCTGAAGTCGGTGGTGATCGACCAGGTCTTGTCGAGCTTCACGATGGTCGTGCCGGCGCTGTCCTGGTTGCCCGCGCGACCCGTGTACTGGATCTCGACGGTGGCACCGGGTGTGCCGGTTCCCTCGAACACCGGAGTGGCGGTGTCGACCGTGCTCAGCTGCTCGGGCGAGGTGACCGTGAACGGGTCGCCGGGCACGGGCGCGTCCTTGAAGGTGAAGGAGTAGGCCGGGAGGGTCTCGACGACCGTTCCCGCTTCGTCGTCCTTCAACTCCTTGACTGTGACGCTGACCAGGGTCTGGCCCGGCGCGAGGGCGCCGAAGTTCGCGATCGCAGTCCAGTTGCCGTCGCCGTCGGCCTGCACGCCGCCGAAGATGGCGGGGGTGTCTGCGGTTCCGTCTGCTGCGGTGTAGTAGACCTGCACGGTGTCACCGGCGTCGAGGTTGGTGCCGGCGAAGCCGGTGAGGCCGGGACCGGCCTGCGCGACATCCGTGTCGCCTGCGGCGGGGGCTGTGACGCTGAACTCACCCGCAGCGAAGGCCGCCGGGGCGAGAGCGAGCGACGGGACGACAGCAAAGGCTGCTGCGGCGCCGAAGATGGCCAGTCTTTTCGCGAGACCGCGCGAAGCCGCTGGGCGGCTTGTGGCGCGTTCAGGTAGGGAAATACCGTGCATGGGTGCTCCTGAAATGGAATTGACAAAGGAAGAGCGCCCCCTGCGACGGCGACATCGAGATGAAGCTATCCGACGAACGGTGTTTTTGTCACCTGTATTTCCGAATGTTAATCTTTTCGGACTGCCAGCTGTTTTTCAGGTATAAGCATTGTTCACCGCACCGATCTCCTCTCGTAGAGCGCCCGCGACCAGATGTATCCGGCGACCGCGAGCACCACACACCAGCCGAGCGACAGCGGCAGAGTCATCCCGGGTTCGGTGCCGCCGAGCAGCGCCCGCAGGCCCTCCGTGAACGGGGTGAAGGGCTGTAGCTCGGCGACGACGCGGAGCCCCTCGGGCAGGGAGGCCGTCGGCACGAATCCACTGCCGAGAAGGGGGAGGAAGGTGAGCACGAGCGGGAGGTTGCTCGCCGTCTCGACCGATCTCGCCTGCATCCCCATCGCGACGCCGAGCCAGCTCACCGAGAACGCGACCAGGGTGACCAGCCCGATGACCGCCAGCCAGCCGAGCGGCGAGGCGCCGGGCCGGAACCCGATCAACAGCCCGACGCCCAGAACGAGAAGAGCCGCGAGCACCCCCTGGAGGGTGTTGCCGAGCACGTGACCGGCGAGCACGGCCGCCCGCGAGATGGCCATGGTGCGGAACCGGGCCGTGATGCCGTCGGCCAGGTCCATCGAGACAGTGGTGGCCGTGCCGCCCGCCGTGCCAGCGATCGTCACGATGAGGATGCCCGGCATCACGTAGGCCAGGTAGGCGTCGCGCCCTCCTGCCCCGTCGACGGCGTCCCCGCTCCCGGCACCCGGGAGGCCCGCGCCGAGGGTTCCGCCCAGAACGAAGACGAACAACAACAGCAGCACGACGGGTCCGAGGATCGTGAAGAGCGAGAGGCCGGGGTACCGCACCATGTGCAGGAGGTTCCGCTGCAGCATCGTGACGGAGTCGGCGATGACATGCGAGCGGTGAGGCGGCCGCGCGGGGCGCGGGGAACGAGAAGGGGCGGAGCGATCGAGTGTCGTCATGAGGAGACCTCCTGGGTGAGGGCGAAGAACACGTCGTCGAGATCGGGGGTGTGGATGGTGAGGTCGTCGACGACGATGCCGGCCCCGTCCAGCCGGGTGAGCAGGTGCCGCAGGGTGGACACGCTCCCGTCACCCTCGGCGAGCGGCACGTCGAGCGCCAGAGCGGTGTCGCCCCGTGACGCGCCCCCGAGCATCCGGTGCGCTGCATCGAGCGACCGGGTGTCGCCGAACTGCAACCGGATGTGGCCGCCGGGCACGCGACGTTTCAGCTCGTCGGGCGTGCCGTCGGCGACGACCCGGCCCCCGTCGAGCACCACGACGCGGTCGGCCAGCTCGTCGGCCTCGTCGAGGTACTGCGTGGTCAGCAGGACGGACGTGCCGGCGTCGACCAGGTCCCGCACCGCGTTCCAGAGGGTGCGTCTGCTGCTCGGATCGAGCCCGGTGGTCGGTTCGTCGAGAACGATCACCTCGGGGGTGCGCACCAGTGTCATCGCAAGATCGAGACGGCGCTGCATGCCGCCGGAGTAGGTCGAGAGGGGCTTCCGGGCCGCGTCGACGAGGTCGAACTGCTCGAGCAACTCCTCGACGCGCGCCGCCCCGCGCCGCCGGCCGAGGTGTGAGAGCCGGGCCATCAGGCGCAGGTTCTCCTCGCCGGTGAGGAGCTTGTCGACGGCCGAGAACTGGCCGGTCAGCCCGATCGCCGCACGCACTCCGTCGGGGTCGCCCTGCACGTCGCATCCGGCCACCCTCGCCATGCCGGCGTCGGCCTTTCGGAGCGTGGAGAGGATCTGCACGGTCGTCGTCTTGCCCGCGCCGTTCGGGCCGATGAGGGCGGTGACCGAGCCGGCCGGCACGGTGAAGTCGATCCGGTCGAGTACGGTGGCGGTTCCGTAGCGTTTGGTGAGGTCGCGCACCTCGATCGCTGCAGGGGTCATGAGTGTCGTCCTTTCTGGATGGGGGCGGTCGGGCTTGATGGGGCGGTCGGGCTGGATGGGGCGGTCGGGTGTGAGGTCGGCCAGCGTGCTGTCAGGCGGCGCTCTGTCAGCCCGCGCGCCGCACCGTGATGTCGCCGAACTGGGTGCGGGCCCGCACCGCAACGGAGGGTTCCGCCGGGTCGGGTGCGCCGTCGCCGTCGAGTCCGTTGCGCACGTGACCCTCCTTCGACGCCAGGTCGAGCCAGGCGGGTACCCCGGGGCGCACGCCGACCTCGACCTGCCCGTACCCGCTCTGCAGCTGGATGTCGCCCCGGGAGACCTCGTCGATGCGGATGCTCCCGTAAGCGGTCTTCGCTGAGACGGAGGCGAGGGCGTGCGTGATCTCGAGGTCTCCGTAGGAGAGCTTCGCGTCGACGTCGCCGGCCGATTCGCCCACGCGGATGCTGCCGTGGGAGGCCTTCAGCGTGGCGTCTCCCGCGACGACGCCGACCCGGATCTGCCCGTGGTCGGCCGTGATGTCGATCGAGCCGGTCGCCCGGCCGACGCTCGCCGTGCCGTGGCCGGCGCGCATCCAGAGGTCTGCAATCTGTTCGAGCTCGACGGTGCCCATCGAGCTCTTGATGCGCGTGGCGCCGAGTGCACCCGTGGTGCGCACGCCACCGACGGCGATCTCGGCCGTGACCCGGGAGGTCGCGGGGAGTTCGATGCGGAGGTCGACCGACTCGGTCGGGCCGATCCAGCTGAGCCGGGGGCGCGGGCCGACGACGGTGAGGCGGCGGCCGTCGAACTCGACGGTGGTCTGCTCGGCTCCCCGCACGTCGACGGCCCTGTCGGGGTTCGAGGGGGTGACGGTGACTGCGGTGTCGGCGCGCTCGGAGGCGATGATGTCGATCGCCCCGACCTGGAGGTCGATGGCGAGGTCGAGAGGTTCGGGGGTGGGGAAAGTGGGCATGCTGGCGCCTGCCTTTCTGCTTGTGAGGTGTGTTGTGGGGGGTGAGTGGTCGGGGTGCTGCCAGCGGTGTGCCGCGGGTCAGCGGGCCCAACCGGCGAAGCTGTCGCCGGTTCGCAGTGTCTTCTGCGCCGATCGTCGCTGCCGGGGTTGCAGGGCGTCGGCGACGGCGCGCACCAGCCAGGTGTTGACCGAGACGCCGTCGGCGGCCGCTGCGTCGTCGACCTGCGACTTCAGGGCGTCGGGCAGCCGGAGCGTGGTGCGAGAACTGGAGGTGTCGGAGAGGTCTGCGGTGGGGAGTGGTGTCACATCGACACCCCGCTCGTCGGCTTCGGGCAGTGGGCGGGTGACCACGAAGTCGACGTCGCGCCCTCGCAGGCGCAGGTCGACCGAGCCCGGGGCGAGGTCTCGCGTGATCTCGCTCGCGGCGGCCGACAGCACGTCGAGCAGCACCAGGCGTGCGGCGGCATCGATCCCGGAGACGAGCCGTTCGGCCGCCTCCCGGGTGTCGTCGGAGGCGTTCTGGGCCGCGCCGAGCAGTCGCTCCTGCAGGTCGCTGACGTAGTGGCTGAGTTCCATAGCACTACTGTGACACCACGGTGGTGTCATGTCAAGTACTTTTGGCGCCATCCGATGTCGGGCGATTGTGTTGGCGAGTCTCCGCCCACCGACCTAGACTCGATCAATCGAACATATGTTCGAGTGTGGCGGGAGGGAGAACGTGATGCAGGTCGGCGAAGTGGTGGCCGTCTGGCTGAAGGAGGGCCGGCCGAACCGTCTCGTCTGGGGGTCGCGCCGCTTCCGGGTGACGGACTCCCCGACCCGGCTCGGCGACGACCTTCCCGAGTCCTTCCTCGACGCGCTCGCTTTCACGCACCCGCCGCGGCTTTCGGTCGGCTGGCGCTTCCAGGCCACCGCCGACGACGGCGAGGCGCGGATGTTCGACATCCGGTGGGACGACCACCGCCTGGTCTGGCAGTTGCTCAGAACCTTCGACTGACGGCGAGACTGGTCGGGCCCGCCGGGAATCAATTCGGGGGTGCGCGGTTAGAATGAGCGGATAGATTGCCGCATTCGAAGGTGGAAGCATGTCAGAAACCAGGGGCCTGACCCTCGCAGAGAAAGTCTGGGACGACCATCTGGTCGTCAAGGGTGAGGATGGCGCGCCCGACCTCCTCTACATCGACCTCCACCTCGTGCACGAAGTGACGAGCCCGCAGGCCTTCGACGGCCTCCGGCTCGCCGGCCGCCCCGTGCGGCGGCCCGACCTCACGATCGCCACGGAAGACCACAACACGCCCACCCTCGGGATCAACAAGCCGATCTCCGACCTCACGAGCCGCACCCAGATCGACACGCTCCGCAACAACGCGAAGGAGTTCGGTGTGCGCCTGCACTCGCTCGGCGACGTCGAGCAGGGCATCGTTCACGTCGTCGGCCCGCAGCTCGGACTGACCATGCCGGGCATCACTGTCGTCTGCGGCGACTCGCACACCTCCACCCACGGCGCGTTCGGCGCCATGGCGTTCGGTATCGGCACGAGCGAGGTCGAGCATGTGCTCGCCACCCAGACCCTGCCGCTGAAGGCCTTCAAGACCATGGCGATCACGGTAGAGGGCACGCTCCGCCCGGGCGTCACGGCAAAGGACATCATCCTCGCGGTCATCGCGAAGATCGGCACCGGCGGCGGACAGGGCTACGTGCTCGAATACCGGGGGTCGGCCATCCGGAGCCTCTCGATGGAGGGTCGGATGACCATCTGCAACATGTCCATCGAGGCCGGTGCGCGGGCGGGTATGGTCGCACCCGACCAGACCACGTTCGACTACCTCCAGGGTCGTCCGCACGCTCCCGCCGGAGCCGACTGGGACGAAGCCGTCGCGTACTGGAAGACGCTCGAGACCGACGACGATGCGGTGTTCGACGCCGAGGTCTTCCTCGACGCCGACACGCTGGAGCCGTTCGTGACCTGGGGCACGAACCCCGGCCAGGGCGTCTCGCTCAGCGAGAACGTGCCCGACCCGTCGACCATCATCGATGCGAACGAACGGTCGAACGCCGAGCGGGCGCTCGAATACATGGCTCTCACCGCCAACACCCCGATGAAGGACATCGCGGTCGACGCGGTCTTCATGGGGTCGTGCACGAACAGTCGCATCGAGGACCTGCGGGCATTCGCCTCGGTCATCAAGGGCCAGAAAAAGGCCGACAACGTGCGAGTGATGGTGGTCCCGGGTTCCGCCCGGGTGCGCATCGAGGCCGAAGCCGAGGGCATCGACAAGATCGTCGAGGAGTTCGGTGCGGAATGGCGCTTCGCCGGGTGCTCGATGTGCCTCGGCATGAATCCCGACCAGCTCGCGCCGGGCGAGAGGTGTGCCTCCACCTCCAACCGCAACTTCGAGGGCCGCCAAGGCAAGGGCGGGCGCACGCACCTGGTGTCGCCGCTCGTCGCCGCAGCCACCGCGATCCGCGGCACGCTGTCGAGCCCGTGGGACCTCGTCGAGGCTCCCGAACTCACCACAGCAGCGAAGGCGGTCTAGACGATGGAAGCCGTATCGGTCATCACCGGGGTCGGGGCGCCGCTGAAGCGCTCGAACGTCGACACCGACCAGATCATCCCCGCCGTCTTCCTGAAACGGGTCACCAAGACCGGCTTCGAGGATGCCCTCTTCTCCGGCTGGCGGCAGGACCCGGAATTCGTTCTGAACCAGCCCGTGTTCGCCGGGGCGAAGGTGCTCGTCGCCGGTCCCGACTTCGGCACCGGCTCCTCGCGGGAGCACGCCGTCTGGGCGCTCCGCGACTTCGGTTTCGCGGCCGTGCTGAGCTCGCGCTTCGGTGACATCTTCCGCGGCAACTCGGGCAAGCAGGGGCTTCTCGCAGCCCAGCTCACCGAGGCTGACATCGAGTCGGTCTGGGCCGCGATCGACGAGCAGCCGGGCCGCGACGTCACCGTCGACCTGCTGGCGAAGACCGTGACGGTCGGGTCGCTCACAGTCCCCTTCGACATCGATGACTACACTCGATGGAGGCTGCTCGAAGGTCTCGACGACATCGGGCTCACTCTGCGAAGCGAAGCGGAGATCACAGATTTCGAGAGTCGCCGGCAGAGCTGGCGACCGAAGACCCTCCCAGTGAAGTAGGCAGCACCCTTATATGAATTCTCTTCTCCAAGACGCCCAGCTCGTTCTCGACGCACAGAAGGCGGCGGCCCACGTGGGACTTCTCTCCGACACGATCATCGTGCACGGCGGTCGTCCGCTCCGGGGCCGGATCGATGTGCGCGGGGCGAAGAACCTCGTCACGAAGGCCATGGTCGCGGCCCTCCTCGGCGACACCAAGAGCGTTCTCCGCGACGTGCCCGACATCAGCGACGTGCACGTCGTGTCGCGCCTCCTCGAGATCCACGGCGTCGAGATCACGGGCAGCCCCGAGTCCGGCACCCTTGTGCTCGACCCGGCCAACGTGGCCATCGCCCAGAGCGCCGAGATCGATGCGCTCTCGGGCTCGTCGCGCATCCCGATCCTGTTCTGCGGCCCGCTGCTGCACCGTCTCGGCCACGCCTTCATCCCCGACCTCGGCGGCTGCCGCATCGGCGACCGTCCGATCGACTTCCACCTCGACGCGCTCCGCTCGTTCGGCGCCGTCGTCGAGAAGCTGCCGAGCGGCATCAACATCACCGCTCCCCACGGGTTGAAGGGCGCGAACATCGAGCTGCCCTACCCGAGCGTCGGTGCGACCGAGCAGGTGCTGCTCACGGCCGTGCGCGCGCTCGGTACCACCGAGCTGAAGAACGCGGCCATCGAGCCCGAGATCATGGACCTGATCGCGGTGCTGCAGAAGATGGGCGCGATCATCTCGATCGAGCCGAACCGCGTCATCCTGATCGAGGGCGTCGAGAAGCTGAAGGGCTACGACCACCGCGCGCTGTTCGACCGCAACGAGGCCGCGAGCTGGGCATCGGCCGCCCTCGCCACCAAGGGCGACATCTTCTGCGTCGGCGCGAAGCAGCAGGAGATGATGACCTTCCTGAACGTCTTCCGCAAGATCGGCGGCGACTTCGACATCGAAGAGGACGGCATCCGCTTCTTCCACCCGGGCGGCGACCTCAAGCCCGTCGTGATCGAGACCGATGTGCACCCCGGGTTCATGACCGACTGGCAGCAGCCGCTGATCGTCGCGCTGACCCAGGCGATCGGCACGTCGATCGTGCACGAGACCGTCTACGAGAACCGGTTCGGCTTCACCGACGCCCTCGTCGAGATGGGCGCCGACATCGAGGTGCACAAGAACGGCCTCGAAGGCGGCAATCGCCGTGTTCCCCGTCGTGCTCTCGAGCAGGCCGCGGTCATCACCGGCCCGACGAAGCTGCACGGCGCCGACATCGAGGTCCCCGACCTCCGAGGCGGCTTCAGCCACCTCATCGCAGCTCTCACGGCCCAGGGCACCTCGCGCGTCTCGAACGTCGGTCTGATCAGCCGCGGCTACGGAGACTTCACCGGCAAGCTCAAGAAGCTGGGAGCCGACTTCTCCTTCGAGGCGTAGGCATGGCTCGCTCCGAGCGTTCGGGCGGTGCGGGCGGTTCGAACCGTTCGGGCGGTTCGGCTCGTTCGGAGAAGAACCTCACCTTCCGGCTGCTGGCGGCCCCGGTCATCCCGGTGGTCGCCCTGCTCGCGAAGCTCGAGGTTCAAGATGCCCAGAAGCTCCCGCGCGAGGGAGCTTTCGTGCTGACGCCGAACCACTACAGCGACATCGACCCGGTCATGATCGGCTGGTCGGTGTGGCGTCTCGGGCGCGTGCCGCGGTTCCTCGCCAAGGCATCGCTGTTCGAGGTGCCGGTACTCGGCGCAGCACTTCGGGCGATCAAACAGGTGCCCGTCGAGCGATCGGGCCGTACACACGGCAACAATCCGCTCACTGCGGCCAACGCGTTGACCGCCGAGGGTGAGGGTGTCATCGTCTATCCCGAGGGTACGCTGACGCGCGATCCCGACCTCTGGCCGATGCGCGGCAAGAGCGGTGCGGTGCGGATCGCCCTCGAGAACGGACTGCCGGTCATCCCGGTCGCCCACTGGGGAACCCAGGCGGTGCTGCCGCGCTGGAGCAAGAAGATCAGCGTGTTCCCTCGGAAGACCGTGCACATCAAGTACGGCGACGAGGTCGACCTGGCCAGGTTCCGGGGTGCCCCGCTCACCCAGTCGGCGCTCGCTGAGGCGACGGCGCTCGTGATGGATGCCATCACCCGCCTCCTCGAAGATCTCCGCGGCGAGAAGGCGCCGGCCGAGCGCTGGAACCCCGCCGAGCACGACCAGACCGAATTCGGACGACTGTGAGTCCCCCCTTCGGGCGGCGGAAGCCGCCGATCGTCGTTCCGCCCGTGCCGCAGGTCACCATCCTCGGGGCCGGCAGCTGGGGAACGACGTTCTCAAAGATCCTCGCCGACGGCGGTGCCGACGTCACGCTCTGGGCCCGGCGTCCGGAGCTTGCGCGGGAGATCAGCCTGGCCAAGCGCAACAGCGACTACCTCCCCGGCATCAACCTGCCGCCGAGCATCCGGGCAACGTCGTCGCTCGAGGAGGCCGTCGGCGAGTCGGCGTTCGTCTTCGTGTCGATCCCGAGTCAGTCGCTGCGGTCGAACCTCGCCGCGCTCGCGCCGCTGATCGGGCCGGAGACGGTCGTGATCAGCCTGATGAAGGGTGTCGAGAAGGGCACCGGCCTCCGCATGAGCGAGGTGCTGGAGCAGGGCCTCGGCATCGACCGCGACCGGCTGGCCGTCGCATCCGGACCCAACCTGGCGCTCGAGATCGCCAAAGAGCAGCCGACAGCCGCCGTCATCTCGTCGGCATCGCTCGCCACGGCCGAAGCCGTCGCGAAGGTGGCCACGAACCGCTACTTCCGTTCATTCGTCAACACCGACGTCATCGGCACCGAGTTCGGCGGCGTGCTGAAGAACCTCATCGCGGTGGCGATCGGGATCGTCGACGGCGTGGGCTACGGCGAGAACACGAAGGCCTCGATCCTGACCCGCGGGCTCGCCGAGATGACCGACTTCGCTGTCGCCTATGGCGCTGTGCCCGAAACGATGTCGGGGCTCGCAGGGCTCGGCGACCTCATCGCCACCTCGTCGTCGCCGCTGTCGCGGAACAACACCGCGGGGCGCCTCCTCGGCCAGGGCTACAGCTTCACCGACGTGGTCGCGCGCATGCAGCAGACCGCCGAAGGGCTCGCCTCCGTCGCGCCGATCCTCACGCTGGCGGCCGCGCGGGGCGTCGACATGCCCATCGTGCAGCAGGTCAGCCAGGTGCTTGCCGGTACGCTGAACCCTCGGGACATCGCTCCCCACCTCACAACCGATTCACTCGAACCCCAGGGCGAAAGGCCGATCGATGGCAGAAAAAACCGTGGTGGCCCTTCTCTTCGGCGGCCGTTCCAGCGAACACTCGATCAGCTGCGCAACGGCGGGCGGGGTGCTGGAGGCCATTGACCGCTCGCTCTACACGGTGATCCCGATCGGCATCACCCGTGACGGGGCGTTCGTGCTCGAAGACGACGACGCGGCGAAGTTCACGCTCGACGCATCGGCCATGCCTTCCGTTGTCGACAACGGCACACGGGTGCAGTGGCCGGCGTCGGCTCTGTCGCGCGAACTGACGGTTCTGGATGCCGCGGGCTCCGCTCGCTCGCTCGGCGACGTCGACGTGGTGTTCCCGATCCTGCACGGGCCGTGGGGCGAGGACGGCACCGTCCAGGGCCTGCTCGAACTCGTCTCGCTGCCCTATGTCGGTGCAGGGGTGCTCGCGTCGTCGCTCGGTATGGACAAGCACTTCACCAAGACCGTGCTCGCGGCCTCCGGGATCGCGGTCGCGCCGTGGCAGACGGTGACGGCCGGGGCCTGGGCGTCGTCGCCGTCGGCGGTGCAGGATGCCGCGGCCGCCGCGCTCGCGCTGCCGGTCTTCGTCAAGCCCGCGCGGGCCGGCTCGTCGGTCGGTGTGAGCAAGGTCAAGGACTGGTCTGCGTTCGCGTCTGCCATGGAGGTCGCGCTCGCCGAGGACGACCGGGTGCTCGTCGAGGAGGGCATCGTGGGGCGCGAGGTGGAGTGCGGCGTGCTCGGCTCCCTCGGCGGTGCGGCCCCCCGGGCATCCGTCGCCGGCGAGGTCGTGATGACCGACCGCGAGTTCTACGACTTCGACGCCAAGTACCTCGGCGCAGCCGGAATCGAGCTGGTCTGCCCGGCCGTGCTGACGGACGCCGAGCTGGCCGAGATGCAGGAGCTCGCCGTGCGGGCGTTCACAGCCATCGGCTGCGCGGGGCTCGCCCGGGTCGACTTCTTCCTGACGCCGACAGGTTTCGTGGTGAACGAGGTCAACACGATGCCGGGCTTCACCCCGATCTCGATGTTCCCCGCCTGCTGGATCGCCACGGGCCTCACCTACCCGGCCCTGATCACCCACCTCCTGACCCTGGCCCTGGAGTAGCCCCCCTAAAACCCCATCGAGTGGGCGATTTGGGCCCTAAATCTCAGATTTTGGGGCCCAAATCGCCCACTCGATTGCGTTCAGGGGGCCGCGGGAGGGGCGGGGACGGGACGGGAGGGGCGGGACGGGCGGGTCAGGCGGGGATGTAGTTGAACTCGTCGGGGTTCGGGCCCGTGCGCTCGTCGCGGTTCAGAGCGGTGAGTGCCGTGAGGTCGGCATCCGAGAGTTCGAAGTCGAAGAGAGCGAAGTTCTCCTCGACGCGGGTGCGCGTCACCGACTTCGGGAAGACGATGTCGCCCCGCTGGATGTGCCAGCGCAGGGTGACCTGGGCGGGCGACTTTCCGAGGCGGTCGGCGATGGCCACGATGGCGGGGTCGTCGAGCACCTTGCCCTGGGCGATGGGTGACCAGGCCTCGGTCGCAATGCCGTGCTCGGCGCCGAACGCTCGGAGAGCATCCTGCGTCAGGTACGGGTGCACCTCGATCTGGTTGACGGCAGGCACAATGTCGGCCTCGTCGAACAGGCGCTGCAGGTGGTGCTGCTGGAAGTTCGAGACACCGATCGCCTTGGCGCGGCCCGAGGCGAGGATCTCCTCCATCGCCTTCCACGTCTCGAGGTAGTCGCCGACCTTCGGCAGCGGCCAGTGGATGAGGAACAGGTCGAGGTAGTCGAAACCGAGCGCCTCCAGGGTGCCGTCGAATGCCTTCAGCGCGGCATCCCGCTCGTGGAAGCCGTTGTTGAGCTTGCTCGTCACGAAGATGTCCTCGCGCGCGAGGCCCGACGCGGCCACGGCCTGCCCGACCTCCTTCTCGTTGCCGTACATCTCCGCCGTGTCGATGTGGCGGTAGCCGACCTCGAGAGCGGCGAGCGTGGCCTCCTTCGTGTCGGCCGGGTCGATCTGGAAGACGCCGAAACCCAGCTGCGGGATCTCGATGCCGTTGTTCAGGGTCACTGTGGGAACTGTCATACCCCCAACGCTACGCTCGCTTCGGCGAGGCTGGCCAATCGGCAGGTGACCCTTGCGCTCGGGCTTCTGGATGCTCGTCGTAGGCTTCAGGGCATGAGCAATCCGTTCTTCGAACCCAGCCCGCTGCCCTACTCGCTGCCCGACTTCGGGGCGATCCGCGACGAGCACTACCGGCCCGCGTTCGAGCGGGGTCTGGCCGAGCATGAGGCGGAGATCGCGGCGATCGTGGCGGTTCCGGATGCTGCGACCTTCGAGAACACGATCCTCGCCCTCGAGCGTGCAGGGCAGACGCTGGCCCGCGTCTCGACGGTGTTCTACAACCGCGCCTCGGCCGACAGCAGCCCGTTCACGGATGCGCTCGAAGAGGAGCTGGCGCCGGTTCTCGCCGCGCACTCGGACCGGATCCGGCTCGACCCCGTGCTGTTCGCCCGGGTTCGGGCCGTGTGGGAGGGGCTGTCCGGTGCTCCTGCCGACGCGGCCGGTACCGCGCTCGACGCGGAGGCCCGCTATCTCGCCTGGCGGTACCACTCCGACTTCACCCGGTCCGGCGCGGGCCTCGGCGACGCCGACAAGACGGCACTCCGGGAGTTCAACCAGACACTCTCCACGTTGACGACCCGGTTCGAGAAGAACCTGCTCGCCGACACCAACGACCTCGCGGTCGTGGTCGACGACGTCGCCGAGCTCGACGGGCTCGACGCCGGGCAGCTGTCCGCGGCATCCGAAGCCGCCCGCGACCGGGGACTCGAGGGATCGTTCGTGATCACGCTCGTACTCCCGACCGGGCATCCGTACCTCGCCACCCTCACGAACCGTGCCCTCCGTGAGCGGATCATGGCCGCCTCCCTCGCGCGCGGACGCCGCGGCGGTGCGTACGACAACCGCGAGCTGGTGCTGGAGATCGCCCGCGTGCGGGCTTCGCGGGCGGCGCTCCTCGGCTTCGACTCGCACGCCGCTCTGGTGACGTCGGGGCAGACGGCCGGGACGCCGGGCGCCGTGGCGGGAATGCTCGGGATGCTCGCGGGCCCCGCAGCGCGAAACGCCCTCACCGAGCAGGCAGCGCTGCAGCGCCAGGCCGGAGACGCCTTCGAGATCGCCGCGTGGGACTGGGCCTTCCTCAGCGAGAAGGAACGCAAGTCCCGTTACGACATCGACACCTCAGAGATGCGCCCCTATTTCGAGGCGGAGCGGGTGCTTCAGGACGGCGTGTTCTGGGCGGCGAACCGGCTCTACGGGGTCACCTTCACCGAGCGTCCCGACCTCGTGGCGTACCATCCGGAGGCGCGGGTCTTCGACGTCCGGGACGAAGACGGTTCGGAGGTCGGCCTCTACCTTCTCGACCTGTACACCCGCGATTCGAAGCGGGGCGGGGCGTGGATGAACTCGCTCGTCGCCCAGAATGCCCTCCTCGGGCATCCTGCCGTCGTCACCAACAACCTGAACGTGCCGAAGCCCGCTCCCGGCACACCGACGCTGCTGACCTACAGCGAGGTCGGCACCCTCTTCCACGAGTTCGGGCATGCGCTGCACGGGCTCTTCGCGCGGGTCACCTATCCGAAGTTCGCGGGGACGCGCGTGTACCGCGACTTCGTCGAATTTCCGAGCCAGGTCAACGAGATGTGGATGCTCTGGCCCGAAGTGCTCGCGAACTACGCCGTGCACCACCAGACCGGCGAGGCGATGCCCGCGTCGTTCGCAGCCCGCCTGCAGGAGTCGGCGGCGTTCAACCAGGGCTTCGAGACGAGCGAGTACCTGGCAGCCGCGCTGCTCGACCAGGCCTGGCACACGCTCGGGGCGGAGGAATCACTGCGCGAGGTCGCGGCCTTCGAGACTGCAGCGCTCGCGGCCGTCGGGCTCGACAACGCCGCTGTGCCTCCGCGCTACTCGAGCACGTATTTCGCCCACACGTTCTCGGGAGGCTACGACGCCGGCTACTACTCGTACATCTGGAGCGAGGTTCTGGATGCCGACACGGTCGAGTGGTTCCGCGAGAACGGCGGGCTCACCCGGGCGAACGGGGACCGCTTCCGCGCGCTCCTGCTCGGGGTCGGCGGGTCGAAGGACCCACTGGAGGCGTACGCCGAGTTCCGCGGGCGGGCCGCGGAGATCGGCCCGCTGCTCGCGCGCCGCGGGCTGGCGGAGTAGGGGCGCGCTCGGGCCGGGAGCGCGGCACTCGGCCTGCGCGCGCACGAACGGACACGGACTCGGCACACCGAGCGACTCTGGGTCGAGGTTCGCTGCAATCGTTTCCGATCACGTGTGCCGGGACCGCCGAACCGTCAGAGCCGAAGCGTCGAGCGCAGTGATCACCACGATCCCGGCGGCGTAGGCGAGGAGGTCGACCGGCGAGAAGGTGCTCCCGAGCAGGAGCGCCGCGGCTGGAAAGCCGGCGCTGATGCTCTGCGGAACGCCGGTGAGCTGGAAGCATTCGACGGCCGCGCAGAGCCCGAAGGCGATGGCGCCGACGCGCACCGAACGGAGCCGGGGCGCGATCGCGGCGACGACGAGATACACGAGCACGGCGTAGAGAGCGTCGCCGGCGAAGTCTGCGGCCGCCCCGGACGCTCCGAAATGCACACCAAGCCCCACACCGATCGTCAGGAGGGCCGCGACCGCCAGTGCGAGTCTCCGGCGACGTCTGACCGGTCGACTGCTGCCCGGATCCGGGGTGGCAGGAGGGCGATCCATGGGGAGCGAGGAGGCGTCAGTTGGCCGGGGCCGGTGGAGTCGTCTCGATGATGAACGGTGCGCCGGAGTCCGACGGTGCCAGCGTTGCGGCGTCGGTGCCGGCGGGGCCGGTTGCGGGGTCTGTGCTGGAAGGGTCCGTGCTGGTGGGGTTCGTGCTGGTGGGGTCCGTAGCCGAGCCGGTCGCCGAGCCGCTGCCGGCCGTGCCGAGGACGTCGTCGGGGTTCGTGCACACCGAAGTCTGCGGGATGGCCGCGACAGCGCTCTGCAGGTCGATCAGAACAGTGGTGGCCGAGACGGCATTCGAGTCGACGATCACCTGGGTCGCGGGGCTCCGGCCGAAGGTGGTGTAGGTGTAGCTGGGCTTCTCGGAGTCGTCCTCGATCCACTGGATGCTCTGACCGGTCTGGCTCGACGTGTTGCCGATGTCGAGGCAGGGGAGGGTGGTGGGCCCATACTCTGCCACGCCGCAGCGGAGCAGTACGGCGGCGGGCGATCCCCAGGCTGCGGTGGCCTGCGCGTTCGTCTCGCGGCTGGTTTCCTCGGCGACCGTCGTGGGCAGCCGCACCATGACCTCGGCGCAGCCGGGGTCGGTCGCACCGGCGGCGGGTTCGAGCGCCACGGTCGGGGCGCAGCCGGTGATCGCGGCGACGA
The DNA here is from genome assembly GCF_006716115.1 of Subtercola boreus. Classification (NCBI taxonomy): domain Bacteria; kingdom Bacillati; phylum Actinomycetota; class Actinomycetes; order Micrococcales; family Microbacteriaceae; genus Subtercola; species Subtercola boreus. Next base: position 2,075,017 of record NZ_VFOO01000001.1, on the reverse strand, counting down.
CGAGGGCGGCGAGGGCGGCCCCCGGAACCAGGAGGCGTTTACGGGGAAGCATCACCAACAGGTTACCGTTGAGCCGTGGACACCCGTGGGGCAGACCCTCAGCTTTCGCGCGAAGACGCGTCCGAGATCGGCCCTGCCACGGGTGCTGCCGACACGGGTGCTGCCGACACGCGTGCTGCCGACACCCTCGCCGTCGTGGGCGAAGTCGCCGCCCTGGCGCGGATCTTCCCGCGACTGCCGAACGCCGACGCGGCGCTCATCGGCCCGGGCGACGACGCGGCAGTGGTCGCGGCGCCGGATGGCCGGTTCGTGGTGACGACGGACACGATGATCCACGGACCCGACTTCCGGCTCGCCTGGTCGACCCCGCACGACCTGGGGTGGAAGGCCGCGGTGACGAACCTCTCCGACGTGGCCGCAATGGGAGCGACGCCGAGCGCCCTGGTCGTGGCGATCGCCGCCCCCCTCGACACCCCGGTCGCTCTCCTGGAGGGCATCGCTGACGGCCTCCGCGACGCCTGCGCGGCGATGTCACCCGGCACCGGCGTGGTCGGCGGAGACCTGTCGGTGTCGAACACCCTTGTGCTCGCGGTGACGGCCTTCGGCGACCTGGGCGGACGTTCTCCGGTACTGCGGTCGGGGGCGCGGCCGGGAGACCGGGTCGCCGTGGCGGGAGCGCTGGGCCTCGCGGGCGCCGGCATCGCCCGGCTGTTCGCCGCCGCTCAGTCGGACCAGGGAACGGCGGAAACCGAACCAGTCGCCGAACAGCCAGTCGCGAAACGGCCAGTCGCCGACCAACCGGTCGCCGAACAACCAGTCGTGGAACGGCCGGGCGGCGCGCGTCACCCTGACGCCGCCCTCGGGCGGGCGGTGCGCGCCGCTCACCCCGCCATCGTGGAGGCGCAGCTCGCCCCGGTCTCGCCTCTCGGGGCCGGGCGGTCGGCCGCCGAGGCCGGTGCCACCGCGATGCTCGACGTGTCTGACGGGTTGGTGCTCGACGCGGGGCGTATCGCCTTGTCGAGCGGGTGTTCTCTCGAGTTGTTCCATGACGCCATCGAAGCCGAGGGGCGGGCCCTGCGGGAGCTCGACAGCACGATCGGTGCAGAAGCCGAGGATTTCGTGCTCTGTGGAGGAGAGGATCACGCGCTGTTGGCGACGTTCCCTCCGGGAGCGGAGTTGCCGGCGGAGTTCCGCGTGATCGGTGAGGTGCGGGCAGGGCAGGACGGGCATCCGCTGGTCACCATCGGCGGCAGGCCCTACGTCAGACCCGGCGGCTGGGATCCGTTCGACGACTGGAACGGCGCTGTCGGCTGACGTCGACTGGCCTCGGCCGGAGCGCCCTGTCGAGGAGAACGTCGGCGGGCAGATTATGCTGGCAAACTGTACGGGCGCGTTCATCAGGGGGATGCGTGATCAGGCTGAACGGAGCAACCGCGGGTATGGGCAAACTGATCTATGGATCCCCCGGCGTGGAGATCGAATTCGATGACCGGGTGCTCGCCCACCTGCGCGTGGTCATCGTGACGAAGCTTCGTCGGGCGGAATCGTTCACGATGCAGTACGCGTACGGCCCCGAATCGGCTGCCGGCCACGCCTCCCTGTGGCTGCACCCGTCGATCCCGCTGCAGTTCAAGTTCTACGGCAGCAAAGAACCGGTGCTGAACCGGGCCTGGATCGAAGCTCTGATGGTCGGCGCGAGCAGCACCGTGGGCCTGCATCTGCTGCCCGAACCCGATCCGTCGAACCTCCCGCACTAGGGCCACGCCCGAGCCCTCGCCAGACCCCACCTGCACACCACAGAGAAGGCCCGACCTTCCCGTTCGTGCGGCTCAGGCGTCGAAACGCAGCGCAAACGGGAGAGTCGGGCCTCCGGGGGGAGTGGCTCAGTGCCTGGGGGCGGAGACCACTTCGGTGTCTGCATCCACCCCGGTGTCGGCGAGCCGCGTGTGCGACGCCCCGTCGATCTCGAGTGAGGCTGTCGTAACCGAGGCTGCCGTAACCGACGCTGCGGCAACCCCTGCAGGCGCCGCATCCCGGTCGAGCGTCGTCGCCAGCGGCTTCTCCTGCACGAAGAGCAGCAGCACCGTCGCGACGAGCACCAGCGGCACCATGTAGAGGAACACCGGCGTCAGAGCGTCGTTGTACGAGCCGACGATGATGTCGCGCACCGCCGACGGCAGGCTCCGCACCAGGTCGGGCGTGAACGAATTGCTGCCACCGGCGTTGCCCGCACCGGCGGGCAGGCGCTCGGCCATCAGCGACGTGAGCTTGGCGACGAACAGCGACCCGACCACAGCGGAACCGAGGGAGGCGCCGATCTGGCGGAAGTAGTTGTTCGACGCGGTCGCCGTCCCCACCTCACGCAGCGGGAACGAGTTCTGCACGATCAGGATCAGGATCTGCATGCACATGCCGAGCCCGATGCCCATCACGGCCAGGTAGGCGCAGATGATCCAGACGGGCATCCCTGCGGTCATGGTCGACAGCAGCCCGAGTGCGACGGCCGTGATCATGGTGCCGAGGATCGGCAGGAACTTGTAGCGACCCGTGCGGCTGACCAGCTGGCCCGACCCGATCGAGGTGACCAGCAGCCCCGCCATCAGCGGAATCAGCAGGAGCCCGGCCTGGGTGGCGTTGGCGCCGGTGACCATCTGCAGGTAGGTGGGCAGGTAGGCGAGAGCACCGAACATCGCGATGCCGATGATGAGACCGGCGATCGTGGTGAGGTTGAAGTTGCGGTCCTTGAACAGGTGCGGCGGCATGATCGGTTCCACAGCCCGGCGCTCGACCATGATGAACGCAATGGCGGCCACGATGGTTCCGACGATCAGCCCGATGATGATGGGCGAATCCCAGTCGTAGGTGTTGCCGCCCCAGGTCGTGGTGAGCACGAGCCCGGTCGAGGCGAATGCGAGCAGGATCATGCCGGCGAAGTCGATACGCGGCTTGGCCTCGGAGCCCTTCGGCAGGTGCAGGAACATCACGGCTGACAGGATCGCCAGGATGCCCAGGGGGATGTTCATCCAGAAACCCCAGCGCCAACCGGGACCCTCGGTGAACCAGCCGCCGAGGAGCGGTCCGGCAACCGACGACAGCGCGAACACGCCGCCCATGATGCCCATGTACTTGCCGCGTTCGCGGGCGGGCACGACGTCGGCGATGATCGCCTGCGAGAGGATCATCAGGCCACCGCCACCGAGGCCCTGGATGGCGCGGCCGACGATGAGCTGGCCCATATCGGGTGCCAGCCCGCCGACCACGGAGCCGAGGATGAACAGGCTGATCGCCGCGATGAAGAGGCCCTTGCGGCCGATGAGGTCGCCGAGCTTGCCGTAGACCGGCAGCATGATGGTGGAGGCGAGGATGTACGCCGTGGTGACCCACAGCATGTACTGGACGCCGTTGAGCTCGCCGACGATGGTCGGCAACGCGGTGCTGAAGATGGTCTGGTCGAGCGAGGCGAGCAGCATGGTGACCATCAGGCCGGCGAAGACCAGCAGGATGTTGCGTCTGGTTGCCGGGTTGGCCGCCGGTGTGGCGGCGATCTTCGGCGTGGTTGCGGTACTCATTGGATGTTCTTCGTTACCTCTCTGACGAGCGAGATCGCTCGTGGTTCAAGCAGTTCGGGGGAGGGAGTGCTGCCGGCGGCGATCCACTCCTTGATGGCGATCCGCACGCCGCTGCCGCAGAGCGCGAGCAGCATCTCGGGGTCGGTGCCCCGCCGGGACGGATCGGGATCGCTTTCGAGAATGTCGCGGACGGCCGCGACCAGTTGATCTGCCATCCGTGTCATCTGCGTCACCTGCCGGGAGAGCAGTTCGGGATGGTGCTGGATGATCGACAGCCGTTGTTCACGGAGATCCGGAGCCGAGACCATCGGTCCCATCACGGCCAGCAGCAGCCGCACGACGGACTTCACGAGATCGTCTCCGACCGAGGGTCGGCCATGCGCTGCGATGGTCTCGGCCATGACCGCCGTATCGCGTACGCCGATGACCGCGTCTTCCTTGCTGTCGAAGTAGTTGAAGAACGTGCGGGGCGACACGCCGGCCGCCTCGCTGATCGCGTCGACGGTGGCCAGGGCGAGACCGTCACGGAGCGCCAGGCTGACCGCGGCACGCTCGAGGCGCGCGCGGGTCTCGAGGCGTTTGCGGTCACGCAGCCCGAGTTCGGCGGAAGGATTCATAACTGCAACTTTACGCGCCGTGCAAAGTTACGCAAGTGCAAACTTGCAGGAGTGCAGTAAAAACTCAGGCTCGAGGCGGTTTCTGAGAGGTCTCAGATCCGGCCCTCACCTCAGGTCGTCGTGAGCCACCACAGCGTCGTCTCGCCGTAGTCCTTCCGCCGGTCGAGAACAAGCGTCGGCGGCAGCGTCGGTTCGGGGGAGCGGGAGGCGCGTTCGACCACGATCACGGCATCGGGCGTCACCCGGGAGCCGAGCATCCGGAGCCCCTCGGCCAGTTCGTCCTCCGCCAGATCGTAGGGCGGGTCCACGAAGACGATGTCGAACGTCGACACGGTCGCTGCGAGGAAGTGCGCGACCGACTGGGTGGCGACGTGGATGCGCGGCTTCTGTCCGCCCCGCGGCCCCGCGCCGGCGGCCGCCTTCTGGATGACCGCCGCATTGCTCTTCGCGACGCGGGCGGCCCCGGGGTTCTTCTCGACCAGTGTGATCTCGGCGGCGCCCCGGCTGGCGGCTTCGAGCCCCAGCGCTCCGGATCCGGCGTACAGGTCGAGCACGGCCGAGCCGGTCACGATGCCACGCGCTTCGAGGGCGGAGAAGATGGCCTCGCGCACCCGGTCGCTGGTCGGGCGGGTGCCGGCCGGGGGAACGGCGAGCCGCTGGGATCCGGCGAATCCGGCGATGATGCGGGTCATTCGAGAAACCCTAGCGCCCCCGGCTGTCGGGGGTGACGCCTAGAATCGGCGTATGCAAGCGGCGGAAGGCTCATCCGGCGGCAGGGCGAGCCGTGCCGCAGCGGCCCTCGCCGCGCCCATCGACCCCGACATCGCGAAGGTTCCGCCGTCTCCCGGCGTTCCGCGCGGCAGCGCGACGCTCGATTCGAAGGTCGCCGCGATCCTCGGCGGCCGCACGGCGGGTGCGCTGCAGAAGGCGTTCGGCATCAGCACGGTGGCCGACATGCTGGCCCACTTTCCGCGCCGGTACGCCAGGCGCGGCGAGCTGACCGCGCTCGACGAACTCCCGAAGGGCGAGACCGTCACGATCGTCGCCGAAGTGCGTTCGGTGTCGGAGCGCAGCATGAAGGCCCGCCGCGGCTCGATCCTCGAGGTCTCGATCTCCGACGGCCACGGCATCCTCTCCCTCACCTTCTTCAACCAGTCCTGGCGGGCACGGGAGCTGAAGCCCGGGGTGCGCGGAATCTTCACCGGCAAGGTCTCCGACTACCGGGGCGCACTGCAGCTCGCGCATCCCGACTACGAGCTCTTCGACGACCTCACCCTCGACGCCGGCTCGGCTTCCGCGAAGAAGTGGGCCGAGATGCCCATCCCCATCTATCCGGCGAGTGGTTCGATGGCGAGCTGGCAGGTGCAGAAGTCCGTCGAACTGGTTCTGGATGCCCTGGGCGCTGTGGGCGATCCGGTGCCCGTCGACGTGCGGAGCGAACGCGGGCTCGTCGACTTCCGTACCGCGCTCGAACTCGTGCACCGTCCGCAGAAAGACGCCGACTGGAAGCGGGCGCGGGATGCCCTGCGGTACCAGGAGGCGTTCGTGCTCCAGATGGCGCTGCTCGAACAGCGGCAGGCCGCGCATGCCCTGAAGGCCGTGCCGCGGGTGCCGAAACCGGGCGGCTACCTCGAACGTTTCGACCGCGCCCTCGCCTTCACGCTCACCGGCGACCAGCAGCTCGTCGGCAGCGAGATCAGCGCCGACCTCGCCCGGAGCGAGCCGATGAACCGGCTCGTGCAGGGGGAGGTGGGTTCGGGCAAGACCCTGGTGGCGCTCCGGGCGATGCTGGCCGTCGCCGACTCGGGCGGGCAGGCAGCGCTTCTGGCCCCGACCGAGGTGCTCGCCTCGCAGCACCTCCGGTCCATCGTGCGCACGCTCGGCCCCGACCTCGCCGCCGAGCTGGTGCCGACCCTCCACACCGGGCAGCTCCCCGTCGCCGCCCGGCGGAAGGCCCTCCTCCGGATGGTGTCGGGGCAGGCGAAGATCGTGATCGGCACCCATGCCCTGCTGAGCGACAACGTGCAGTTCTACGACCTCGGCCTGGTCGTCGTCGACGAGCAGCACCGGTTCGGGGTCGAGCAGCGTGAGACGCTCCGCGCGAAGGGCGCCCAGCCGCCGCACGTGCTGGTGCTCACTGCCACGCCGATCCCGCGCACCGTCGCGATGACGGTGTTCGGCGACCTCGACATCTCGACGATCAGCGAACTTCCGGCCGGGCGGCAGGGCATTTCGAGTTTCGTGGTGCCGCTCGCCGAGAAACCCGGCTGGGTGCCGCGCATCTGGGAGCGTACAGCGGAGGAGCTGGCGCTCGGGCGGCAGGCCTTCGTGGTCTGCCCGGCGATCGATCAGGCCGTCGTGGAGAACGCCGACGACCTCGTCGGCGACGACGCTGACGGGGCTGACGGGGGCGGGGCAGAAGCCAAGCGCCCGCTCGCCGCCGTGTCGGCCGTCCTGGTCGACCTCCGCGCCAACCCCCTCCTCGCGAAGGCGCACATCGAAGCCCTGCACGGCCGCATGACGGGCGAGGAGAAAGACCGGATCATGCAGTCCTTCGCCGCGGGCGAGATCGATGTGCTCGTGGCCACCACCGTCATCGAGGTCGGTGTCGACGTGCCGAACGCCTCCACCATGGTCGTTCTGGATGCCGAACGGTTCGGCGTCTCCCAACTGCACCAGCTCCGGGGGCGCGTCGGGCGTGGCGGTGTGCCCGGCCTCTGCCTGCTCGTGACGAACGCTCCGCTCGAAACGCTCGGCCGCGAGCGGGTGGATGCCGTCGCCTCCACCCTCGACGGCTTCGAGCTCGCCCAGATCGACCTCGAGCTCCGCCGCGAGGGCAACGTGCTCGGCAGCAACCAGTCGGGCGGCCGGTCCTCCCTCCGGTTGCTGAGGGTCGTCAGCGACGGTGACCTCATCGGCGAGGCGCGGCAGGCGGCCGCTGAAGTGCTCGAAGCCGATGCCGGGCTCGCCGGTCATCCGGAGCTGAGAGCTGCCCTCGCACGCCGACTCGACGAGAACGACCGTGCGTTCCTGGCCAAGAGCTGACATCGCTTCTTGGTAACCTGAACGCATGAGCACCATTGCGGTCGTCCCCGGTTCGTTCGATCCGGTGACCCTCGGCCACCTCGACGTGATCGGTCGTGCCGCCGGCATCTTCGATCAGGTGCACGTGCTGGTCGTGCACAACCCCGACAAGTCGGCCCTGCTGCCGATCGCCCAGCGCGTCTCCCTCATCCAGCGGGCGATCGTCGATGGTGGCCTGCCGGGCAATATCGTCGTCACCTCGTGGAGCGTCGGGCTGCTGGTCGACTACTGCGTCGAGGTCGGCGCGAAGGTGCTCGTGAAGGGCATCCGGTCGCAGGTCGACGTGGCCTACGAGACGCCGATGGCCATCGTGAACCGCAACCTCTCGGGCGTCGAGACGGTCTTCCTGCTGCCCGACCCGGCGCACGCGCACGTGTCGAGTTCCCTGGTGCGCCAGGTCGCCGGCCTCGGCGGAGACGTCGCACCCTACGTGCCGCAGGTGGTCGCCGAGTTCCTGCAGTCCCCGCGCTGAGCGTGCCGGCCGCTGGGAATGCAGGGTCCTGCCATGCCGGTTCCTGAGCTGCCGACCGCCGGCATGACGATGATCCAGGTGTATGCCGTCGCGGGCATGGGCGAGGTCGTGGCGGGAGATTCGCTCGACGAGCTCATTGCCGACGCTCTGGCGGGGCAGGGGCTCGACGTCGAAGACGGCGACATCCTCGTCGTGACGAGCAAGATCGTCTCGAAGGCCGAGGGGCGTTCGGTGCGGGCGGATGACCGGGAAGACGCGATCACCGCCGAGACCGTGCGCGTGGTCGCCACCCGCACGCACCCCGGGGGTGTGACCCGCATCGTCGAGAACCGTCTGGGCATCGTGCAGGCCGCGGCCGGGGTGGACGCGAGCAACACCCCCGCCGGCACCGTCCTGCTGCTGCCTGTCGACCCCGATGCCTCGGCCCGGCGGCTGGCCGCCGCACTCCGCGAGCGGCTCGGAGTGCGGGTGGGCATCCTCGTGTCCGACACTCTCGGGCGCGCCTGGCGGGAGGGCCAGACCGATGCGGCCATCGGCTCAGCAGGTGTGCTGGTCGTCGATGACCTGCGTGGGGGCGTCGACAGTTTCGGGCAGACCCTCGAGGTCACTCAGATGGCGGTCGCCGACGAGATCACGGCTGCCGCAGATCTGGTGAAGGGCAAGGCGAGCGGGATGCCCGTGGCATTGGTGCGCGGGCTGTCGGCCTTTGTCGTCGAGACGCTCGACACGCCGGCGAGGGCGCTGACCCGCACCGGGCCGACCGACATGTTCCGGCTCGGGACCGACGAAGCGCTCGCCGAGGGGCGGGCTGCAGGGTTCGCCGAGGGGCGCGCTGCCGGCTACGCCGAGGGGTTCGAGGCCGGGCGCCGGGCCGGTCTGGGTGGTCACTCTGGTGGGGCCGATCCGTCTGGTGTGGCCGGCCCGGCCGTGCATCCGTGATGCAGTGGAGCGTCGTCGTTCCCGTCAAGGGAACGGACCTGTCGAAGTCCCGGCTCGCGGAACTGCCCGCGACGGTGCTGGTGCGCCGGCGCCTGGCGCTCGCCTTCGCGCTGGACGCCGTCGGCGCTCTGTCGGCCTCTGCGCTGGTGGGGGAGATCATCGTGGTGACGAGCGACCCCGAGTCGGCGGCTGCGCTCGCGGAGCTCGGCGCACGCATTCTGGCGGATCCTGGTGAGGGGCTGAACGTCGCCATTGCGACCGGCCTCACCGAGGCGCGACGACGTCACCCCGGAGCGCCGGTCGCAGCGATCACCGCCGACCTCCCCTCGCTCACCACCGCAGACGTCGACAGCGCGTTGCGGGCCGCCGCCGAGCATCCAGCCGCCTTCGTCGCCGACTTCGAGGGTGTCGGCACGACCACGATCACCGCGCGGCCGGGTGTTTCGTTGGTTCCGCAGTTCGGGATCGGATCGGCGGCGGCGCACGCGGCGGCCGGCCTTGTGCCGCTCGAGGTGCCGCTCACCTCGACTCTCCGTCGTGACGTGGACACGCCGTCAGACCTCTCGTCCGTCGATGCGACCGCCGGAGAGCACACCCGGCGGGCATTGCGCGCGGAGGGACCCACCGCGGCGGACGCCGGCTGATGAACTGAGATATAGTCGACTCTGGAGTTCGGCCCGCCGGGCTGGACCGACCCGAGTGGAGGTGACACCGATGGGAACCATGAAGCCCACGCCGCGACCGTAGTCGCACACGTCGCCGACGCGATCTCCCGTCAGTGCTAGCTCCCGTCAGTGCTATCTCCTGTCAGTGCTATCTCCTGTCAGGGCGATGGGGAGTCGGTGGCGTCACTGTCTGTCAGGGGCGGGGCGCCGGCGATCCACTGCCGGAGCCTGTCGCCGATGAGCACGTACGGAGGATTGTGGTCGCCGACCGGCCATCCGGGCTGCTCGAGGGCGTCGAGTGGACTGTTCGAGGCGATCACCAGCACGTTTCCGAGGAGTGGTTCTTCGAGAATCCGACCGTCCGTGGCAACAGCGACATGCGCGAAGAGTGTGCTGAGGGCGGCCGCCTGGCCGCGGGTGTAGTGGAACTCCCTGCCGTCGGGCAGGTTCACGGCGAGAACCCCGTCCGATGAGCATATCCGGGCGAGTCGGGCATAGAACTCCAGGCTCGCGACGCGGGAGACGACGGTCGAGCCCGCCCAGAGGTCCACGACCGTGACGTCGGCGTTCCGCCACGGGAAGCTGGAGCGCGGGCCGTTGCCGTCGACGATCTCCCGCGCATCGCCGAACAGGAAGCGCACATCGCACCCCTCGGGCAGCGGCAGGATGCCGAGCAGGTCGGTGGTGCGCTCGGCCTCCGACTCCACGACATACTGCACGGATCCCGGCCGGGTCGCGCCCACATATCTCGGCAGAGTCAGCGCGCCGCCTCCGAGGTGCGCGCAGGTCAGCGGTACACCCTTCGCGGCCTGCGCGTCGATGAGGCGCGCGATGTGACGCACGTAGTCGAAGTCCACGAGTGCCGGGTCTGCCAGGCAGACCTGCGACTGCGGCACTCCGTCAACCGTCAGGCGAAAGGTGCGGGTCGCGGCGTCGACGAGGGAGATCTCGGCCTGCTGCCCGCCGAGGAGGCTCCGGTAGACCACGTCATCAGTTGCCATGGTTCCAGTCTACGGTAGCTGACAAAAACTCAGGCAACGGTGAGATCCCTTCCTTATCGGCGATGGCTGCGAACACCCCACGTGACACCTGTAGCGTCTTCCCCCTCCGCGAGCGACTACGGGTTCTTCGACGTCACCGCAGACCCGGCCGCTTTCGAGCTCGTCACCTCCGTCATCGACACTGTCGCCGGTCCGATCACCGTGCGGCACGGCCGCCGTTCGGGCCGCGCCGGAGCGTGGGCGACCATCCTGCTGCACGGCGCCGCAGGCTCGTGGAGCACGTTCACTCCGCTCCTCGCAGCCGCGGACCTCGTCGCCGCCACCGGCACGGTCGACCGCCTCGACGACCTCATCATCCCCGACCTCGCCGGCTGGGGCGCCTCCGCCCTCGCCGGGCGCCCCGAAGACCGCACGATCGAGGCGGTGGCATCCTCGGTGGCCGAGGTCGCCCGGGCCCTCGGTTACGACGGGTGGATGATCGTGGGCCACTCCCTCGGCGGCTTCGTCGCCCTCGAACTCGCCGCTCGGGAGAAGACCGCCACGAAGCGGGTGGTCCTCATCTCTCCGACCACGTTCGGTGTCGCGCTCGCCGTGCGCCACCCGCTCCGGTCGCTCCGCAGCCTGCCGGGTTTTGTCGGGATGCTCGTGGTGATGCGCACGCTCGCTAGCCTCGGCTCGGCCGGCACCCGGTTCGTGGCGGCGATCGGGCCGACCCGGTTCTTCCGGCTGTCGATGGCACCGCTCTTCGCGCACCCGGCACGGATCGGGCCGAGCGTGTATGCCGCGCTCGCCACCGAGGCGCGGCCCCGGGCGTTCGCGCTGGCGTCGGCGCGTGCGGGGGAGTACGACGTGCGGCGCTGGGCGGGCATCCGGTGCCCGGTGCGTTCGCTCACGGGAAGCAGCGACGTCTTCGTGGCCGACGACGACGAGGGACGGCTCGCGGCGACGATCCCCGATTTCGAGGGTGGCGTTCTCGACGATGCCGGCCATTTCGGGCACATCGAACGGCCGGTCGAGGTCGTCGAACGGATGTTCGCGCGCGCGAGCGGCCAGGGTGCGGGCCTTGGAGACGGCCAGCGAGCGGGCTCTGAACATGGCCAGCGTGCGGGCTCCAAACGTGGCCAGCACGCGGGCTCGAGCCCCGGCCAGAGCGCGGGCTCCGATGACGGCCGGGCCCACAGTTCCGGGGGCGGCAGCGGCGAAACCGGGCCGGAGCGGCGCTAGACCGCCAGGGCGGGCCGGGCCGCCGCCAGCGCGTCGGCTGCGAGGGCCGTCGCCAGTTCGACAGTGCTCATCCAGAGCGGTACGACACTCACCCGGATCCCCGCCGCCTCGATCCCGGAAGCCAGGGCGGCATCCGACTCGTCGATCAACCAGGCGTCGAGGAAGCCGCCGCCCGCGCCCGACCGGGAGCCGTAGTGCAGCCCCACCGCGTCGGCGGCGACCGGCACCCCGATGGCGTCGAGGCAGGCCTTCGCCATGCCCCGCACCGGCGAGCCCGAGATGATCGGAGACACCCCGACGACGGGCGCCGCGGTTGTCTGCAGGGCCTCGAGGATGCCTGGCACCGGCAGGATCGTGCCGATCGAGACCACGGGGTTCGACGGGGCGACCAGCACGACGTCGGCGTCGAGGATGGCCTGCACGACACCCGGCGCCGCTGTTGCGGATTCGAGTCCGTGCTGTTCGAATCGCAGTGCCGGGAGGGAGGCGCGGTAGTGCACCCACCACTCCTCGAAGTGCATGGTGCGAGTGCCGGTGCGGGTGTCGGTGCGGGTGTCGGACCCGCCAGCCCCGGCCGCACCGTCGTCGGCCACCACCACATGCGTCTCGACCGGTTGGTCGCTCATCGGCAGCAGCGTGACGCCGAGGTTCCAACGTGCCGTGATCTCGGCGGTCGCCTCGCTGAGCGTCAGCCCCTGGCGGAGCAGGTGCGAGCGGGTGATGTGTGTGCCGAGGTCGAGGTCGCCGAGAGTGAACCAGGGCCAGCCCACTCCGTAGGCGGTCAGCTCGGCGCTGACCCGCTCGGATTCACCGAGTCGCCCCCAGCCGCGCACCTCGTCGTTCGCCCCGCCGAGCGTGTACATGATGGAGTCGAGGTCGGGGCAGACCCGGAGCCCGGTGAGCCAGAGGTCGTCGCCGGTGTTGACGACCACGGTGACGACGGCCGTCGTGCCGCCCCGGCCGTCGGGCAGGGTCTCCCTCAGGTGCTGTCTCAGCCCCCGCAGGAACTTCGCTCCACCGACGCCACCAGCCAACACGGTTATCTTCACGCTTGATTTTCCCACTTCGACCGCGAGTTCGACGCCACTCCGCCCTGAGCGCCACCCGCATCGGGTGCCGTCGGCGCTCAGCGCCACCCGTCGAGCCGGGCTGCCACCTCTTCCAGCACCGCCTCCGAGGCGGCATAGATGCCCGACCGCCTCGGCCAGTGCGTGATCACGTCGGTGAAGCCGAGCCCGGATGCCCGCCCCACCATCTCCTCGAACGCCCCCACGCTCGCAAGTGACGCCTGGCCGCCCGAGTCGAGCGACAGGTACCGGTCGATCGTGCCGGGGTCCCGCCCGTCTGCCGCCGCGGCATCCTCCAGTCGGCGCACCAGCGTCTCGACGGCGCCCCACCAGTCCTCGCCGACAGCCCCGTCTGCCCCGGTCGTGACCCAGCCCTGCCCGAACCGGCTGACCAGCGCGAGACCCTTCGGCCCGTTGGCCGCGAGCACGAACGGAACGCGCGGCTGCTGCGCGGGCCGACCCACCATCCGGGCCTCGTGCGCGGTGTACCACCGGCCGTCGAAGCTGATTCCGGATGTCCCGGCCTCCGCCGCGACATCCGGAGCCTGCTCGAACCGCAGCAGACGGTCGGCCAGCTCGACGAATTCGGCGAACCGTTCGTGGCGCTGGCGCGGGGTGAGCTGCTGCTGGCCGAGGACGAACGCGTCGAACCCGGTGCCGCCCGAACCGATGCCGAGCAGGAACCGGCCGCCCGCGATGTCGTCGATCGTGGCGACCTCCTTCGCGAACGGCACGGGGTGCCGGAAGTTCGGCGACGAGACGAAGGTGCCGAGCCGGATGGTCGTGGTGGCCGTGGCGGCGGCCGTCAGTGTCGGCACCGTCGCGCCCCACGGCTCGTCCGCCAGCGACCGCCAGGAGAGGTGGTCGTACGTCCACGCATGGTCGAAGCCCAACTGCTCGGCGGCCTGCCATTTCGGGCGGGCCTCGGCCCAGGTCTCTTGGGGCAGGATGACGATTCCGAAGCGCATGCGTTCCAGTCTAGGGAGGGCTCCCGACACCCCTGCCAGCCCCGGCGAACGGCCTGCCAGCCCCGGCGGGCGCCCTGCTCAGGCCCGGAGCGCCCCGGCCGGCCCCTCACCGAGCGCGGCTGCTGCCAGCAGCGCCGCGACCTCGTGCACGTCGTTCTGCACCAGTCCCGCTGTCACCCGCACGAACGGGCGCTGTGCCGGTCCCGGTTCGTTCGCGGGCTGGAAGGACGTGCCCGCCGCAACCCGGATCCCGCTCGCAGCGAGGGACACGATCGCCGACCGTTCGTCCCGTACCGGCAACCAGAGGTTGATGCCGTCGGCGCTCGCCACCTCGAGTCCATGTCGATCGAGGGCCGCGGCCAGCGCCTGCTGGCGTTCCCGGTAGGTGTTCCGCGCCAGCCGCACCTGCGCCACCGATTCCGGCGCGGTGAGCAGTTCGAACAGGATGACCTGCAGCATCCGCGAGGTCCACCCCGGCCCGAGCATCCGGCGCGCCACGATACGGTCGACCAGCGCCGCTGGGCCGGCGAGCGCTCCGATGCGGAGGTCCGGCCCGTGCGACTTCGCGTAGCTCCGGATGTGCAGCACCCGGTGCGGCAGCCAGGAGCCGAGACTGAGGGCCGGGGCGGAGCTGATCTCCGCCGAGTGGTCGTCCTCGATGATGACCGGGTCGGTCAGGTGCGAGTGCGCCCTCAGCACCCGCACCAGTTCCTCGGCGCGCTCCGCGGTCATCGACGCGCCGGTCGGGTTGTGGGCGCGCGGCTGCAGGATGATCGCGGCCGGGTTCGTGCTGAGGGCGGCGGCCAGGGCATCCGGTCTCATCCCATGCGCGTCGATCTGCACGGGCACGCGTTCGACCCCGAACTGTTCGAGCAGGTCGAAGAACGGCGGGAACGACGGTTCTTCGACCAGCACCCGGTCGCCGTAGCGCACAACGACGTCGAGCGAGCGGGAGATCGCGTCGAGTGCTCCGTCGAGGATCGTCAGGCTTTCCGCGCGGTAGGGCCAGGATGCCCGGAGCTGGCGTTCGAGTTCGGGGAGAACACGCTGGGTGAGGTAGCTCGACGTATCCGCGCGGGCCGGCACGCGGGCGAGGGCCGCGCCGAGCGAGGGGAGGAGCGCCGGATCGGGCGTTCCCGAGGACAGGTCGAGTCGGGCTTCGACGTGGGTGCCAGCGAGTTCGGCGAAGTGGGTCGGCATCCAGGTCGTGCCGGCCTTCAGCACGAAGCTGCCCGCACGTCCGCGGGAGGTGATGAGGCCGACCCCGGCGAGCGCCTGCCAGGCGTTCGAGACGGTCGCGGGACTGACGCCGAGGGCGCGGGCGAGGTCCCTCACGGTGGGCAGCCGGTCGCCCGAGGCGATGCTTCCCGACCGGATCAGCCGGGACACGGCGGCGGCGATGGCTTCGGGTGTCCTGTTCTCCACAGCCCCGACGATCTGGTCGATCATCCACACCTCTTGACTTATTTTTACGCCTGCGTCACAGTCTGAAACACAAGAGAAATGTTCAGCTCGAATAATAACAAAACGGGCTTCGAAAGGAATATCACCCATGGCGGTTGTACGGGCAGCGATCACGCAGACCACCTGGACCGGCGACAAAGAGTCCATGATCCAGAAGCACGAGCAGTTCGCGCGTGACGCGGCGGCCGAGGGAGCCCAGGTCATCTGCTTCCAGGAACTCTTCTACGGACCCTACTTCGGCATCACCGAGGACAAGAAGTACTACCACTACGCCGAACCGGCCGACGGCCCCATCGTGCAGCGCTTCGCCGCGCTCGCCAAAGAGCTGAACCTCGTGATCATCCTGCCGATCTACGAAGAGGACATCACGGGCGTCTACTACAACACCGCCGTGATCGTCGAAGCCGACGGCACGATCCTCGGCAAGTACCGGAAGCACCACATCCCGCACGTCGACCGGTTCTTCGAGAAGTTCTACTTCCGCCCCGGCAACATGGGCTACCCCGTCTTCGACACCTCGGTCGGCAAGATCGGCCTGTACATCTGCTACGACCGCCACTTCCCCGAGGGTTGGCGCGAGCTGGGCCTGAACGGCGCGCACATGGTGTTCAACCCGAACGCCACGAAGCCCGGGCTGTCGAACCGGCTCTGGGAGGTCGAGGGCCCTGCTGCAGCGGTCGCGAACGGCTACTTCGTGCTGCAGCCCAACCGGGTCGGCCGCGAAGACAACGAGTACGGCGACCTCGCCGTCGACTTCTACGGCACCAGCCAGGTGATCGACCCGCGTGGCAACTTCGTGGGGGATCGCGGATCCGGTACCTCTGAGGAGATCCTGGTGCGCGACCTCGAGCTCGACCTGGTGCGGGAGATGCGCGACGACTGGCAGTTCTACCGCGACCGGAGGCCCGAGTCGTACACCTCGATCCCCAAGCCGTAGGTCGACCAGAACGAGAGAGGCGAATCGATGAAGACACTCATTACCAACGGCACTGTGGTGAACGCCACGGGCGTCGCCAGCGCTGACGTGCTGATCGACGGCGAGACGATCGCCGCCGTGCTGGCCCCGGGCTCGGCCCTGCTCGGCTTCGATGTCGCAGCCAACGTCGACCGCGTCATCGATGCGCGGGGGAAGTACGTCATCCCGGGCGGCATCGACGCGCACACGCACATGGAGATGCCGTTCGGCGGCACCTTCGCGAGCGACACCTTCGAGACGGGAACCCGGGCAGCGGCCTGGGGCGGCACGACCTCGATCGTCGACTTCGTGGTGCAGTACGCGGGCGAGAACATCCTCGACCAGTACCAGCTCTGGCACCAGAAGGCCGCGGGCAACTGCGCCATCGACTACGGCTTCCACCAGATCCTCTCCGACGTGCAGGACTCGTCGCTCACGGCGATGGATGAGCTGCTGAACGAAGGCGTCAGCTCCTTCAAGCTCTTCATGGCCTACAAGGGCGTGTTCCTCTCCGACGACGGGCAGATCGTCAAGGCGATGCAGCGGGCGAGCGAGAACGGTGCGCTGATGATGATGCACGCCGAGAACGGCAGCGTCATCGACCTGCTCGTGCAGCAGTCCATCGCCCGGGGTGACACCTCCCCGTACTTCCACGGCACCACGCGCCCGTGGCAGGCCGAGGAGGAGGCGACCCACCGCGCGATCATGCTCGCCAACCTCACGGGTGCGCCGCTCTACATCGTCCATGTCAGCGCCAAGCAGGCCGTCGAGCAGATCGCCATCGCCCGCGACCGCGGCCAGAACGTGTTCGCAGAGACCTGCCCGCAGTACCTCTACCTGTCGCTCGAGGAGCAGCTCGGGGCATCCAGTGAGCAGTGGGGCGACTTCGAAGGCGCCAAGTGGGTGTGCTCGACGCCGCTCCGGTCGCGTGCGGAGGGTCACCAGCACCACATGTGGCAGGGCCTCCGCACGAACGACCTGCAGATCATCTCCACCGACCACTGTCCCTTCTGCATGAAGGGTCAGAAAGACATGGGGATCGGCGACTTCTCGAAGATCCCGAACGGCATCGGCTCGGTCGAGCACCGCATGGACCTGATCTACCAGGGTGTGGTGATGGGCGAGATCAGCCTGCCGCGCTGGGTCGAACTCACGTCGACCACGCCCGCGCGCATGTTCGGCATGTACGGCAAGAAGGGCGTCATCCAGCCCGGGGCCGATGGCGACGTGGTGATCTACGACCCGAACGGGCACACCTCGATCGGCGTCGGCGAGGGCCGTTCGCACCACATGAACATGGACTACTCGGCCTGGGAGGGCTACGAGATCGACGGGCACGTCGACACCGTCATCTCCCGCGGCAAGGTCATCGTCGACGACAACTCCTACCTCGGCACCAAGGGTGACGGCAAGTACTTCAAGCGCGGCCTGAGCCAATATCTGATCTGAACCACTGGCGACGCCGGTCCCCGCCCGGCGTCGCGTATGAACCCGACCACCCCTTGCAGGAAGCAGCACCACATGGAATTCGGAGCAGTACTCCAGACCCACCCGCCGGCGTCGCGCACCCTCGCGCTCGCGAAGCTCGCCGAGCAGCACGGCTTCGACTACGCGTGGACGTTCGACTCGCACCTGCTCTGGCAGGAGCCGTACGTCATCTACAGCCAGATCCTCAACGAGACGCACCGCATCAAGGTCGGCCCGATGGTGACGAACCCGGCGACCCGCGACTGGACGGTGACGGCATCCATCTTCGCCACCCTCAACGAGATGTACGGCAACCGCACCATCTGCGGCATCGGCCGTGGCGACTCGGCGGTGCGCACGACGAACGGCGCACCGACCACGCTGAAGACCCTGCGGGAGTCGATCCACGTGATCCGTGAGCTCGCGAACAGCCGCCCGGTGGAGTACAACGGGGCGACCGTGCAGTTCCCGTGGAGCCGCAGTTCCGAACTCGAGGTGTGGGTTGCGGCCTACGGCCCGCTCGCCCTCAAGCTCACCGGCGAAGTCGGTGACGGCTTCATCCTGCAGCTCGCCGACGTCGACATCGCCGAATGGATGATCAAGACCGTCCGCGATGCGGCAGAGAAGGCAGGGCGCGACCCGATGTCGATCAAGTTCTGCGTGGCCGCCCCGATGTACATCGGCGACGACTGGGAGCACATGCGCGACCAGTGCCGGTGGTTCGGTGGCATGGTGGGCAACCATGTGGCCGACATCGTGTCGAAGTACGGCACCGACTCGAACGTGCCGAAGGCGCTGACGGACTACATCGAGTCCCGCCAGGGCTACGACTACAACCAGCACGGCCTCGCCGGCAACGAGCACGCGAACTTCGTTCCCGACGAGATCGTCGACCGCTTCTGCCTGCTCGGCACGGCCGACCAGCACATCGAGAAGCTGAAGGCTCTCAAGGAGCTCGGCGTCGACCAGTTCGCCGGCTACCTCCAGCACGACAACAAGGAGGAGACCCTGCGTGTCTACGGCGAGGCCGTCATCCCAGCGATGCGAGAGCACATCACGGCGACCGCATGACGATGACATCGGGAGCGGATCGGGCGCGCCGACGCTGGAGCGCCCTGCTCTGGGGGCTGCTCGGAGTCGTCGTGCTCGCGCTGCTCTGGGAGGGCTACAAGGCGGTGGGACCGCCCGGCGGCGTGGTGTTGTTCGACACGAGCATCCTGCCGAAGACCGACGACCGCTCGATGCCGCACCTCGTCGACATGCTGTCCCGGGCGATCGAGCCGGTGAACACCGCCGCCGGCTCCCCGCCGGTCTGGGTGGCCGTCATCGGCGCGGCTCTGACCAGCCTCGGCGTCGCAGCGGTCGGCTGGGCCATCGGATCCGTCGTCGGCTTCCTGATCGCCCTGCTCATGCAGCGCCTGCAGGTCGCTGAGCGGGCCGTGCTGCCCTGGCTCATCCTCAGCCAGACCGTCCCGCTCATCGCCCTGGCCCCGGTGATCGTGGCCTGGGGCGGCAAGATCCAGATCGGCGCCTTCTCCTGGGACCGGTGGATGTCTGTGGCCGTCATCGCCTCATACCTGGCGTTCTTCCCGGTGGCCGTCGGCGCGCTCCGCGGGCTGCAGTCGCCCGACACGATCCACGTCGAGCTGATGCGCACCTACAACGCGGGCTGGTTTCGCACGCTCCTGAAGCTCCGTCTGCCCGCAAGCGTGCCCTACCTCCTGCCGGCCCTCCGGCTGGGGGCCGCGAGTGCCATCGTGGGAACGGTGGTGGCCGAGGTCTCGACCGGCTACAAGGGCGGCATCGGGCGCATGATCATCGAGTTCGCGCAGTCCGGAACCTCCGATCCGGCCAAGGCGTACGCACCGATCGCCGGTGCGGTCGTGCTCGGGCTCGTCTCGGCGGGCATCGTCGCGCTGATCGGCCTCACCCTCAAGCGTTTCAACCGACAGGAGGCGGCCTCATGACCGACACTGCCCACACCACCACGACCACCCCGGACGCCGCCGCTCTGCCGGCCATCTCTGTGCGCCAGGCCGGCAAGATCTTCACCGTGGCGAAGGGCGCCGAAGTGCAGGCGCTCACCGGCATCGACCTCACCGTCGAGCCGGGGGAGTTCGTGTCGCTGATCGGTCCCTCGGGCTGCGGCAAGAGCACCCTCCTCCGCCTGATCGCCGACCTCGACTCCGCCACGAGCGGCGAGATCCTCGTCTTCGGCAAATCGGCGCGGCAGGCCCGGCTCGACCAGGAATACGGCATCGCCTTCCAGAGCGCGGGACTTCTGCCGTGGCGATCCGTGCAGGCGAACATCGAACTGCCTCTCGAGCTGCACGGCGTGGGCAAGGCCGAACGCGCGGCGCGGGCAGAGGAACTGATCGAACTCGTCGGGCTCACCGACTTCCGGAGCCGTTTCCCCGACCAGCTCTCGGGCGGCATGCAGCAGCGTGTGGCCATCGCGCGTTCGCTCGCCGAACGGCCGAAACTGCTGCTGATGGACGAACCGTTCGGCGCCCTCGACGAGATGACCCGCGAGCGCATGCAGCAGGAGCTCGTGCGCATCTGCTCCGAGACGGGCGCGGCCGTCGTCTTCGTGACGCACTCGATCCCCGAGGCCGTCTTCCTCTCCGACCGGGTCGTCGTGATGTCGCCCCGCCCGGGTCGCATCGTCGACATCGTGTCGGTGGATCTCGGTCCGGGTACCTCGCGAAGCGACTCCCTGCGTGAGAACCCGGCGTTCTTCGCCGGCGTGACCGCCGTGCGCGAGGCGCTCCACGGCTCGCCCGTCGCTCCTCTCGGGGCGGACATCCGATGACGGACACCGTCGCCGCTGCCGCCATTGCGACCGCTCCGTCCGCCGCCGCTGCGAACTCCGGTGGCGGTGCGAACCCCGGTCGAGGGGCGGCCCGCCGCTCGGTGGCGCGTTCGGTGCTTCCCCCGGTCGTGCTGGGCGTGGTCTTCCTCCTCCTCTGGCAGCTCGCCGTGGTCGCCTTCGACATCAAGCCCTACCTGCTGCCGAGCCCGACCGACATCGCCGGCCAGATCTTCATCGTCTTCCCGCTGCTCTGGTCCTCGCTCCTCGCGACCGGCCTGAACGCCCTGATCGGATTGGTGCTCGGCGCCATCCTCGCCGTCGTGCTGGCCCTTCTCGCCTCCCGGGTCACGATCTTCGACCGGATGATCGTGCCGATCGTCGCGGCCGTGGCCGTCGTGCCCATCGTCGCCCTCGCGCCCATCCTGAACACGATGTTCGGATCGACCTCCGACACCCCGCGGCGCATTGTCGTGCTGATCGTCGTCTTCGCGCCGATCTTCATCAACACCCTGCGCGGCCTCCGCCAGGTCAGGCCGGTGCACCGCGACCTGATGCGCGCGTACGCCGCCTCGAACTGGCAGCTCACGCGCACCGTCACCCTGCCGGGCGCCGTGCCCTTCATCTTCACCGGCCTCCGTATCGCGGCGCCTCTCGGGGTGATCTCCGCGATCGTCGCCGAGTACTTCGGCGGCCTGCAGAACGGTCTCGGCTCCCGCATCACCTCCGCCGCCGCGAACAGCGCCTACCCCCGGGCGTGGGCGTACGTGTTCGGGGCGATCATCCTGGGGCTCGTCTTCTACGGCGTCACCCTGCTGCTCGAGCGGCTCGCGAGCCGCCGCCGGGCCTGAGAACGTTCCACCCGCACGACCCTTCACACCGCACGACCTTCACCAGCACCACCGCACCAGCACAACCTGTCCAGCACACAGATCAACGGAGGAAAGATGAAGCACAGCAGACGCATCACCCTCGGCGCGGCGGCCATCGCCGCGTCGGCAGCCCTCATCCTGAGCGGATGTTCGAGCTCCTCGAGCACCGGCGACACCGCCACCTCGAGCGGGGGCGCCCTGACCCCCGTGAAGCTGCAACTGCAGTGGTTCACGCAGGCGCAGTTCGCCGGTTACTACGCAGCGCTCGACCAGGGGTACTTCGCCGACGAGGGCCTCGACGTCACCATCGTCGAGGGCGGAACCGACATCGTTCCGCAGACCCAGCTCGCCGACGGCGCGGTGGACTACGCGGTCGCCTGGGTTCCCAAGGCCCTCGCCTCACGGGAGCAGGGCGCGGGCATCACGGATGTCGCCCAGATCCTGCAGAAGTCCGGCACCCTGCAGGTGTCGATGGCCGACAAGAACATCACGACGGCCGCCGACCTCAAGGGCAAGACCGTCGGCAACTGGGGCTACGGCAACGAGTTCGAGATGTTCGCCGGCATCACGAAGGCGGGCCTCGACCCCGCCACAGACGTGAAGCTCGTGCAGCAGGCGTTCGACGAGTCGGGTCTCCTCGACGGGTCGATCGACGCGGCGCAGGCCGAGACCTACAACGAGTACGCGCAGATCCTCGAGACCATGAACCCGGCGACCGGCAAGCTGTACCAGCCGAGCGACCTCAACGTGATCGACTGGAACACCGAGGGCACCGCGATGCTCCAGGACGCGATCTGGGCGAACACCGAGAAGCTGAACAGCGACCAGGCGTACCAGGACCAGACCGTGAAGTTCCTCACGGCGGCCCTGAAAGGCTGGATCTATGCCCGTGACAACCCCGAGAAGGCATCCGCCATCGTCGTGGCCAAGGGCTCGCAGCTCGGCGCAAGCCACCAGCTCTGGCAGACCAATGAGATCAACAAGCTCATCTGGCCGTCTGCTGCCGGCGTCGGCATCGTCGACGAAGCATCGTGGAAGCAGACCGTCAATGTGGCCATGACGGCCAAGAATCTCGAAGGGACGACCGTCATCACCAAGGAGCCCGACTCCGACGCCTACACCAACACCTACGTGCAGAAGGCGCTCGATGCGCTGAAGGCCGAAGGAGTCGACGTCACCGGAACCTCCTACAAGCCCCTCACCGTCACCCTCACCGAGGGCGGCAAGTAGAACCCGATCTACCTGGGCCGGGCATCCGTCGTCGCCGTCATTAGCGGCGAGCACCGGATGCCCGGCCCACCACCCGACACGAAGAAGGCACCACTCATGGATCTCAACCCCGAAGACGGCACGCTCGCCTACGAACTCGACCGCGCGCACGTCTTCCACTCCTGGTCGGCGCAGGGCGCCCTGAAGCCGATGGTCATCGCCGGCGGACTCGGCAGCACCGTCTGGGACTTCGACGGCAACCGCTACCTCGACTTCTCGAGCCAGCTCATCAACGTGAACATCGGGCACCAGCACCCGGCCGTGACCGCGGCGATCCGGGCGCAGACCGAGGTGCTCACCACCATCGCACCGGCGGCCGCGAATCTCGCGCGGGGCAGAGCCGCCCAGCGCATCCTCGAACGGGCCGGCCACGGCTTCAGCA
The DNA here is from genome assembly GCF_006716115.1 of Subtercola boreus. NCBI lineage: Bacteria > Bacillati > Actinomycetota > Actinomycetes > Micrococcales > Microbacteriaceae > Subtercola > Subtercola boreus. Next base: position 2,052,193 of record NZ_VFOO01000001.1, on the reverse strand, counting down.
AGGTGTTCTTCACCAACGGCGGTGCGGATGCCAACGAGAACGCCTTCCGCATGGCCCGGCTCTACACCGGCCGCGACAAGATCCTCTCGACCTACCGCAGCTACCACGGCAACACCGGAGCCGCGGTCGTCGCGACGGGTGACTGGCGGCGGATGCCCAACGAGTACGCCCGCGGCCACGCCCACTTCTTCGGTCCCTACGCGTACCGCTCGGAATTCTGGTCGTCGAGCCCCGAGGAGGAGTCGGTAAGGGCCCTCCACCACCTCGAACGGGTGATCGTCTCCGAAGGCGCTTCGGGTATCGCCGCCATCGTGCTCGAGACGATTCCGGGCACCGCGGGCATCCTCGTGCCGCCGCCCGGCTACCTCGCGGGCGTCCGCGCGCTCTGCGACAGGTACGGCATCATCCTGATCTTCGACGAGGTGATGTGCGGGTTCGGGCGGGCGGGCGGCTGGTTCGCCTTCCAGGCGCTCGGCGACGTCGAGGGTGAGACGGTCGTTCCCGACCTCATCACCTTCGCGAAGGGGGTCAACTCGGGTTACGTGCCGGTGGGCGGAGTCATCATCCCGCCGTACATCGCTGAGGCGTTCGAGGACACCGTGTTCCCCGGCGGGCTGACCTACTCCGGGCATCCACTGGCCATGGCCTCCATCGTCGGCGCGCTCGACGCGATGGCCGACGAGGGGATCGTCGCGAACGCCGAACGCATCGGCCGCGACGTGCTCGGCCCCGGGCTCCGCGCGCTGGCCGAGAAGCACGATGTCATCGGCGAGGTGCGGGGGATCGGGGTCTTCTGGGCGCTCGACCTGGTCGCCGACCCTGCCACACGGGAACCTCTCCCGCAGGCGACGATCGGCGCGCTCAAGGCCAAGCTGCTCTCGCTCGGGCTCCTGCCGATCTTCGCCGACAACAGGCTGCACGTGGTGCCGCCCTGCGTGGTGACCGACGCGGAGGTCGCCCAGGCGCTCGCCATCTACGACGAGGCCTTCGCGTCGATCTCGGTGCTCGCCTGACAGCGGTGCTCGCCTGACAGCGGTGCTCGCCTGACAGCAGTGCTCGCCTGACAGCGGTGCTCGCCTGACAGCCCTGCCACCACATCCGGGCCCGACCCGGTAGCGTTGCTTCATGGACGTACGCCGGCTCGAACTGCTCCGCGAGCTCGCGGAGCGGGGCAGCATCACCGAGGTCGCCCGGGCGACCCACCGCACCCCCTCGGCCGTCTCGCAGCAGCTGCGGGTGCTCGAACGCGAGGCCGGCCTTCCCCTCACCGAGAAGGCCGGCCGCGGAATCGTTCTCACCGATGCCGGCCGCGCCCTCGCCCGGAGCGCCACGGATGTCGCCATCGCCCTCGAGCGTGCCGACGCGCTCTGGGACGAGTTCCGCCACGACCCGACCGGTGAGGTGTCGCTCGCGACCTTCCCGACCGGTGGACAGATGCTCCTGCCCGGAGTGCTGCACCGGCTCGCGGCGCAGTCCGGCCTGACGCTGCACGCCAGCGACCGCGATCCCGTCTCCGAAGGCTTTCCCGACCTGACCAACGACTTCGACATCGTGGTCGCCCACGCGCCGACCCGCCCGCCCTCGCTCTGGTACGGGCGTGGCCTCAGCGTCGTGCACCTGATGACGGAACCCCTCGACGTGGCACTTCCCCCCGGGCATCCGCTCGCCGGTGAAGTCAGCGTCAGCCCCGCCGACCTGATCGGCGAGCAGTGGATCGGGGTGCCGTGGGGGTACCCCTTCGAGCGCACCCTGTACGACATCTCGGCTGCGGCCGGTGCCCCGGTCAACATCGTGCAGCGTTTCGCCGACACCCGCGTCACGGAGTCCCTGGTGTCGGCGGGCCTCGGCATCGCCATCCTGCCGCGCTACACCGCGCTGACCTCCGACACCATGCACCGCATCGCGCTGAAGCCCCTCTCCGGCATGCGCGCCGAGCGGCACATCTACGCCCTCATGCGCCCCGACCGGGCCGAGCGCCTCGCCGTCCGCACCGTCGCAGAGCACCTCCGCACCGAAGCCGATGCGATCCGTGAGGCGAACCCCGCCCGGCAGCTCCCACCACCGGGTAAACTCTCTCAGTGAGCAAATTCAACAAGACCCCGTTCACGGTCAATGTCTGGGACCTGATGCACGTGCCCGGCGAGCTCCGCGAACGCGAGCTCGACATCGTTGTACCGGAGAAGATGGGTGAGGGCCTCGTCGCCGTACAGGCCGGTGAGACGCTCGAGATCGACGCCCGGCTCGAGAGCCTCCACGACGGCATTCTGGCGACCATCAGGGTCGACACCGAGGCTGTGGGAGTGTGCGGTCGCTGCCTCCGGGACATCGAATTGCCGGTTCGAGTCGAGTTTGCGGAGCTTTTCGCGTATTCTCTTGACGAAGCTTTTGATTATCAGGTTCAGGCCGACCACATCGACCTCGAACCACTGATCAGGGATGCGGTTGTTCTCGCACTCCCGTTTCAGCCGGTTTGTCGGCCAGATTGCCCAGGACTCGACCCGGTCACGGGTGAGCGGCTGGACGACCTGCCCGAGCGTGTCCCGCAGGAAGAGTTCGATTCCCGCTGGTCGGCGCTGACCGGGCTGCTCGGCCAGACCGGCTCGGGTGCGCACGCTGCACCTGATTCAGAACCGAAGATCACAGAAGCCTCCACAGACACGGCAACCGACGGTGTGACTCCGTCTGCGAGCCCCACCGAGAGAGAAAAGAGTTAGCTCATGGCTGTACCCAAGAGGAAGATGTCGCGGGCGTCCACCCGCATGCGCCGCGCACAGTGGAAGGCCACCGCGCCGACCCTGGTGAAGACCATCGAGAACGGCAAGACCACCTACAGCCTCCCGCACCGCGCGAAGGTTGTCGAAGACTCCGCCGGCACCGCGCTGTTCCTGGAGTACAAGGGCCGCAAGGTCGCTGACGTTTAGCATTTTCTCTGGTGCGCCCGCTGGGCGACGCAGATGAATCTGCCGCCGGGGTTTCGGCGATGTCTGACGGGGTGCGTTCGATCGGAGTGATGCAGTGAGCAAGACGACTGCACAGCCCGACCGGGCGCACCTTTTGTCGACCCTTGGGATCGCCATTCCGGATGACCTGCTGAACCTCGCGCTGACCCACCGTTCCTGGTCCTATGAGAACGGCGGCGTGCCCACGAACGAGCGCCTCGAGTTCCTCGGCGACTCGATCCTCGGCCAGGCCGTGACCGTGATGCTCTACACCCGGTACCCGGAGCTCGGCGAAGGCGAACTCGCGAAACGCCGCGCCAGCCTGGTGAGCACCGTCGCTCTTGCGGGCGTCGGCAGGACGATCGGGCTCGGTGCGTTCATCCTGCTCGGCCGGGGTGAAGACCTCACCGGCGGCCGGGCCAAGGCCTCGATCCTCGCCGACACCGTCGAAGCCCTGATCGGTGCCACCTACCTCGGGCTCGGCGGCGACGTCGCCACCGCGCTCGTGTTGCGTCTCGTCGAACCGCTGATCGCGAATCCCGACACCTTCGGCGAATCGATGGACCCCAAAACGAGCCTGCAGGAGCTCGCGGCCACCCTCGGCGACGACGCCCCGGTCTACGAGATCGCCGAGAGCGGCCCCGACCACCGCAAGACCTTCATCGCGACCGTGACCGTGGGCACTCTCGTCAGCGCCACGGGCGAGGGGTCGAGCAAGAAGCAGGCCGAGTCGATTGCCGCCCGGCGCGCGCACCTGCTGCTGGCGCCGAGCGCCGAGGCCGTCGGCGCGCCTCTGCCCGGCAGCCCGGCCACCGCCTAGTGCCCGAACTTCCCGAAGTCGAGGTCGTGCGCGCGGGCCTCGAACCCGCCGTGACGGGGTCGCTCATCACCGGCGTCGAGATCTTCGACGTGCGTTCCCTGAAGCGGCACAGCGTGCTCGCCGGACCGTTCGCCGACCTCCTCGCCGGGCACCGGATGCTCGCCGCCGTGCGCCGCGGAAAGTTCCTGTGGTTCCCCCTCTCGTCCGGCCGCGCCCTCGTCACCCACCTCGGCATGAGCGGGCAGGTGCTGCTGCGGGCGCCCGGGGCGGTCGAAGACGGACTGCTCCGCATCCGGCTCAGTATCGAGCATCCGACTCTCGGCGAGTTCTGGGTGAACTTCGTCGACCAGCGCATCTTCGGGTCCATGGCCGTCGATGAACTCGTTCCGACTCCGGATGCCCGCCCTGCCGGCTTCGCGGGAGCCACGTCACTCGACCCGGCGTGGGCGGCGCTCATCCCCAGCCAGGTCGCGCACATCGCGCGCGACCCCCTCGACCCGGCGTTCCACGAGACCACGTTCTTCGCGGCCCTCAATCGGAAGAACACCGGGATCAAACGGGCGCTCCTCGACCAGACCCTCGTCAGCGGCATCGGCAACATCTACGCCGACGAAGCGCTCTGGGCGGCGAAACTGCACTTCGAGCAGCCGACCTCGTCGCTCGGCCCCCGCGTCGCCCGGCGACTCCTCGCCGAGGTGCGGCTGGTGCTGACGAAAGCCCTCGCCGAGGGCGGCACCAGTTTCGACGCCCAGTATGTCAACGTGAACGGAGCCTCCGGCTACTTCTCGCACAGCCTGAACGCCTACGGCCAGCAGGGAAAGCCCTGCCCGCGTTGCGGCCACCTCATCGTGCGCGCCGCCTTCATGAACCGTTCCTCGCACTTCTGCCCGCACTGCCAGAAGCTCCGCCGCCCTCGTGCCACCCAATGAGGGTATGCGGGGTCACTTGCCGAACGACTTCGCCCTGCGCAGGACTACGCACAGAAGGCCGAAACAGCCCAAAAAGATCCCGACGAGACTCAGTGCCAGCTCGTGGCCTCCGGTGTGGGCGAGTTCGCCGCCGTTGGCGGAGGGAGGGAGAACGCTTTTTGTCCCCTCAGTTGGGCTCGGGGCAGTCGTCGTGAAGGAGCCCGTGACCAGAATCTGAAATTCCGCTGTCGCATCGGGCGAGGCGCCGTTCCCGGCGACGATCGTGAATGCACTCGCCCCGGCCTTGCCGCACGGGCCTTCTATCAGCCCACCCGGGGAGAGAGTCAGGCCGGCGGGCAATTCGCCCGAACCGAGTCTGAACTGCGGATGCGGGTACCCCGATGCCGCAAGCTGAAAGCTGTATCTCTCGCCGGTGGAGCACCCCGGGAGTGCGGCATCGACCAGTGACGGGCTGAGCATCTCATCGATCACGCTGAGCGTTCCACCATTTTCATTGGTGGTGTAGAGAACGTGGTGGCGGGAGTCGAATGCGACAGAGATGGGCTGAAGGCCCGTCTTGATCACATCTACAGGCTTCCTCGTGTCAGGATCGATGACCGTCACGGTCGAATCGAGGTATGACCCGACGAAGATGCGGCCCGTGTCCGGATCGATGGCAATACCGAGCGGGTTCGATCCGACGTTCGAGAAGGTGGCGAGGGGTGCGACGTCTCCGACCCGGATGACCGTCACAGATCCAGCGGCGTTGCTTGTCACGTACGCCAGGCCGCGTGCGGAGTCGATGGCGATACCGAGTGGTTGGGCACCCACGGTTGCGGGTTTTCCGACAACTTTTCTGGACCCGGTGTCGATAGCACTGACAGTTGCGTCGCCGCGATTCGCAACGAGCACGACTCCGGCCCGGGAGTCGAGCGCCATGGGCCCGGGGTTCACTCCCACGGTGATGGGGGTGCCCAACACCGTCCGTGTGTCGAGGTCGATCACAGATACAGCGTTGTTCTTGGCCGTCGCAACAAATGCGACACCTGCCGCAGCGTCTATGACGACGCCAGCGGGCTCCTCCCCGAGCATCAGCGGGGTTCCTGAGAGGGTCATCGTTCCGATGTCGACGAAGTCGACCAGGCCACTCCGCGTCGTGACGACGGCAAGGCCTCGGCTCGGATCGATGGCCACACCAGATGCCGCGTTGTCGACCCCGACCTGGCCAGACACAACACGTTTCTCGCCGTCGATCGCGCTGAAGGTTCCGAGCGACGAATTTCGGAGATAGACGGTGTTGCTCGTTTCATCGATGACCAGCGAGCCTGGTGTGCCGCCCAGAGAGAGGGGCGGTGCCGAACGGAACGAGACTGTTGCGGCAGCAGCGCTCGATGCAGCTCCCAGAAGCGCCAGGACCGCAACCAGCGAGGCGCCGCGAGCAAGAGGGCGTAGCGCAGACGAATAAGTGAACATAGCTCACTGTAGCATCTGCCTCGAAGTCACTGAAGGCTGTGTCAAGCGCCTAGTTCGTGGTCTTCACGGCGGTGGCGTCGGGAACGCGCGAGTGCTTTGCGCCGATGTGGCCGAGCACGGCGACGATCACCGTGATGAGCGCCGAGAGCGACACGCCCCAGCCGAGCCCGAGGCGGAGCAGCAGCGCGCCGACCCCCGCGCCGGCGGCGATGAGGATGATCGCCGCCGCCCGCCGGAACCACGGTTGACCTTTCCCACCAGCCAGCCGCGAGTCCGCAGCGAACCCGGTGATGGTGGAGGTCACGACCACCGTCGTCACGTCCTTCACGCCGATGTGCCGCGCCGTACCGGCCTGGATGCCCATCGCGATCGCGAGGAACGTCGTCACGATGTACTCCTGCGGCTGCGGGGGAGTGCCGCCGTAGACCAGCAGCGCGATCGCGAGCCCGACCATGATGACGGCCACCACCGTCAGGAGCGTGGTGCTCCGATGCGTCCAGCCTTCCTTGATCGGTCGCAGTACCCGCCCGGCGATCACGGCGCCGAGCATGAAGCTCAGCAGGGCGATCACCGGCCCGATCACGGGCAGCCCGTCCGCGCCGGCCAGCGCCATGCCGAGGATGACGACGTTTCCCGTCATGTTGCCCGTGAAGACACGGTCGAGGCCCAGGTAGCCGACGGCATCCACGACCCCGGTCGAGAAGGTCAGGGCGAGCATGAGAGCGAGGTGCAGGTTCGGGATGTTGCGGCTGAGGCGTTTGAGCACAGGAGTTCCTTGTCTGCACGGCACTGCTCGGGCAGTAACCTCGAAGGGTTGACGAAAGGCAGTAGAAGATGCACTTTGACCCGCTCCAGCCGGGCGCCGGCGCGATTCGCTCCCAACACTATCTGCCTGCCACGGGCCGGAATGTGCTCTGGGGTCGTCTGCCGTGTGCCTCCGACGAGGCCGTGCTCGAGGTCGAGTCGGGCGACGAGGTCACGATCGACACGCTCAGCCACGAGGGCATCCTCGAAGACCAGGGCCGTGACCCACTGCGCTACTTCGCCGGCCACGGGGTCGACCGGCACCACGTCCTCGACGACGCGATCGCCATCGCCGCGTCGGACTATCCGCGCGACCGGGCGGCCGACGGCCCGCACGTCGTCACCGGCCCCATCCGGGTGCGCGGGGCGAAGCCCGGTGACCTGCTGAAGATGACGCTCGTCGAGGCGCTGCCCCGGGTTCCGTACGGCGTCATCTCGAACCGGCACAGCAAGGGCGCCCTGCCCGGTGAGTACCCGGCGAGCCTCGGAACCGTGAGCGTGTTCTCGTCGGTCGACGAAGATCCGGATGGCCGCCGGGTCGGCGTTCTGCCTGTCACCCCGGGAGGCCCGAACGTCGTGCGCTTCCCGCTGGCCCCGTTCCTCGGCATCATGGGCGTTGCCGTCTCGGGCGACACCCGCCCGCACTCCGTGCCGCCCGGCGCCCACGGCGGCAACATCGACATCAATCTGCTGACCGCGGGCAACTCGCTCTACCTGCCGGTTCAGGTGGCAGGTGCCCTGGCCTACGTGGGTGACCCGCACTTCGCGCAGGGCGACGGCGAGGTCGCGCTCACCGCGATGGAGGCTTCGCTCCGCGTCACCGTGCGTTTCGAACTGCTCAGCCAGGCGGATGCCCTGCGGCAGTTCGGCGCTCTGGTCGGTCCGCTCGCCGAGACCCGGGAGTTCCTCGTGCCCACCGGCATGAGCCTCGATCTCGACGAGGCGGTTCAGCACTGCGTGCGGGCGGCCATCTCACTGCTCGGGGCCCGCTACGGGATGGAGCCGCACCTCGCCTACGCCTACCTCAGTGCGGCCACCGACTTCAACATCTCCCAGGTCGTCGACATCGTGAAGGGCGTGCACGCCCGCATCCGGGTCGCCGACTTCGCGGGTGTGCCTCCTCGCTGAGCCGCCGCCCGCTCCCGCAACATGCCTGAAACACTTGTTGCATATACTGGTGATCTGAAACACTTGACTCAGAGACATCCGTAGCGCGCAAGGAGCACACCATCACCAGCCAGCCCATCAACCCCCCGTCGCGCCTCCTGATGGGCCCGGGCCCGATCAACGCCGACCCGCGGGTGCTCCGCGCGATGTCCGCCCAGCTCCTCGGCCAGTACGACCCGGCGATGACCGCGTACATGACCGAGACGATGGGGCTCTACCGCGAGGTCTTCCGCACCGCGAACGAGCAGACGCTCCTCATCGACGGCACGTCCCGCGCCGGCATCGAAGCCGCTCTCGTCAGCATGATCGAGCCGGGTGACCGCGTGCTGGTGCCGGTCTTCGGGCGGTTCGGTCATCTCCTCCGCGAGATCGCGGAGCGCTCGGGTGCCGAGGTGCACGTGCGGGAGGCCGAGTGGGGCACCGTGTTCACGCCCGAGCAGATCGAGCAGGCCGTCATCGAGACGGAACCGAAGATCCTCGCCGTCGTGCACGGCGACACCTCGACCACCATGGCCCAGCCCCTCGACGAACTCGGCGCGATCTGCCGCGAACACGGTGTCATCTTCTACACGGATGTCACGGCCTCCCTCGCCGGCAACACCTTCGAGACCGATGCCTGGGGTCTCGACGCGGTCACTGCGGGCCTCCAGAAGTGCCTCGCCGGGCCCAGCGGATCGGCCCCGGCGACGTTCTCGCCCCGCGCCGTCGAGCTCATCAATGCACGCAAGAGCATCGAGGCGGGCATCCGTTCGGACGGTGACGAGGTACGCGCGACACCCATCCGCTCGAACTACTTCGATCTGGCCATGATCTTCGACTACTGGGGTTCCAAGCGGCTGAACCACCACACCGAGGCCACCTCGATGCTCTACGGGTCGCGGGAATGCGCCCGCCTGCTCGTCGACGAGGGCATCGACAACGCGGTGGAACGTCACCGGATGCACGGGGGAGCCATGCTCGAAGGCCTCAGGGGCCTCGGGCTCGAGATCTTCGGCGACGTGTCGCACAAGATGAACAACGTGACGGCGGTGTACATCCCGGACGCGGTCTCCGGAGACGCGGTGCGCGGCGAGCTGCTCGACGACTTCGGCATCGAGATCGGCACCTCCTTCGGCCCGCTGCATGGGAAGGTCTGGCGCATCGGAACCATGGGGTACAACGCGCGGAAAGACACGGTGCTCACCACCCTCGCCGCGTTCGAACAGGTGCTGCGGCGGGCGGGCGCATCCGTGACGGCCGGTGGCGGAGTGGGCGCAGCCTACGACTTCTACGCCGACGAGGCTGCGGGCGCGAATGCCGGTGAGGCTGCGGGCGCCGACGTGCGCGAGGCGGAGCTGGCCGACCTCGAGCGGGCCGGCCTGTGACAGCATCCTCCGGCGGCGGTCCCGCGACCCTCGACCGCACCGGCGCGCTCTCCCTCCTCGCGCGCTGCGACGAGCTCGCCACCTACAGCACCCTGCCGGGCGGCCTGATCAGCCGCGTCTACCTCACCGAGGAGCACCGCGCCGTCAACGCGCTCGCCGCAGAGTGGATGATCGAAGCCGGCATGCGCACGTGGCAGGATGCCGCGGGCAACCAGTGCGGTCGCCTCGAAGGACGCACTCCGGGCCTGCCGGCGCTGCTGCTCGGCTCCCACCTCGACACGGTTCCCTCCGCCGGACGGTACGACGGAATCCTCGGCGTGCTCATCGCCATCGCGGCGGTGGACCGCATCCATGCCAGCGGCATCGACCTCCCGTTCGCACTCGAAGTCGTGGCGTTCGGAGACGAGGAGGGAACCCGGTTCGGCCGCGCCCTCCTCGGAAGTCGAGCGCTCGCCGGAACCAGCGATCCCGCCTGGCTCGACCTGGTCGACGAACACGGAGTCACCCTCCGCGATGCCTACACGGCCTTCGGGCTCGACCCGTCCCTCCTCGGAGCGGCGGCCCGTCAGCCGCGCGAGCTCGTCGGCTACCTCGAGGCGCACATCGAGCAGGGCCCCTACCTCGAGGAGGCCGGCCATGCTCTCGGCATCGTCTCCTCGATCGCCGGTGCCCGCCGCTTCGCCATCACCGTGAACGGCCACGCCGGTCACTCCGGCACACCGTTCGACCGCCGGCACGATGCGCTCGCCGGAGCGGCGGAGATCGTCATGCTCATCGAACGCACGGCGCGGGATGCAGGGCTCATCGCCACCGTCGGACACCTCGACGTCTTTCCGAACGCGGTCAACGTCATCCCCGGGCGGGTCGAGCTGAGCCTGGATCTGCGGGCCGAGTCCGACGCCGACCGGGACCGGGTCTGGCAGCAGATCAGCACCGACATGACCTCGATCTGCGAGTCTCGCGGCCTCACCGTTGAGACGCGGCAGACGCACAATGCACCCGCTGTCGCGTGCAGTCCGCGGCTGCGGGACGCCATCGCGGCCGGAATCGCCAGCACCGGGAACATCGAGCCGATGCTCCTCCTCAGCCGGGCCGGCCACGACGGGATGGCCGTCGCCGACGTCACCGACATCGCCATGCTGTTCATCCGGTGCCGCGGCGGCGTGAGCCACCACCCCGACGAGCACGTGCTGGCGGCGGATGTCGCGGCGGCGACCGACGCGTTCGAGGCCGCCGTGCTCGCCCTCGTCGCGGCCACACCCGAGCTGGCTGACGGGCCCGCTGCCCCGTCGGCCCCCGTCGCGGCAACCTCCGCCCCGGCCACGCCGGGCACGGAGGCGTGATGCCGCAGTCGACCGCCACGGCCACCCCCGCCACCCCGGCCGCCCCCGCCAGCCCGGCCGCCGCCGCGCCCATCGGCCAGCGCATCGACGAGAACTACGCCGAACTCTCCCCGCAGGAGCAACGGGCGGCCGACGTCATCCTCGACCATCTCGACGATCTCGCCCTCTACAACGCCAGCGAACTCGCCCGGTTGAGCGGAGTCTCGAAGGCCACGGTCAGCCGTCTCTTCCGGAGCCTCGGGTTCGCGGACGCCCAGGAGGTTCGCGACCACGCCAGGGCTCTCCGCAGCCAGGGTGTGCCGCTCGGCGGTATCACTCTCGACCCGCAGCGCTCGTCGGCGGTCGACGCACACCTCGCCCAGGAGCAGTCGAACCTCCGCGCGATGCTCGCCACCGTCTCCGACGGACGCCTGACGGAAGCGGCCGGCCTCATCGCCCGCGCCCGCCGCGTCGTGGTCATCGGTCTCCGCAACTCCTACCCGCTCGCCCTGCATCTCCGGCAGCAGTTGGTGCTCGGGCTGACCGACGTGCGTCTCGCGCCAGCACCGGGCCAGTCGATCGGTGAGGAGCTTGCGGGACTGACGGCGAACGATGCGGTCGTTCTCGTCGGCTTCCGCCGGCGCCCCAGCGGTTTCGGCCGGATTCTCGATGCTGCCACCACCCTGTCGGTCCCGATCGTGCTGCTCGCCGACCCCTCGGCACGGCGTCACGCCGACCGTGTCGCCTTGTATCTCGAGTGCCCCGTCGACAGCGTGCTCGCGGTGGACAGCTACGCCGCCGCCAACAGCCTCGTCGCTCTGCTCGCGACGGAGAGCCTGGCGGTCGCCGCCCGCGGAAGCCGCACGCGCATCGCCTCGATCAACCGCCTCTACAGCGGTCTCGACGAACTCGAACCGCCCGCCTGATCCGGCTGCCCTCCTTCCCCGGCTGCCCTCTGCCCGGGCGCTTCCGGGCTTCCTCACTTGCGCGGGCACACCGTCAGGGCGACGGTCGCTGTCGTGCGATTCACCTCTCCGGGCCCCGGGGACTGCCCGACGATCGTGTCGCTCGCGCAGTTCGGGTCGGGGCTGGCCGACTGCGACACCTTCCACCCGCTCAGGGCGCCGATGGCGCTCGCAACTGTTCGCCCCACCACGTTCGGCAAGACCGACAGTTGTCCGTTGCTCGGGAACACCGCGACGTCGGATCCCTTCGTCGTGCTGCTCCCCGACGGCGGATCCGACCCCACGACCTCACCCTGCGGCCTCGTCGAATCGACAGCTGAGCCTTCGGTTCCGGTGAAACCCGCGTTGTTCAGGGCGTCGACCGCCGCTTTCACCGACATCCCCGACACGTCGGGAACCGTGGCCGACTGGCCCACGCGCAGGCTGCGGTCTGGCGTCGGGAAGTCGTCGCCGCCGTAGCTGTCTCCCGTGTCGCGGTAGAAGTCGCGCCACATCAGCATTCGGGTTACGCCGTTTTTGATCCCGCCGCTCCCTGGACCATAGATGGTTGTGTTCCGGATCGAGACATGCCCGGACACATTCCCGGTCCACGCCGCCGTCACCAGCTTCGTGGTGCCGCCCACGAGCCAGACACTCTCCTCGTTGTCGGAAGTACCGGTCTTTCCCGCGTGCGCGGTTCCGTCGCGGGGGTTCCCCGGCTTCGCCGTGCCGTCGGTGATCACACCCTGCATCGCGTAGGTCGCCGCCACCGCAACGCTCGGGTCGATCGCCTGTGTGCACGTCGACTTCGGCACCTCCACGGCCGCTCCATTCGCATCGGTGATGCTGTCGATCGCGACGGGGCTGCAGAAGACGCCCTTGTTGATCACCCCGGCGAACGCCGCCGCCATGGCGAGCGGGGCGATCTCGTTCGTGCCCAGCACAGCCGTGATGTTCGTCTGGAGGGCCTGTCCGTCCGCGCGATGCACGCCGAGCGATTGCGCGACGTCACGGATGTCGCAGGCCTCCAACTGCTGGGACATCGCGATGAAGGCGTTGTTCACCGACTCCTCGAACTGCGTTAGCACGGCCGCCCGCCCACCTGCCTCGCCGGCATCGTTTCCGGAGGTGTAGTAGCCACCCCCGTCCTGGCCGTTGCAGTTGCGGAAGCTCGACTTGGCGAACTTCTGGTTGTTCGACCCGTTCACGATGTCGCCGAGCGAGTGACCGGTCTGGAGCCAGTTGATCAGCGTGAAGAGTTTGTACGTCGACCCGACAGGGAAGCCGGTCGAGCCTCCGTAGTCTGCGTCGGTCGCGTAGTTGACCGACGTCGCATCGGGACCGGCATCGGGAGCCTCGCTGAAGTTCTTGTTCTGCGCCATCGAGGTGACGCGCCCGGTTCCCGGTTCCACGGTGACGATGACGCTCCCGAGGTCGAGCGCGTCGGTCGAGTAGGGCACGTAGTACTTCGTCGTGTCGTCGGCCTGTTTCTGCAACCGCATGTCGAGGGTCGTGTGGATGCGGTAGCCACCGGTGTTCAGCCGGTGCGAGCGTTCTTCGTCTGTGGCGCCGAAGGCCGGATCGTGCTCGATGATCTTCCGCACGAAATCGCAGGCGAAGCCGGCTCCGTCGATCGCCGTCTGGCATCCCGTCGACGGCTGGGTGATGTGCGCCTCCACCGGCGTCGCGACCGCCTCGTCGAACTGCTGAGGCGTGATCGCGTGCTCCTTGAGCATCGACGCGAGGATGTCCTTGTCGCGGCGGGCTTTGTTCTCGGCGGTGTGCTCGGCGTCCAGGTCGATCCGCAGGGCCTCCGGTTCGTTGACGATCGCCGCGAGGCTCGCCGCCTGCGGGAGCGTCAGGTCGCGGGCACTCACGCCGAAGTAGTACTCGGACGCCGCCTGGATGCCGTAGACCCGGCCGCCGAACAGGGCGATGTTCAGGTAGCCCAGCAGGATGTCGTCTTTGCTGAACTCCTTCTCCAGGCCGATGGCGAGCTTCGCCTCCTGAAGCTTCCGTGCGGGTGTGCTGGCGGTTGCCTCGTCGTACGCGGCCTGCCGCGCGACCGGATCGGGCAGCGCTTCGGCCCGCTGCACGCGGATGTTCTTGACGTACTGCTGGGAGATCGTCGATGCGCCGCTCTGGATCGACGCGGCGAAGAAGTTCGAGAACAGCGCCCGGGCGGTGGACTGCACATCCACACCGCCGTGCACATAGAACCGCGGATCCTCCGTTGAGACGATGGCGTCTTTGACGTACAGCGAGATGTCGTCCCAGCCGACGCTCTGCCGGTTCTGCTCGAAGAACGAGGCGAGCAGAACCTCTGTTCCGTCGGGATTCCGCCCATACACACTCGACGTCTGCGACAGCGCGTCGGGGCGGATGTAGTCCGGCAGGTTCTCGAAGACCCCGATGGTGCTCTGCGCGGCGACGCCGGCCACGGCGATGACCGGCGCGACCATGGCCGTGACGAGCACCCCGGCGACGACGCCCAACACACCGAGGCCGACCAGTCCGCCGAGCATGCCGCGGAGGCGGCGTGTGCGGCGGGATGGGGGAATCATCCCCACACCTTAGCTCATTCCCGAGCAATACTCAGATCATGGACGGTGTCGACATCTTCTCCCGACTCGAGGTCGCCGCACTCGACCCGGCAGGCGCCGTGCGAACGCAGATAGTCCTTGGCGCCCGAGTCCCCCCGAAGCACCTCGGCCAGTGCGGTCCAGTGCGATCTTCCGAGCAGCACCGGATGCCCGGGACGCCCCCCGAACGTCGCCTGCACCAGAGCGTCTTCCGGCGCATCCACGGTTCCTGCTGCGCGGATTCGTCCCACGGTCTCGGCTCGGAGGGACGGAGTGTCCACCAGTGTGACGATCACCGCATCGAGCTGCTCGGGCGAAAGAGCTGCGAGACCGGCCCGGAGCGAAGCAGACATACCCTCGTCCCAGCGCTCAGCCCGGCGGACGATCAGTCGGGGCTCACCGCTGAAGGCTCTGTCGAGAAGCGGCGCAACCTCGTCCGCGCCCGCTCCGACGACCACGACCACCGGTGAGCATCCGGAATCGAGCAGTACCCGGGCGCCGCGCACGACCCAGGGTTCCCCCGATGCCGCGCGCACCAGCGCCTTCGGTCCGCCCATTCGGCTGCCGGCACCCGCGGCGAGAAGAAGCCCGGCCACCCGCGATTCGTCACTCACCCGTTCATCGTAGGCGTGAGTGCCCTCTCAGCGCGGGTGACTGCCGAGTCGTCGGCGTGAAGGCCCCGCTCCGCCCTAAGCTTGGGTTACCGTCTGTCGACCAGGAGGTCACCCTGCTGAACCTGCAAGCGTCTGAGCTCCGCGAACTGCTCATTCCGTGCCTCGCGGTTCCGCGCTGGGTCGACGAGCTGGTGGATGCCGCACCCTACAACTCACGCGAGGCGCTGTTGCAGACGGCCCGACGTGCTGCCACCCCGCTTACGCCCGATGAAATCGCCGAGGCTCTTGCCGAGCATCCGCGTATCGGCGAGACGCCGGTCGGGGAGGGTGCCGCGCAGAGCTTCTCGCGGGGTGAACAGGCCTCCTCAGACTCCGACGACGTCGTCGTGAATGCCGCCATCGCCTCTGGCAACGCGGAGTACGAGCGCCGGTTCGACCGAGTCTTCCTGATCAGGGCGAAGGGGCGTTCCCGGGCGGAGATCCTCGTCGAGCTCCAGCGCCGGATGCAGCTCGACGACTCTGAAGACATCGCCATCGTCGGCTCCGAGCTCGCGGACATCGCGCTGCTCCGCCTCGAATCCTCCTTGGAGACACTGTCGTGACACGCAGCCACATCACGTCTCACGTGCTCGATTCCACGCTCGGTCGCCCCGCTGCGGGAGTGCCTGTCACCCTCGAGCGCGCAGTCGACGGCGACTGGATGCTCGTCGCTTCCGCCGTGACGGACGATGACGGCCGCGTGGCCGCACTCGGTCCGGTCGCGCTGCCGACCGGCACCTATCGAGTGGGCTTCGATACCGCCGCCTACTTCGAAGCGACCGGGCAGCCCGTCTTCTACCCATCTGTGTCGGTGGCATTCGTGCTTGCTGAAGAAGGTGAGCACTACCACATCCCGCTTCTGCTCAGCCCGTTCGCGTACTCGACCTACCGGGGCAGCTGAGGCCTGTTTCCGGGGGTCCGCGAGCCGATTTGCATTCTCGCCAAGACCTCCGTAATGTAACTACTCGTCACCCCAAAGGTGCCGGAAAGCCGAAGTGCTTCTGGGCCTCAAGTGGGGGCCATCCCACCTCAGTCACACAAATTCCCTAGGGTATTTCTGCGGCTGAAGCGTATGATGTAAAACCACTCCCGCAACAGTCAGTTCAGGTTCTTTTGGCGACTTCGGTTGCAGCGAAGAATGACGATTTGACACCGCGGCGGGAAGTGCTAAGGTAGTGAAGTTGCCCCGAACAGGGTCTGGTTCTGAGAATCGGATCGGCTCGGGAGCGTCCGATCTTTGAGAACTCAACAGCGTGCACATTGTCAAATGCCAAATCCCCGTGGCCACTTTTGGTGGTCCGGGTTCCTTTGGGAAATGAAATTAGTGGGCTTCTCTTTGGAGGGGTTCACGGACAAGCAAGTCAGTAATGATTTGTTCTGTCAGCATCAAACTTGTCAATTAGCATTCGATTCCCGTTTGTTGGTTGGCGCGTAAGCATTTACGGAGAGTTTGATCCTGGCTCAGGACGAACGCTGGCGGCGTGCTTAACACATGCAAGTCGAACGATGAAGAGGTGCTTGCATCTTGGATTAGTGGCGAACGGGTGAGTAACACGTGAGTAACCTGCCCTTGACTCTGGGATAAGCGTTGGAAACGACGTCTAATACCGGATATGACGACTGAACGCCTGTTCTGGTTGTGGAAAGATTTTTTGGTCAAGGATGGACTCGCGGCCTATCAGGTTGTTGGTGAGGTAATGGCTCACCAAGCCTACGACGGGTAGCCGGCCTGAGAGGGTGACCGGCCACACTGGGACTGAGACACGGCCCAGACTCCTACGGGAGGCAGCAGTGGGGAATATTGCACAATGGGCGAAAGCCTGATGCAGCAACGCCGCGTGAGGGATGACGGCCTTCGGGTTGTAAACCTCTTTTAGTAAGGAAGAAGAACTTCGGTTTGACGGTACTTGCAGAAAAAGCACCGGCTAACTACGTGCCAGCAGCCGCGGTAATACGTAGGGTGCAAGCGTTGTCCGGAATTATTGGGCGTAAAGAGCTCGTAGGCGGTTTGTCGCGTCTGCTGTGAAATCTGGAGGCTCAACCTCCAGCCTGCAGTGGGTACGGGCAGACTAGAGTGCGGTAGGGGAGATTGGAATTCCTGGTGTAGCGGTGGAATGCGCAGATATCAGGAGGAACACCGATGGCGAAGGCAGATCTCTGGGCCGTAACTGACGCTGAGGAGCGAAAGCATGGGGAGCGAACAGGATTAGATACCCTGGTAGTCCATGCCGTAAACGTTGGGAACTAGATGTAGGGACCATTCCACGGTTTCTGTGTCGCAGCTAACGCATTAAGTTCCCCGCCTGGGGAGTACGGCCGCAAGGCTAAAACTCAAAGGAATTGACGGGGGCCCGCACAAGCGGCGGAGCATGCGGATTAATTCGATGCAACGCGAAGAACCTTACCAAGGCTTGACATGAACGAGAACGGGTCAGAAATGATCAACTCTTTGGACACTCGTTTACAGGTGGTGCATGGTTGTCGTCAGCTCGTGTCGTGAGATGTTGGGTTAAGTCCCGCAACGAGCGCAACCCTCGTTCTATGTTGCCAGCACGTTATGGTGGGAACTCATAGGAGACTGCCGGGGTCAACTCGGAGGAAGGTGGGGATGACGTCAAATCATCATGCCCCTTATGTCTTGGGCTTCACGCATGCTACAATGGCCGGTACAAAGGGCTGCGATACCGTAAGGTGGAGCGAATCCCAAAAAGCCGGTCTCAGTTCGGATTGAGGTCTGCAACTCGACCTCATGAAGTCGGAGTCGCTAGTAATCGCAGATCAGCAACGCTGCGGTGAATACGTTCCCGGGCCTTGTACACACCGCCCGTCAAGTCATGAAAGTCGGTAACACCCAACGCCAGTGGCCTAACCTTCGGGAGGGAGCTGTCTAAGGTGGGATTGGTGATTAGGACTAAGTCGTAACAAGGTAGCCGTACCGGAAGGTGCGGCTGGATCACCTCCTTTCTAAGGAGCACGTTCACGGTCCGTCTGTATACAGCGGAATCGCCGTGACAGTCATTTCATCGGAAGTTATCTGGTGGTGACGCTCATGGGTGGAACATTTGACATTCACGTAGTGCTTGCCTGGTTGTTAGTACGACGGGTTCCTTCGGGGGCTGGTTTGGAACGCAGTTGGAACGAGTGGCCGTGTTGTGCACGCTGTTGGGTCCTGAGGGACCGGGCAGCCTTTTCGTCGTGGTTTCACGGTGGGAGGGTTGACTGTTGAACTCTGGACCTTATTTCGGTTCGAGACTTTGTTTCGGATTGTTTGGGGTACCGCCCGTATTTTGAGAACTACACAGTGGACGCGAGCATCTCCAGACGCGAATGAACTTGCACCCTTTTGGGGTGTGGGGGTTTTGTTGTCTGGTAATCAATGTTCGTCTGATTTATTTCAGACATACATTGGTCTTTGTTGTGCAAATTTTGTTTGAGAAGTTTTTAAGAGCAAACGGTGAATGCCTTGGCATCTGGAGCCGAAGAAGGACGTATAAATCTGCGATAAGCCTCGGGGAGCTGATAATAGAGCTGTGATCCGAGGGTCTCCGAATGGGGAAACCCCGCCAGGCCCTTTGGGTGACCTGGTGACTCCCGCCTGAATATATAGGGCGGGTAGAGGGAACGAGGGGAAGTGAAACATCTCAGTACCCTCAGGAAGAGAAAACAATAGTGATTCCGTGAGTAGTGGCGAGCGAAACCGGAACAGGCTAAACCGTTCATGTGTGATAGCCGGCAGGCGTTGCATGTTCGGGGTTGTGGGACTTTCCAGCAGTTACTGCCGTACTGCGAGAGTTACAGCGCTATATAGACGAATGGGATTGAAAGCCCAGCCGTAGCAGGTGCCAGCCCTGTAGTCGAAATGTAGTTATGGCTCGGAGAGTATCCCAAGTATCGCGGGGCCCGAGAAATCCCGCGTGAATCTGTCAGGACCACCTGATAAGCCTAAATACTCCCAGATGACCGATAGTGAACAAGTACCGTGAGGGAAAGGTGAAAAGTACCCCGGGAGGGGAGTGAAATAGTACCTGAAACCGTTTGCTTACAAGCCGTCGGAGCGCCCTTTGTTGGTGTGACGGCGTGCCTTTTGAAGAATGAGCCTGCGAGTTAGTGATCAGTGGCGAGCTTAACCCGTGAGGGGAATGCGTAGCGAAAGCGAGTTCGAATAGAGCGTATGAGTCGCTGGTTCTAGACCCGAAGCGAAGTGATCTATCCATGGCCAGGTTGAAGCGACGGTAAGACGTCGTGGAGGACCGAACCCACTTCAGTTGAAAATGGAGGGGATGAGCTGTGGATAGGGGTGAAAGGCCAATCAAACTTCGTGATAGCTGGTTCTCTCCGAAATGCATTTAGGTGCAGCGTTGCGTGTTTCTTGCCGGAGGTAGAGCTACTGGATAGCCGATGGGCCCTAAAAGGTTACTGACGTTAGCCAAACTCCGAATGCCGGTAAGTGAGAGCGCAGCAGTGAGACGGTGGGGGATAAGCTTCATCGTCGAGAGGGAAACAACCCAGACCACCATCTAAGGTCCCTAAGCGCGTGCTAAGTGGGAAAGGATGTGGAGTTGCATAGACAACCAGGAGGTTGGCTTAGAAGCAGCCACCCTTGAAAGAGTGCGTAATAGCTCACTGGTCAAGTGATTCCGCGCCGACAATGTAACGGGGCTCAAGCACGCCACCGAAGTTGTGGCATTTATATTTTTGGCAGGCCTTTGTGGTCCAGCCGTATGGATGGGTAGGAGAGCGTCGTGTGGCCAGCGAAGCGGCGGTGTAAACCAGCCGTGGAGGCCACACGAGTGAGAATGCAGGCATGAGTAGCGAAAGACGGGTGAGAAACCCGTCCTCCGAAAGATCAAGGTTTCCAGGGCCAGGCTAATCCGCCCTGGGTAAGTCGGGACCTAAGGCGAGGCCGACAGGCGTAGTCGATGGACAACGGGTTGACATTCCCGTACCGCAGAAGAACCGTCCAAGCCAATCCACTAATGCTAAACATCTGAAACCTGTTAGACCGATCCCTTCGGGGTGAGGCGTGCAGGCGTAGCGTGTGACCCTATGGTGGTGCGGTTAGCGTATTAACAGGTGTGACGCAGGAACGTAGCTGAGCCGGGCGATGGTTGTCCCGGTCTAAGAATGTAGGCCGAGGGGTAGGCAAATCCGCCCCTCATTAAAGGCTGAGACTCGATGGGTACCCTTCAGTGGGGAAATCAGTGATCGTCTGCTGCCAAGAAAAGCATCGGCGCGAGGTTCCATGTGCCCGTACCCCAAACCGACTCAGGTGATCAGGTAGAGAATACTAAGGAGATCGAGAGAATCGTGGTTAAGGAACTCGGCAAAATGCCCCCGTAACTTCGGGAGAAGGGGGGCCCGAACTGTGAAGGGATTTACTCCTGGAGCGGTGCAGGGCCGCAGAGACCAGTGGGAAGCGACTGTTTACTAAAAACACAGGTCCGTGCCAAGTCGCAAGACGATGTATACGGACTGACGCCTGCCCGGTGCTGGAAGGTTAAGAGGAAGAGTTAGCCGCAAGGCGAAGCCCAGAATTTAAGCCCCAGTAAACGGCGGTGGTAACTATAACCATCCTAAGGTAGCGAAATTCCTTGTCGGGTAAGTTCCGACCTGCACGAATGGCGTAACGACTTCCCAGCTGTCTCAACCGCGAACTCGGCGAAATTGCACTACGAGTAAAGATGCTCGTTACGCGCAGAAGGACGGAAAGACCCCGTGACCTTTACTATAGCTTTGTATTGGTGTTCGGTGTGGCTTGTGTAGGATAGGTGGGAGACTGTGAAGCGGGCACGCTAGTGCTGGTGGAGTCATTGTTGAAATACCACTCTGGTCACTCTGGATATCTAACTACGAACCGTAATCCGGTTCTGGGACAGTGCATGGTGGGTAGTTTAACTGGGGCGGTTGCCTCCTAAAGAGTAACGGAGGCGCCCAAAGGTTCCCTCAACCTGGTTGGCAATCAGGTGGCGAGTGTAAGTGCACAAGGGAGCTTGACTGTGAGACTGACAAGTCGAGCAGGGACGAAAGTCGGGACTAGTGATCCGGCAGTGGCTTGTGGAAGCGCTGTCGCTCAACGGATAAAAGGTACCTCGGGGATAACAGGCTGATCTTGCCCAAGAGTCCATATCGACGGCATGGTTTGGCACCTCGATGTCGGCTCGTCGCATCCTGGGGCTGGAGTAGGTCCCAAGGGTTGGGCTGTTCGCCCATTAAAGCGGTACGCGAGCTGGGTTTAGAACGTCGTGAGACAGTTCGGTCCCTATCCTCTGCGCGCGCAGGAAATTTGAGGAGAGCTATCCCTAGTACGAGAGGACCGGGATGGACGAACCTCTGGTGTGTCAGTTGTACTGCCAAGTGCACCGCTGATTAGCTACGTTCGGAACGGATAACCGCTGAAAGCATCTAAGCGGGAAGCCGGCTTCAAGATGAGATTTCCATACCACTTTGTGGTGAGAGGCTCCCAGGAGACTACTGGGTTGATAGGCAGGATGTGGAAGCACCAACTAACGAGGTGTGGAGCTGACCTGTACTAATAAGCCGACAACTTCACAAACACCACCACCCCCGCAACGGGTGTGGCTGAAAGTGATCTGCGCACCAAAGACAATCGCGTCCACTCTGTGGTTCCCGACATACGGTCGGGGCAACACACCCCCCACCCGTGGGGGACACAACTCAACACTGATGCTAGAAGCATCGAAAGTCTTGAGAACATCACCGTATGTTCCTAGAGTTTCGGCGGCCATAGCGAGAGGGAAACGCCCGGCAACATTCCGAACCCGGAAGCTAAGACTCTCAGCGCCGATGGTACTGCAAGGGAGACCTTGTGGGAGAGTAGGACACCGCCGGACCCACATTACGAAAGAAGCCCAACCCTCAACAGGTTGGGCTTCTTTCGTTTAACGCCCTCTGACGGGCCGGTCGGGCCAGCCCTTCGACTGGCCCGAGCGGGCGTGCTAGACGAGTCCGGTGTAACTGTCCCAGGCCTCCGCAGGAGCAGGTGCGACGTCGTCCCGCAGCACCGTGGCCTGGATGAGGCCGTAAGGCCGGTCATCCGCATTGAAGACCTCATTGTTGTTCTCGATACCGAAGGGTGCGAGGTTGTAGAGGAAGTGGTGCTTGTTGGGCGCCGAGAACCGGATCTCGACGATGGAGTCGAACTCCTCCAACACGGCTCTGCCCATTTCGTAGAGCGTCTGCTGCAACGCCAACGAGTGCACCGTTGCGAACGTCGAGACGAGCACCTGTTTCACGGCGGTGTAGGCCGACTCCCAGCTCGACGGTGCTCCCACGAAGCGCCACTGAGCGACGAGTGAGGTGGCCATGATGCGGTCGTTGGTGGGCTCGAGCACGGTGTATGGGTCCTGGTAGAAGCCGGTGAACTCGGAGCCGGTGGACTTCAGCATGACGAGATCCTTGAACCCGGCGATCACGGTCGTCTCCCGGTGCTCTCCGCGGCCGGTGACGGTGATCGCCGCCGTGCGGGTCTCCTGGCCCTTCCGGATCCAGGTGTGGTCGTGCTCTGAGCCGTCGACGAGCACCCGCTGCCAGGCGAACTCCTCGATCTCGACGCGGGCACTGTCGATGTGTTCGACGGTGTCGACGAGATGGGTGCCGAGCGTCATCCCGTAGTCCTCGATCGAGACGATGCCCTTCTGCTTCGCAAAGGCGTAGGCGGTCTGCTTCTGGCTGTCGGTCGGGAGGATCTTCGACTGGTCGCCGAACAGGTGCGCGCCCGCGAAGTCTCCGCGGAGAGCGGTTGAGACGTTGATGTCCCGAATCTCGTGGCGCGCCTCGTCGCGGTAGATTCGAACGACACGGCTCTCTGCTTTGCCGTAACGGTTGGGGCCAAGAACGATGGACACGGGTGGGTCTCCTTTGGAGTGGATCAGGACGCGTTGATCAGGACGGGGTTGAGCAGGGTCCCTCGGAGCCCGGCCGCGTCGACGACCGGTTCGAGGGAGAACACGGGTGCGCCGGCCAACCAAGTGGCGTGCACGACGCCGGTCAGCTCGCTGCCCTCGAAAGCCGTCAGCTTGTTCTTATGCTCGAGGTGGTCTGCATCGACGGTGAACGACTCATCGGGTGCGAAGGCGACGAAGTCGGCGTCGGCGCCAGCCGTCAGCACTCCCTTCTGCGAGAGTCCGACGAGGGCGGAGGTGCCGACGCACATCCACTCGAGCACTCGTTCAAGGGGGATCTGCTGGGCGCGGGCGGTGCTCCAGACGGCCGGGAAACTGACCTGGAGGCCGGAGATCCCTCCCCACGCCAGGCCGAAGTCTCCGCCGTGGGCGAGTTTCAGCTCGCGGGTGCTCGGGGAATGGTCGGAGGCGATGAGATCGATGTCCCCGTCGAGCAGGGCCTGCCAGAGCGCCTCACGGTTGCTCTCGTCGCGGATCGGCGGGCAGCACTTGTACTGGGTGGCACCGTCGGGGATACCCTCCGCGGCGAAGCTGAGGTAGTGCGGGCAGGTCTCCACGGTCAGGCGGAGGCCCTCTGCCTTTGCCGCCCGGATGGCGGGAAGGGCGGAGGCCGCCGAGAGGTGCAGGATGTGGGCGCGTGCGCCGGTCATCCGGAGCCCTTCGATGACGTGCTCGATCGCGGTGAGTTCTGAGGACTCCGGGCGGCTTGCGACGAAGGCGTCATAGCCCGTGCCGCCGGCGTTCTCGTGGTCGGCGAGCACACGGGGATCCTCGGCGTGCACGATGAGGAGGCCGTCGAATTCGGCGAGCTCGGCGAGGGCCTGGTGGAGCTCGACCGTACTGAGGTGAGGGAACTCGTCCACTCCGGAGGGGGATAGGAAGGCCTTGAAACCGAAGACGCCCGCCTCGTGCAGGGCGCGGAGGCCGCCGAGGCTCGACGGGATCGCGCCACCCCAGAACCCGACGTCCACGGTGGCCTGGCGGGCGGCCGCGGCGCGCTTCAGTTCCAGGGCCTCCGGTGTCGTCGTCGGCGGGATGCTGTTCAGCGGCATGTCGATGATGGTGGTGACACCGCCGGCGGCCGCTGCCCTTGTGGCACTGGCGAAGCCCTCCCAGTCGGTGCGGCCGGGCTCGTTCACGTGCACGTGGGTGTCGACGATGCCCGGGATGAGCACCTGGTCGTCGGGGAGGGTCAGGTCGTCGGTGGCGTCGAAGGGTGCCTCGATGTCCGCGACGGCCCGGATGATTCCGTCGCGGATGACGAGTGCCGCTGGGCGGAAGGCACCGTCCACGAAGGCGCGTTGCGCGCGCACAACGAGGTCGTAGGACTCAGGGCGGTCCGAGGCGTCGGAGGCGGAGGGAGAAGAGGAGTGCGATGCCATAATGCTTGTGTCTCAACCTGACTTTCGAGGGGAGTGCTGCGTGTGACGAACCTGGCCTTGGCGGAGTTCACGTGTCCGAAGCGGATGGAGTACGGGCCGTGCGGCGGGGTCGAATTCGACGGCAGCTGCGAGGTGTCGGAGCACCGGTGCGTGTTCGTCGATGCGTCGACGGTGCGCTGGCACGGGGATGTGCGGGGTGGCCCGGTGAGTGCCGCAGGTGGCGCGCGTGGCAGCGGGGACGGGGCGCGCGGTGGCGGGGACGGCGAGGACCTGGCGGATGGCCGTGTCGCGGGCGTTGGCGCGAGCGCCCTGCGCGCGCTGCTCGGCGAGCGGCAGATCGTCGTGGCCGACTTTCCGGCCCGGGCGCTCGACGTGGCCTCGCTCGAGGAGTGCGCCGGGGTGCTGGCGGGCCGGGTCGACGCGGTGCTGGCGGGTGACTCCGGCGCGGAGCGGGTGCAGTTTTCTCCGACCTACCGGGCGGCGCTCATCCAGGGCCTCGGTCTGCCGGTGTGGAGCGGTGTGAACTGTCGCGACCGCAACCGCGTGGCGATCGAGGGTGAGCTCGCCGGGCTGGCTGCCGTCGGGGTCGCGGCGGTGCACTGCGTGACAGGGGACCACACACTCACCGGTGGTCGGCCGGATGCCCTGCCGGTGTTCGACGTCGACTCGACGCGCGTCGCGGCGCTCGCCCGGTCGGCCGGGCACCTGGTCTCTGTGGGGGAGTCTCCGGCCACGCCTCCCGTGGGGGAGCGGGCCGCGCGGCTCGTCGAGAAGGAGAAGGCGGGGGCGGAGATCGCATTCGTCAACCACGCCGGCGGTGTGGAGCCGGTGGCTCGGTTCATCGCGGAGGTGCGACGGCTCGAGGCGGAGGCGGGGCTGCGGGTGGCCGGCCCGGATGCGAGCGGCCCGGATGCAGGCGGCGCGGGTGGCCGGAGCCCGTCGAGCGGTGCCGCGGGCGGGGGCGGCCTGCGCTTCATCGCGTGCGTGCCCGTCGTCGTCGACCGCGGGAGCGCCGAGTTGCTCAGGACGTTCACCACGCTGGTGCTGCCCGACGGCTACCTCGACCGCATCCTGGGCGCGGACGATGTGTACGCCGAAGGCATCCGGGCGGCGGTCGAGTTCAGCCGGGGACTGCTGGCGATCGACGGAGTCGTTGGCGTCAACCTGTCGGGCGGGCCGGAGCGGGGCCGAGAGGTGTTCTTCGCCGAGGCGCTCGCCCAGATCTCCGAGGGGGTGGGAGTGCGCACGGGAGACTAGCCGGGAAGGATGACGGTGCTCCATGTTCCGCCTTTCTCCAGGGAGTACTCGGTGCGCTGGCTCGCGGTGTCGGGCCGGCCGTGCCAGAGGGTGACGCGCCGCGGACGGAGGAGGATGCCGGCCCACGTCTCCGGGGGCGTGAGGGTGCCGGGCCGGTGCGCGGTGGTGAAGTCCGCCCAGCGGGTGAGCCGGTCATCCAGAGCCAGCTGGGAGAACGCGGGATCGTTCAGATGCGCGAGAACCTGCAGGTAGGGCGCGCGGTGGGCGTAGACGCGTGCATTCGACACGTCGTCGGCAGGCTCGGTGTCGCCGGTGACGGTGAGCTGGCGGCCGAGCTCGGGCCAGGCGACGGTGAAGGATGCGCGCGGCGTCGCCGTCAGCTCGGCGATCTTGCGGGAACGCGAGTCGGTGTGGAAGGAGAACCCCTCTTCGCTCCACTCGCTGAGCAAGACGTGGCGCACGTCGGGGTAGCCGTCGAGACCGATGGTCGACAGCGCGACGAGCGGACGGATGGGCTCGTCGTTGCCCGGCAGCCAGTCGAGGAGCTCGTCGTGGAACGGGCCCATCAGGTGACCTTGCCCGCGCCCGCCACCGCTTCGGCGCCCTCGGGCGGCAGCTTGCCCGGGTTGAGCAGGCCCTCCGGGTCGGTGTCCTGGGCGAGGCGGCGGGTGCGCTCGACCTCGTGGTCGACCTCCCAGTGGTGCGGGTTGTGCGATCCGACGCCGATGGCCTCGAGCGCGGCGAAGCCGGCGTAGACCTGCTCGGGGCTCTCGTAGATGCCGGCGAGCATGCCGATGGGACGGCCGTGCTGGGCTTCGATGTGGAGCATTCCTCCGTTATATACCGCGTGCACCTCGTCGATGCGTTCCACGAGCGCGTGGCCGGCGACTTCGATGTGGAAGTACTTTCCCGGGTCGCTCTTCTGCAGCCACTCGATGGGGTGGTTGTAGGAGAGCATGCTGATCTTCATCGAGGCCTGCGGGCCCTCACGGACGTCTTCGATGCGCCCGCCGGCGCCGAAGATCAGCGCAGTGGCGGCTTCGATCGTGGACTCGTCGAGGATCGCGCGGAGGCTCGACCGGTCCTTCGGGATCGCAGCGTCGTCGGGCAGGGCGTTCGCGAGCACGGGCAGGTCGGCCGAAACCAGGCGGGGGGTCGGCTCGAGGTCGCCGATCTCGCGGATGACGGAGAGCGCCGCTTCGAAGGTGTCGAAGCTGGCGTAGAGCCCGCGCCAGTTCTGCAGGGGCTCGAGCTGGAGAGTGGCGCGCGCGATGATGCCGAGGGTGCCGTAGGTGTGCACGTACGGCTCTGCGGCCTCCCCTTCGACGTGGATGAGCTGGGCATCCGGAACCGCGTGCACCACGTCGAGCGCCGTCACGAAGCCGGTGTGGTTCGATCCGTGCTTGATCGAGCCCGTGCCACCGGATCCACCCGACAGGAAGCCGCCGATCGAGGACTGGGCGGTGGACGGGTACATCAGAATCTGCTGGCCCGCGGCATTCGCGGCCTGCTCGATCATGACCATGGGGGTTCCGGCCTCGACCGTGATGAATCCGTCGCCGACCTCGACCACTCCGCGGGCCTTCGACATGTCTAGTACGACGCCGCCCTGCATCGGAATGCCCTGGCCGTAGTTGCCGGTGCCCTTGCCTCGGGGAGTGATGGGCACGTGGTGGCGCACGGCTGCGCCCACGACGGTGGCGATCTGCTCGGCGTTCGTCGGGAAGACGACGAGATCGGCGAGACCGAGTGGCAACTGGGCCATCAGGATGGGCGAGAGGTAGGCGCCGTCGATTGAAGCCTTCTCGCGGGCCCGCAGCTCGGTGGTGACGGCCTTGTCGCCGAGCAGTTCGCGGAGCTCTGTGGCCAGGGCGTCGGTGTTGGAAGTCATTCGGGGGTCCTCAGGTGGAGTGTGGTCAGGATACGGAGAAGCCGATGCGCTTCTGCGGAGCGGAGGGGCTGAAACGGGCGATCTCGGCGAGGGCGGCCGCGGCCTGCGTGACGTTGTTCTCGAAATGCGCCTTGCCGAACTCGGCCGTGGCGGTCGTCGGGTCGCCGATCACACCGCTGGCGGCGAAGTCGTTGCTGACCCAACCGAAGCTCACGGGCTTGCCGAAACCGACGTAGTCGTAGTCGAGGAGGTGCTCGGGCACGCTCCGCACGGCCAGGCTCATGTCGACGAGGTCGGGGCGGAGGTGGAGCACCACACTCGTCTCGACGTGGCCGCCGTGGATGCCGAGGCCCGACTCGGTCTCGCCGGACTTCGCCCCGCCGTTCGCGGGCATCTGTCCGCCGATGAGGAAGGTCTGCAGCCCGAAACGGCGGCGGAGCTCGCGGCAGGCGACCTGCAGCAGGGCGACGTTGCCGCCGTGGCCGTTGTAGAAGACGAGCTTGGTGCAGGGCGTCTGGGCGATGGACTCGCCGATCTCGACGATCGTCTGCATCAGCGTCTCCCAGCTGAGCCAGACCGTTCCCGGCGCCCAGTGGTGCTCGTCGGACTTCGTATAGGCGAGACCGGGCAGGAGCCAGGCGTTCACCCCGTTCGCGCTCGCGAGCTCGACGGCACCCTTCGCGGACTCCTCGGCGACGAGGAAGTCGGTGGAGAGCGGCAGGTGTGGGCCGTGGTGCTCGATGGCGCCCGTCGGCAGCACCACGACGGAGTCCTGACGGAGGGCTTCGACGGCAGCGAGG
Organism: Subtercola boreus; assembly: GCF_006716115.1. Lineage (NCBI taxonomy): Bacteria > Bacillati > Actinomycetota > Actinomycetes > Micrococcales > Microbacteriaceae > Subtercola > Subtercola boreus. Next base: position 2,023,965 of record NZ_VFOO01000001.1, on the reverse strand, counting down.
CTGGAGAGTTCGACGAGGTTGCGGGGCATTTCGTTCCTTGCGGTGGTGGAGCGGGCAGGCATTCGAGAGTGGATGACCGGGGTGGGCGGGCGCGGCGTGCAGGTCAGTGCATGATCATGCCACCGGTGACGTTCACGGCCTGGCCGGTGAGGTAGTCAGCGTCGGCGCTTGCCAGGAACGCAGCGACCCCGGCGACATCCTCCGGCTGGGCGAGGCGGCCGAGCGGGGAGTAGCTCGACCACTCGGCGACGTCGGCCTCGGTGCGGGTGGCCGCGCCCATCTCGGTGAGCACGTAGCCGGGGCAGATGCAGTTGGCGGTTATCGCCTCGCAGCCGAGTTCGAGGGCGGTGACACGGGTGAGCGCGATGACGGCGGCCTTGGATGCGGCGTAGTGGGCCTGGCCGGCACCGCCGGTCTTGCCTCCCATGCTCGCCATGTTGATGACCTTGCCGGGCAGGGCTGGGGCGCCGGAGTCCTGGGCGAGCCGGCGCTGGTCGATCATCCGTTTCGCCGCCACCTGGGTGGTGACGAGCATGGCGCGGGTGTTGATGCGGAACATCGCGTCCCAGTCGTCGGCGGTGATCTCGAGCAACGGTGCGAAGCGCAGGATGCCCGCGTTGTTGACGAGCACGTCGATGCCGCCGAGGGTGTCGATCGCCTCGGTGAGAACGGTGCGGGTGTCTGCCTCGTCGGAGAGATCGACGCGATGGAACGAGCCGCCGATGGCGGCGGCGGTGGCGCGGCCGGGTTCTTCGAGCAGGTCGAGGATCGCGACATCCGCACCCTCTGCAGCGCAGCGGGCGGCGATGGATGCCCCGATCCCACGGGCTCCGCCGGTGACCACGATGCGTCGTCCCTGGAGGCGTGCGGCGGTCACCGGCGGAGTGGTGGTCATCGGAGGGCTACTTCAGACCGATGGAGGTGTCGATGAACTCGTTGGTGAAGATGTCACCTGCGACGAGTCCCGACTTCACAGCCTTGCCTCCGGCTGCGTAGATCGGGGTGTCGACGTCGATGACCTTCTGCACGTTGGCCTCATCCATGTCGCCGATGGTGCTGTTGTCGCCGTTGCCGACGAGCCCGAGGTCCTTCTGGGTCTTGACCGAGTAGTCGGCCATGCCCTGCGAGTAGACCCAGCCGGTGTTGAACTGGGTGACCAGGTCGAGGATCAGCGTGTTGACCGCGTCGGGGCTGTCGAAGTAGTCGACCTCCGCCTGCTGCAGCACGGGCACGAGTGCCTTGAGGCAGCCCGACATCGAGCTCAGGTCACCGGTGCGCACCGACATCGCCGAAGCGTAGACCGGGTACCCGGCGTCCGCGAGGGTCTGGTAGGCGACAGCCTTGCCCCAGGCCGGGACCTCATACTGGTACTGGTACGGCTCAGCGCTGGCAAAGCCCTGCTGGCCGGCCTTGCCCTGGTCGGCGACGAAGCTGGCGGGGGTGCCGTCGTAGCTGCCGTCGGTCTGGTCCTTCGACAGGAGGCCAGCGCTGATCAGATACTCCATGTAGGCCGATCCGCCGAAGTAGCGGACGATGGCGCCGGTCTTGCCGAGGTCGGCGATCGTCTTGACGTCGGGGTAGGTCGCCGGGTCCCACATGATCATCAGCGGGGTCTTGTCGAGAGGAGCGAAGACCGCCGTGGTGGGCTGGTCTGCCGAGAGCTGCACGGCCTCGTCAGTGGTGACGTAGCCGAGGGTGATGGTGGGGTCGGCGTACAGCTGGCTGGTCACGGTCTGGAAGCCGATGGCCGGGCCACCCGAGCGGATCTCGACGTTGACGCCGGTGGCGGCGCCCTTCGAGTACAGCGGGCCGGAGACCGACTTCTTGTTCGCGTCGATGACCGGGTTCGGGCCGAGCAGTTCGTACAGGTGGCCGTGCTCGGCCTCCGGGTTCCAGTCGGTCTGGATGACGACGTTTGCGGGGCAACCGGCCGCAGCCAGGTCGACTCCGCCGGCAGCGGCGCTGGCCGCAGGGGTGGTTGCTGCTCCGCCCGAGCTGCAGGCTGCGAGGGCGGCCATGCTCAGGACGGCGAGACCGCTGGCGAACGCGACTCTTCTGGACTTTTTGCGCATGAGTTCTCCTAGGGATGAGTGCAGGTGCTGTGCTGTGCTGTGCGGGTGGTGCGGTGGGACAGTTGTGGACGGATGCGCGGGGGGAACGGGCATCCGGAACAGGGTTCGACGTCAGCTGAAGTCGTACCACTTGCCGACGGCGCGGCGGCCGATCAGGCCGAAGAGCCAGAAGACGAGAACGCCGAAGAGAGCCGCGGTGATGATGGTGGCGAAGAGCTGCTCGCCCTGGAGCCGGGAACTGTAGTTGCTGATCAGGATGCCGAGGCCCGGAGTTCCGCGCCGGAAGAACTGGTCGCCGACGATCGCACCGACCACAGCAAGGCCGGCCGAGATGCGCATACCGGCGAAGATCGCCGGGAGGGCGGCCGGGAACGAGAGCTTCAGGAGGGTGGTCATGCGGCTCGCGCCCTGGAGCTTGAACAGCTCTTTGTGGCCCTTGTCGACCGACTGCAGCCCGAACAGGGTGTTGTTCACCATCGGGAAGAGGGCGATCATCACGCACACCAACACGCGGGACTGGAACTCGTAGCCGAACCAGAAACCGATCAGCGGAACGAGCGCCAGGATCGGAATGCACTGCAGGATGACCGCGTAGGGGAAGAGCGAGCGCTCGATCCACTTCGCCTGCGACATCGCGACGGCCCAGATCACACCGATGACGATGGCGATGGCGAGGCCCAGCATCGAGACGATGACGGTCTGCCAGAGCGCCACGACCAGCGCGTTGAAGGAGAGCGGGTCGATGAAGCCCTTCAGCACGATGTCCTGCGGCAAAGGGAGCAGGAACCGCAGGTTCGGGTTCAGCACGAACAGGCTGATCAGGTACCAGACGACCACGATCGCGAGAAAGACCAGCAGCGGCGGCAGCCAGGTCGTGCGGCGCTTCTTGCCCTTCGGCTTCGCGAGGGTCGCCGTGACCGGGAGGCCCGGAGTCGGGTGGGCCTCGAGGGTGTCGGTGCCGTCGGTCACGGTGGTTTCGTTCGAGATGGTGGTCATGAGTGGCCGTGTCCCTTCCGGAGCGCGTGGGCGACCTCGCCGACGAGCGCGGCGTATTCGGGGGTGAAGCGAATCTCGGGATCCCGAGGCTGGGGGAAGGGTACGTCGAACGTCTCGACGATCTTGCCCGGGCGGCCCGACATGACGACGACCTTGGTCGACATGTACACGGCCTCCGAGACAGAGTGCGTGATGAACAGTCCGGCGAAGTGCTTGGCGTTGAAGAGCCGGATGAGTTCGTCGTTCAGGCGTTCACGGGTGATCTCGTCGAGCGCGCCGAAGGGTTCGTCGAAGAGGAAGAGCTCGGGGTCGAGAGTGAGGGAGCGGGCAAGACTCGCGCGCATCTTCATTCCACCGGAGAGCGCCTTCGGCAGGTGCTTCTCGAAGCCCGAGAGACCGACGAGGTCGATCGCGTCCTTCGCCTTGGCCGCCCGGTCCTTCTTGCTCTCGCCATGGAGTTCTGCGAGGAGTTCCACGTTCGCCGTGACGTTCCGCCAGGGCAGCAGGGTCGCATCCTGGAAGACGTAGCCGATGCGGTCGGTGCCGAGGGTGGCGGTGCCGTCCGAGGCGGTCTCAAGGCCGGAGGCGATCCGGAGCAGAGTCGACTTGCCGCAGCCCGAGGGGCCGACGACGGTGACGAACTCGCCGCGCTTGACCTGGAGGTCGACACCCTGCAGGGCGATGGTGCCGTCGGGGAACGTCATTTCGACGTTGGAGAAGTCGAGCAGGGTGTCCGATTTCTCTGCGGTGGGAGCGTGTGGTGCGGGGGCTGTGACAGTCATGGCAGCTACCTCGTTTCCAGTAGTGACGGGTGGTGTGCGGGCGTGGGCTCGGCGACGTTGTAGCTCACCGTGCTCTGGGCGACGAGGGTGCCGGCATGGATCACGTAACGGTTGGCGGACGCGTTGGCGACAGCGTCGGAGAGGTTCGTGGCGCGCACGGCGAGGAACTCGGCACGCGCGCCGACCGCGACACCGGCGACCGGGAGCGCCATGACCTCTCGGGCACCGTCGCTGACGGCGGTGTAGGCCTCGTCGAGCGTCAGGTGGCCGGCGATCACGAGCAGGGAGGCGGTCTCGAGCGCGTCGCTCCGGCCCACGGGGTTGAAAGGGTCGCGAACGTTGTCGGCGCCGGCGGCGAACCGGATGCCGCCCCGGTCGAGCACGGCGCGGGCGGCGGTCAGGCCGCGGGGTGTCGAGACCGGGTGGTCCCAGCCCTGCAGATAGAGGTTCGTGATGGGGTTGGCAATGATGCCCACGTTCGAGGCCTCCACCTCGTCGAGAACGTCGGCGAGGGCATCCGGAGCCAGCGTGCCGAGCCGCACACAGTGCCCGGCGCTGCGGTTGCGATCCGCGGGCCAGTCGCGCACGCCCTCTGCGAACTCGGCGAGGGTGAGTGCGCCGGTCAGGTTCTCATCGGTGTGGATGTCGACACCGACGCCCTTGCGTTCTGCGAGGCGCAGGAGGCGCTGGAGGTCGGCGCTCGGGTCGAGCGCGAGGTGGGGGGAACCGCCGACGAGGTCGACGCCGAGGTCGATGGCGGCTTCGATGTCGGCGTCGGGCACGTCGGAGCCGGCGAGGGCGACGAGTTCGATGTCCATCAGGCCGCGGAGTTCTTCGCGCACCTGCACGAGGGCGCGCACACCGCGGAGCGGTTCGTCACCCAGCAGGATGTCGACGTGGCTCCGGACGGCGGTCGTGCCCTGGCGGAGCATGAGCAGCGCGGCGGCTTTCGCGCGGGCCGCGATGCTCTCGGTCGACATCGTGGCAGCGTAGGCGCGCCAGGCCAGGATCGCGGAGACGAGATCACCCATCGGCGGGTTGATCGCATCCCAGGAGAGCGCCTTGTCGAGGTGGGCGTGCGGATCGGCCGGGGCGGTCAGCAGGAGGAAGCCGGAGAGGTCGAGAGTGACAGCGCCCGGCTGCGTCGCCAGCGAAAAGGCCGGTGAGACCGCGGCGACGGTGTCGCCATCCAGGAGCACGTCGCAGGTGGAACCGCCCGGCAGGGTCGCGTTCTGCAGCAGAGTGACCCTCAGAGGAAGAGTATTCACGGCTGTACGGGCTCCTGACGGCACACGGATGTTGATGTGTTCAACATGTACGAACTTACGTATGCCTCGTTTCCAACGTGTAACACGAGCATTTCGCCTTGATAAATACCGGGTCTGCCGGTTGTCGTTACCGGGTCGCAGGCGGCTACTGTCTCTGCAGAGGCGTCGGAAGGAGGCCCGAATGACACCCGTCACCGAGGCCCTCGATCCTCAGACCAGACAGCTGGGCGCGGCCATCCGTGCCGCCCGGCTCTCGAAAGCGCTCACGCTCGTCGAACTCGCCCGGCTCGCCAAACTCTCGCACCCGTTCCTCTCCCAGCTGGAACGCGGGCACGCCCGGCCGAGCATGGCCTCACTGGAGCGGATCGCCCGGGCGCTCGAGACCAGTCAGCTCGACCTGCTGGCGGGCGCCGCCGACCTCGGAGAGGACGGTCCGGAGCTGCTCTGGGGGGCCGTCACGGTGACCGCCGGAGCCCGGGTGCCGCCGATGCGGCTGCCGCGTCGTGCCGAAGTCGTGCGCGCAGGGGAAGGCACGACCGGGCCCTACGCTGAAGGGCAGGCCCGGTTGCTGGTGGGCGCGCGCGCACGGTTCCAGCCGATGGAGTTCACGGGCGCGAACCGGGTGTTCGGCGACTACTACCACCACGCCGAAGACGAATTCGTCACGGTGATCGAGGGTAGAGTCATGGTCGATCTCTCCGGTGACGGCGAATTCCTGCTCGGCCCCGGCGACTCGGTGTACTTCGAGGGGGGCACGCTCCACCGCTGGCGATCGGCAGACCGGGGGGCCTACCGGCTGTTGGTCGTGAAGCAGCGTTTTCAGAAAGAGCCCGCGTGAACGTTCATCCCCTTCCCTCCCTCGATGTTGTCGTCACCGACCGGCGGAGCGTGGCAGACGACATCGTGCTGCTGACGCTCGCTCCGGCGGGTGGTGGAGACCTGCCGGAATGGACTCCCGGGGCGCACATCGACCTGCTGCTGCCGAACGGCGTCGAACGACAGTACTCGCTGTGTTCAGACCCGGCCGACCGGAGCGCCTGGCAGGTCGCGGTGCTCCGCGAGAGCGCGGGGCGCGGCGGGTCGGAGTTCGTGCACGCGTTGCTTGCCGTCGGTGAGATGCTGCGGGTCCGCGGGCCGTTGAACCACTTCGCCTTCGAAGCGGCGACGCACTACACCTTCGTCGCGGGCGGGATCGGGATCACGCCGCTGCTGCCGATGATCCGTGCGGCAGCCCTGGCGGGTGCGACGTGGTCGCTGGCCTACGCGGGCCGGTCGGAGGGCTCGATGGCTTTCGTTCGCGAGCTTCGCGGCGAGCATCCGGAGCAGGTGACGGTGTATTCGAGCGAGGCAGGGGAGAGGCTGGCACTCGACGAGCTGTTCGCTGCCGCTCCGGCCGGAACGCTCGTGTACTGCTGCGGGCCGGCCCGGCTGCTCGATGCGGCGACGACGCTGGCAGCGGGTCTCGGATGGCCGGCGGGGCAGCTCCATCAGGAACGCTTCGAGGCGAAGGAGACCGGCGCTCCGGTTCTGGCCGACGCGTTCGAGGTCGAACTCGAGTACTCGGGGATGACCCTGACGGTGCCGCCGGAGCGGAGCATTCTCGATGTGGTCGAAGAGGCCGGGGTGCTTGTGCTGTCGTCGTGCCGGGAGGGCACCTGCGGTACCTGCGAGACGCCCGTGGTCTCGGGCGAGGTGGACCACCGCGACTCCGTGCTCACGCCGGAGGAGCAGGCCGACAACGAGGTGATGATGATCTGCGTGTCGCGGGCGGCGTGCGCGAAGCTGGTGCTGGAGCTTTAGGGGCCGCGGGGCGGCGGTCAGCGGGCGTCAGCGGGCGTGGCGGGTGGCGAGCAACGCCTTGAGGTCGGCCGCGATGACGCGCTCGTCGTGCGCCACCAGCCGGTAGTCGCGCACGACCACGCGGCCGGCGACGACGACATGCCGGGGCTTCCGGCCCGGGTTCGCCCAGAGCAGGCCCGCGATGGGGTCTGCGACGGCCGCGTCGGCGACGCCCGAGACGTCCCAGACGCAGAGATCCGCCGCGTCCCCCGGGGCCAGGGAGCCGAGCTCGGGCCGGCCGAGACCCAGCGCCGAGCCCTTCGTGGCCATGCCGAGCACCTGGCGGGCGGGAATCGGCGCGCCCACGAGCGGGGCGATCTGCATCGCCAGCCGGGCGTCGGCGAGCAGGTTCGAGGCGTCGTTGCTGCCGCCTCCGCTCGTGCCGAGGCCGACAGCGAGACCGGCTCCCCGGAGAGCCGCCACCGGAGCGATACCCCAGCCCATCGGAAGGTCGCAGGCCGGGGAGTGCGTCGCCGTCACCCCGCTCGCAGCCAGGCGCGCGATCTCGTCGTCGGTCACCGCGCAGAGGTGCGCGAGTGTCACGTCGGGAGCGAGCCAGCCCCACTCGTCGAGCAGGTCGATGGGTCGACGGCCGTACTTCTCGAGGGCGATGGCCACGTCGACCTGCTCATTCGCCTGGCTGCGCCGGCGGAGACCCCGGCGGGCCGCGACCTCACCGAGCAGCCGGAACGTCTCCGGGCTGTCGCTGTGCACTCCGGCGGGGCCGACGGCCACCTGCAGCAGGCCGTCGCTCCGAACGCCGCCGGCCGCGTTCGGCACCAGCGCTTCGGCGATCGCGTCCGCGGACTGAGCCGCCTGCTCGGGGTCGTCCCGCGCAGAGCCGCGCACGAAGACCAGCCGTGCGCCGAGGTCGGCGGCAGCGCTCGCGGCGGCACGCGCGATGCCGACGGTCAGGTCGATGTCGGTGTTCCCCGGTCCTCCCGGCCAGTTCAGATGATGGTCGGCGACGGTCGTCACGCCGCTGAGCAGACTCTCGGCGAGGCCGGCGTGGGCGGCGGCATACTCCAGTTCGGGATCTATGCCTGCGCGCGCATACGCCGCTGCCATCGTCGGCAGCCACGACGCCATCGGCACTCCTCGAGTACCCGGGAGGGTGCGGAAGGCGGTCTGCAGCAGGTGGTGGTGGGCGTTCACGAGACCGGGGGTGACGACACATCCGGAGGCGTCGAGGGTGTCGAACGTCTCGTCGTCGGGACCGTCGTGGCGGGCATCCGGAGCCGAGACGACACCGTTCTGCAGGAACAGGTCACCGGAGGATTCGGTTTCGTCGTCGATGAGGATGGCACGGGCGTGGTGAACGGTGAGCATGAATGAGTTCTAACATCATTTTGTGTCGTGCTGATGACGCGCACGTCTCGCCGCCCGCCTGTTACCCCACTCGCTCCGCACGGAAGGAGAACGGATGCTCGAACTCGCCGAAGCGCTGCTCGAACGTCTCGACCGTGGTGAGTCGGTCGCCGTGGCGACGGTCACGCGCATCAACGGGAGCGCTCCGCGCACGCTCGGCACGGCGATGGCGGTGGATGCCCGGGGCTCGGTCATCGGCAGCATCTCGGGCGGCTGCGTCGAAGGCGCCGTGTACGAGGCCTGCCAGGAGGTGCTCGAGTCTGGCGTCGCTGTCACGCACGAATTCGGGTACAGCGACGACGACGCGTTCGCGGTGGGGTTGGCGTGCGGCGGGCGGATCGAGGTCATCGTGCAGCGGCTCGGGCCTGCGGGCGATGGGGGCGTCACCGGGGTGACGGTCGGTGTGACGAGCGGTGCGGGCGGGGCGGAGGCGGCAGCGCTGCACGCGGAGTTGGAGGCCGCGGCGGCCGGACAGACCGCGGGGGTCGTGCTCGTGACCGGGGGCCGGGCGCTCGGCACTGTGTTGGCCGGGGGCAGCGAGCTCGCTGCGGTGCCGGGGCTCAGTGCTGACAGCGCGCGGCGGCTGCTGGCTGAGCTTGCGGCCCGCATCGGTGCCGGGCGCCCGGGGCTGGCCGTGGTCGACTGCGAGGATGGCCCGATCGAGGCACTCTTCGTGGTGGCGTCGGTGAAGCCGCGGATGATCGTCTTCGGCGCGGTCGACTTCTCCGCCGCACTCGCGAACGCAGCGGTGCTGCTGGGCTACCGGGTGACGATCTGCGACGCTCGCCCGGTGTTCGCGACGGCGGAACGCTTCCCGGCCGCGGACGAGGTCATCGTCGAATGGCCCGCCGACTACCTCGCGCGCACCGATACCGATTCCCGCACGGCCGTCGTGGTGCTCACGCACGACGACAAGTTCGACATCCCCCTGCTGCAGGTGGCGCTGGGGTTGCCGCTGGCCTATGTCGGCGCGATGGGTTCGCGCCGCACGCACGACCGGCGGCTGGATGCTCTCACCGAACTCGTGCCCCGGGACTCGCTGGCGCGGCTGCACTCGCCGATCGGGCTCGACATCGGAGCGAGCACACCCGAGGAGACGGCGGTGTCGATCCTGGCCGAGATCGTGGCGGTGCGGAACGCCGGCTCGGGGTCGCATCTCCGCACTCTGAGCGGCCCCATCCACCGCTCTGCCCCCACACATGCCGCGACCGGCATATCAAGGTCGAAAGACGTCCGAGTCTAGACAGGATGAGATAAGGTCATATTCGAGAGAGAGTGAGCGAGTCTCGTGCCTTTGGACGCAATCTATACCGCGGTGCGGGACGACATCCTCACTGAGATCCGCGGCCTCGCGGAAGATGAGCTGACGGAGCGCGTCTTCGCCCTCTCGGAAATCGACCATGCGCCTGAACTGCATCTCTCCACGTCGTGGGACGGACTGCACTTCCTTCTCTCCGGCACCTCTGCGCGCGGTGCTCTACCGGCTGGCTCGGCTCTCAGCGAGGGGATCGTCGGCGCGGAACGGCTCTGGGGCGGCGGAGTGAACTGGGTGGCCGCGACTTCTCGGCAGTCGCTGCCAACCGTGCTCTCGGCCTTGAGCGCTGTCGAACCATCCCGTCTCAGCCAAGCGTTCGAGCCGCACCTCTTCCGTCGCGCCGGGATCTATCCCGTCTCGGGCTGGTCAGACCGAGCCATCAGCGACGCGCTGCCCCTGTACCTCGAGCGCCTGGACTCGTTGATCCGCTTCTATTCCGAGGTGGTGGCTGAGGGCGGGAACGTCATCGTCGAAGTCGGATAGGCGACCCGCGGGCCGTTCGGCCGATTCCGGCGTGCGCCCGAGAGGCGCGGCGCTCAGCCGTGCAGGAGCCGCCAGACGCGGTCGCGCGAGATCGGCAGTTCGTGGGGGCGCACGCCGATGGCGTCGCGCACGGCGTTCGCCAGAGCGGCCGGCACGGGGTTGTAGGGCGACTCGCTCATCGACTTCGCACCGAACGGGCCGAGGCCGTCGCTCGTCTCGGCGAAGTAGACCTCGGTGACCGGAAGGTCCGCCAGGGACGGCAGGTGATAGTTGCGGAGCACCGACGTGAGCACCACACCGTCGTCGCCGATGATCAGCTCCTCGAACATCGCGGTGCCGAGGCCCTGTGCAACGCCGCCCTCGACCTGGCCGCGGCACTGCTCCGGGTTGATGACGAAGCCGGCATCGGCGCCCTGGATGGACTGCAGGATCCGGATCTCGCCGGTATCGGTGTTCACGGCCACGCGGAACGCATGCACGTTGAAGGCGAGTGAGCGCTGGGCACCGTCGTGCTCGCCGGTGGCGGTGATGCCGTCGGGCGTCGCGACGACCCGGGCCCGGCCGCCCGGCATCGAGACGACGTCGGGCGAGGCCGGGGCTGAAGCTGCGGGCGCGGCGAACGCGGCCACCTCGGTGAGCGGCACAAAACGGTCGCCGGCGCTGAGGCCCTCGGCTCCGAGCATCCACTCGTCGACCGGGATGCCCGTGAGGGCAGCAGCGGATTCGCGGAGCTTCAGCGCGAGCCCTGTTGCTGCCGCGAGCACCGCCTTTCCGGCGACGACGGTGCCGGCCGAGCCGAACGCTCCCGTGTCGTAGGGCACCACGTCGGTGTCGGACTGGCGGATGACCAGCAGCCCCGGCTCCGTGTTCAGCGCGGTCGCGGCGAGCTGCGAGTGCACCGTCGTGGTGCCGTTGCCGAACTCGGCCGTGCCGACGCTCAGGGTATAGACGCCGTCCGGCCCGAGGGTGACGGAGGCTTCGGAGAAGTGGCCGCGCGGCGGGATCGTGGCGATCATCGCGGTGGCCATGCCCTCGCCGACCTTCCATTCGTCGCCTTCGGGGGCAGGCACGCCGTTCCCCCGCTCGAGAGCCGCCTGGGCGAGATCGAGCACCTGGTCGAGTCCGTAGCTTCCACCGAAGACGAGGTCGTCGCCTTCGACGTGGGTGATCACGAGCGGGTCGTCGGGCCCGACCGCGTTGAGGCGACGGAGGTCGAACGGGTTCATGCCGAGGGCGATGGCGAGATCATCCATCGCCGATTCGACGCCGAAGATCACCTGGCCGAGACCGTACCCTCGGAACGCTCCCGACGGCATGTTGTTCGTGTAGACGGCCTCGGCATCGACCCGTTTGTTGGGAGAGTTGTAGAGGCTGACCGACTCGGCGCAGCCGTGGAACATCGTGCCGGGGCCGTGGTTCCCGTAGGCTCCGGTGTCGCTCAGCACCTCGACGTGCATCGCGGTGAGCCGGCCGTCGCGGGTCGCGCCGAGGGTGACGCTGGTGCGCATCGGGTGGCGGCAGGGTACGACGGTGAGTTCGTCGGTGCGCGTCATCTCGTACTGCACGGGCCGCCCGGTGGCGAGCACGGAGAGGGTCACGAGGTCTTCGGTCTGGATCTCCTGCTTGCCGCCGAAACCGCCGCCCACCCGGGTGGTGAACACGCGCACGGCATCGAGTTCGAGGTCGAAGATGCGGGCGATCTCCGTCTGCACGAGGAACGGCACCTGCGAACTCGTGCGGAGCACCAGGCGTTGGTCGTCGTCGAGCCAGCCGACGGTGCCGTGCGTCTCCAGGGCGCTTGCCGAGATGCGGGCGGTCTGCCAGGTTCCGCTGACGGTGACGTCGGCGTCTGCCAGGCCTGTGGCGAGGTCACCGTACTCTCCGTGCATCTGGGCGACGAGGTTGCGGTTCGGGTCGGCGATGCGGGAGAACGTCGCATCCTTGTCGCCGTGGAGGGCCGGGATGCCCGGCTCCTGCGCGCGCGCCGGGTCGAAGTTCGCCGGCAGTACGTCGTAGGTCACGTCGAGCAGGCGGCAGGCCTCCTCGGCGATGCCGATCGACTCGGCGACGACGACGGCCACCCGTTGGCCGCGGAACCGCACGACGCTGTCGAGGATGAGCGTGTCGTCGGGATCCTCCGTACGGTTCTGGTGGCGGGCTGTGGAGAAGAGGGTGTGCGGCACGTTCTCGTGCGTGAACACGGCGGCGACGCCCTCCAGCGCTGCGGCAGCCGTCGTGTCGATCGAGGTGATGCGGGCATGCGCGTGCGGGCTCCGCAGCACGACGAGGTGCAGCAGGCCGGGTATGGCGACGTCGAGGGTGTAGCGTTCGCGCCCGGTGACGATGTTCGCGCCGGCGGGGGCGCGCACAGAGGTGCCGACCGAACGGATGACCGGGGTGGGGGCCCGGCGCCCGGTGTCGGTGGGGGCGTCCGTGCCGGCAGCCGTGGTCGGGTCGGCGGTCTCGGTGAGCAGGGTGGTCGCGCCGGTGACCGGCTCGGGGGAGGTGCCGGGGGCGGTGACGGTGGCGAGCTCGGCTGCCGAGGTGGCGGCGGAGGTGAGGGGCGACGCGGCAGCCGCCTCGTCGGCGGGGGCGGTGCGCGCGGGGACGGCCGGGCATCCGGAGCCGTCGTGGCCGGCGCAGCCGGTTCCGGATGCTGCGAGGGAGCCCGCCCCGGCCGTGCGACCCGCGCACCCGGGCCTGGCGATGTTCGACACACCGTGCAGCGCATCGTTGATCGCGCGGTAGCCGGTGCAGCGGCAGAGGTTGCCCTTCATCAGGCGGGGAAGGTCGGCGGGGTCGGCGTCTGTGAGGGTGGAGGCGGTGACGACCATACCGGCGGTGCAGAAGCCGCACTGGAAACCGGCCGCATCGACGAAGCGCTGCTGCACCGGGTGGAGGTCGTCGGGCGTGCCGAGGCCGGCGACCGTCGTGATGGCACGGCCGGTGGCGCGATGGGCGGGGAAGACGCAGGAGTGGACCGGTGTGCCGTCGACGAGCACCGAGCACGCGCCGCAGTCGCCGGTGTCGCAGCCCTTCTTGACCTCGAAGTGCTCGGCGTCACGCAGCAGGGTGCGGAGGGACTGGCCGGCGCGGGGCGTGACTTCGAGAGTCTCGCCGTTGACGTCGAACTTCATGACAGCTCCTCGTGGATCGTCGGCGGTGTTCATGCGAGCTCCTCGCGGATCTCCTCGGCCAGCACCGCACTCACGGCACGGCGCCAGTCGGCGGCACCGTGCGCATCCGTGAACCATTCGGTGATGGCGAGCACGTCGTCTCGCAGGGTCACGGCGGCTGGTCGGCTCTCGTACCGCAGCTGGATGGGGCGAACCGTTCCGCCCGAGACCGTGAGCACGAACGCGCCGCCGGGGGAGAGCCGCCCGAGCAGCACGGCACCTGAGCGCCCGAGCGGCGACAGGGCGATCTTGCGGTACGCGACGCGCGAGAGCAAAGACTCCTGGGGGATCGAGATGGACCGCAGAACGTCGCCGGGCTCCAGCACGGTCGTCTTGTTGCCGGTGATGAAGCGGGTGACGGGCATCCGTTCGTCACTGCCGTCGGCGCGCCAGACGAGAGCTTCTCCGTCGAGAGCGGCGGTGAGGGAGGTCATCGGGCCGGCGGGGAGAGCTGCGGAGAGGTTGCCGCCGACCGTGGCGACGTTCCAGACCTTGAAGGAGCCGTAGAGGGCGGTGCAGCAGTCGAAGAAGGCGTGGTGGGCGGCCCAGCCGGGCTGGGCGGGGAAGCGGGAGAGTTCGGCGAGGGTGCAGGTGGCCGCGATCTCGAGACCGGCAGGGGTGACGGTGAGGGCAGGCCACCCCATCGTGAGCAGGTCGACGATGGCGGTGAGGTGATGCTGCGGCTCGCCGTAGAGTGCGGAGCCGCCGGCCAGCGGGGCGACGGTCGGGCCGAGGGCGGTGAGGTCTGCCCGGGTGCGGGCCGGGATCACTTCTGCGACGGTGTTGAGATCCACGCGGGCCCTTCTGCTGGTGCGACACACCCGGTCCGCGAGGGGACGCGGGCGGGACCGGCCCAGCGTAGCGCGGGCCTCTGCCAGTGAACAGCAGAAAGATGACGAACGTGTAAACCGCGCCGCGTTGCATGGGGAGCGGGCAGGGGCCGGCGGGGCGTCAGCCGATGGAGCCCACCCACTCGGCGGTGCCGTCGGTGAAGAACTGTTCCTTCCAGATCGGGACGCGCGCCTTCACCTCGTCGACCAGGGCGGCGCAGGCCGCGAACGCTGTTCCGCGGTGCGCTGCGGAGACGGCGCAGGCGAGAGCTGTGTCACCGATTCCCAGATCGCCGACCCGGTGGGCGACGGCGAGCCTCGCGCCGGGGTGCGCGGCCGCGACGTCGTCTGCGACCTGGCGCATGACCTCCCCGGCCGTCGGATGCCCGGAGTAGCTCAGCCGTGAGACCCCGCGCCCGTCGTCATGGTCGCGCACGATGCCGCTGAACATGACGACGGCGCCGGCGGAGTCGGTGGTGACGTTGTCGACGCACCACTCCACGCTGATGGGCCGTTCGCTGACCGTGGCGAAGGCCACCTGGCCGGGGGCGCTCCGGTCGTCGAGGGCGAAGCCACCGGTCTCCGGCAGCGGGGTGGTGCCGTCCGGTGGGGGGTCAGTCGTGTCGTCGATGGTCGCCTCCGTGCAGTTGGTCGACCATGTGGTCGAGAACGTCGTCGAGCAGGCCGAGCCCGTCTTTCACGCCGCCGCTCGACCCGGGAAGGTTCACCACGATGGTCGATCCGGCGACGCCGGCGAGCCCGCGGGAGAGCAGGGCGCTCACGACCTTCAGCCCGCCGCGCCGGCGCAGCTCCTCGGCGAATCCGGGGATCTCGAAGTCCAGCAGCCCGCGGGTCGCCTCGGGCGTGCGGTCGTGGGGGTGGATGCCCGTCCCTCCGCTGGTCACGAGAAGATCGGGCGCCGACCGCAGCAGCGCCGCGATGGCGGGGCCGACCCCGGGGCCGTCGGGCACCACGAGGCGCTCCGGCACGGTCCATCCGCGGGTCGTTGCCCAGCGCTCGATGAGCGGACCGGTCACGTCGTCGTAGGCACCGGCGGCGGCGCGCGTCGACACGATGAGGATGGCGACCGTGCCGGTGCGCCCGCCGGGCGCCGCTGTCGCGCTCGTGTGGGGCGACGCGGCCGCTGCCTCACCGGTCCCCGACGGGTCTGCCGCGCTCACACCGCTGCCCCGCTGGCGCCGCTGCCCGGCAGATGCTCACCCGCGACATCCGGGCGCTCCCAGTCCCCGCTCTTGCCGCCGCTCTTCGAGACGACATGGATGCCGGTGATCTCCGCGAGCTTGTCGACCGCCTTGATCATGTCGTAGAGCGTGAGCGCTGCGATCGACGCCGCCGTGAGCGCCTCCATCTCGACGCCGGTCACGCCGGTGGTCTTCACCATGGTGTGGATGATCACCCGATCGGCGAGCGGCGTGAAGTCGACGGTCGCGCCCGACAGGGGCAGGGGATGGCAGAGCGGGATCAGCGAGGACGTCTGTTTCGCGCCCATGATGCCGGCGATCCGCGCTGTCGCGAGGGCCTCGCCCTTCGGAAGCTCACCGGCCACGAGCATCCCGATCACGTCCGGACGCGTGATCAGGGTGGCCTCGGCGTGCGCCACGCGCTTCGTGATGGCCTTGTCGGTGACGTCGACCATCAGCACGGCGCCGTCGGGCCGCACGTGGGTCAGAGCCGGTTCGCCAGCCCCGCCGCCCTGCCCTGCGTCACTCATCGATCCTCCAGACCATCACCGGGTCGCCCGAGTCGAGGTGTTCCACCTCGGCGGCGATGTGCACCAGGGCGTTCGACGTCGCATAGGAGTGCAGCAGGTGAGAGCTCGGCCCGCCGATCAGCGCCACCGTTCCGTCTTCGGCCACGAAGCCGCGGCGCACCTGGTAGGTGCCCGCCGGCGAATCGACGGATTCCGCGAGCATGGCGACCTCGCGCACGCGTTCCGCCGGCTCGAGGTGCGCGACCTTCCGCAGGATCGGCCGCACGAACATCTCGAACGAGACCAGCGCGCTCACCGGGTTGCCCGGAAGACACACGGTCGGCCGCGACAGGGGCGTGCTGGGCGCCGACGACGGAATGACCGCCTGGCCGAACCCCTGCGGCCCGCCCGGCTGCATCGCCACCTTGCCGAACTCGACTCCGAGGGGCGCGAGCGCATCGCGCACGACCTCGCGCGCACCCGCGCTGACCCCGCCCACGGTGATGATGAGGTCGGCGGCCGGCCCGTGCTGGTTCAGGATGCCGAGCAGCACCGGCGCGTCATCCGACCGGCAGGCGACCGCCGTCACCTCGCAGCCCGCGTCGAGCAGGGCGACGCTCAGGGCGACGCTGTTCGAGTCGTAGATCTGCCCGGTGCCGAGTGCGGACCCGGCGTCTCGGATCTCGTGCCCCGTCGACACGAGCAGCACGCGCAGCCGCTTCACCACCTCGATGCCGGTGAGCCCGGTGCCGGCGATCACGCCGAACTGCGCGGGGCCGAGCGTGCTGCCGGCGGCGAGGAGCACGTCACCGGCGGCGACGTCGCTGCCGGTGCGACGGATGAACGCGCCGGGGGTGACCGGCGAGGTGAAGCTGACCGTGGGGCCGGCGGGCGCAGAGGGGCTGGCCGCATCCGCATCCGCATCCACATCCGCAGGAGAGCCAACGGCATCCGAAGCGGCGGCAGGGTCTGCGCCGCCGCCTGCCCCGCTCCCTGCGACCCCCACCTCATCGTTGCTGAGCTCGGCGCCGAGGATCAGGTCGGGTTCGAAGGCGAGCCGCAGGGCATCCGCGTCGGGGAAGACCGGCGGCACGGCCGACTCGATCGGAACGATCGCATCCGCACCGAGCGGAACCGGCGCCCCGGTCATGATCGGCGCGGCTGTGCCGGCGACGAGGGGCAGACCGCCGTCGCCCGCCGCGATCTGCCGGGCCACGCGCACGGAGACAGGATGCTCGGGAGACGCGGTCACGAGGTCGAACCACGACACCGCGTAGCCGTCCATCTGCGAGTTGTCGAAGGAGGGCAGGTCGGTGGGCGACACGACGTCGACCGCGAGAACCCGGCCGCGGTAGTCGCCGGGGCGGGCGGCCATGCGCGACGGCGACACCAGGAGAGTCTCGCTCGCGCGGTTCTCGGCCAGCGGGGCGAGCAGTCGCTCGACGGCTGCGCGGTGTTCTTCGATCAGGCGGCGGTTCACAGGTCCATCCTGCCGCACTCCACCGACACTCACCGAGGACACGCAATTCCCGTTTCGGGGACGGCGTCGCCCGGATGCCCTTCTACACTTGATCGATATGACCGTCATGCTGGGTGTTCCCGAGGTGCGAGGCGCGGCTCGAGCCGTGCCGGGTGGCCCCGCGACATCCGGAGCCGGCGGAGGACGTGCCGTACGACCCTCCGTGCCGGGCCTCCTCGACACGTTCGGGCGCACCGCGACCGACCTCCGCATTTCGCTGACGGACCGCTGCAACCTGCGCTGCACCTACTGCATGCCGGCCGAGGGGCTGCCCTTCCAGCCCGCCTCGAAGCTGATGCAGCGCGACGAGATCGTGCGCCTCGCCCGGCTCGCGACAGAGGTGCTGGGCGTCCGGCAGGTGCGCTTCACCGGGGGCGAGCCACTGCTCCGCAAAGACCTGGTCGAGATCATCCGCGATGTGGCCGCTCTGGATGCCCGCCCCGAGATCTCGCTCACCACCAACGCCATCGGGCTCTCCGGTCGCGCCACCGCGCTCGCCGAGGCGGGCCTCGACCGGGTGAACGTCTCGCTCGACACGATCTGCCCCGAGACCTTTGCGATCATCACCCGCCGGCCCTTCCTCGAACGGGTGCTGAAGGGCATCGACGCTCTCGGTCTGGCGGGCATCCGCAACACCAAGATCAACGCGGTGCTGCTGCCCGGCATCAACGACACCCAAGGCCCCGACCTGCTCGAATGGGCGCTCGCCGGGGGTCACCAGCTGCGGTTCATCGAACAGATGGCGCTCGACGCCGACCACGTCTGGGACCGCGAGGCGATGATCACTGCCGAGCAGATCCGCGAGCGCCTGTCGGAGCGTTTCGACCTCAGCCCCGATGCCGCCCCCCGCGACGGTGCGCCCGCGGAGCTCTACCGCGTGAGGCGCCGGGGGGCATCCGCCGACGAACCGGAGCTCGGAACGGTCGGCATCATCGCCTCCGTCACCGAGGCGTTCTGCGACGACTGCCGCCGCACTCGCCTGACGGCCGAGGGCGGCGTGCGCAGCTGCCTGTTCTCGCACACCGAGACCGACCTGCTCGGGCCGATGCGCGCGGGCGCCGGCGACGACGAGATCGCCGACCTCTGGCGCGGGGCGATGTGGGCGAAGCCCGCGGGCCACGAGATGAACCTGGCCGGGTTCCAGCAGCCCGAGCGCCCGATGAGTGCGATCGGTGGCTGACCGCAGATGAAAGTGCGGGTTCGTTACTTCGCCGCGGCCAAAGCCGCCGCCGGAGTGGCCGAAGAGCTGCGCGAGGTACCGGGTGGATGCTCGGTCGGCACCCTGCTCGCCTCGACGGGCCTGGGCGGCCATCCGGTGCTCGGGCGCAGCACCTTCCTGGTGAACGGCCTCACCGTGCCGGGCCACACCCACGTTCTGGCGGACGGTGACAGCCTCGACGTGCTGCCGCCGTTCGCGGGGGGCTGACCGGCCCATGATCCAAGCGAGCCTCAACGGTCCCTTCACGAAGGACGACCATTCCGCAGTCCCCGTATCCCCGGCCGAGCTGGCGGCGGACGCCCGGGCGTGCGCTGCTGCCGGCGCGCGGGCCTTCCACGTGCATCCGCGGGCCGCGTCGGGCGTCGAGACGCTCGCGTACGGCGTTGTCGACGACGTAGTGCGCGCCGTCAAAGCGAGCCAGCCGCATCCCGTCGGTGTCGGGTCGGGTGCCTGGATCGAGGGCGACGTCGCGCGGCGGTTGGAGTTCGCGTCCCAGTGGACCCAACCCGACTTCGTGTCGGTGAATCTCGCCGAGGAGGGTGCGGTTCCCCTCATCCACCGTCTCGCCGAGCGGGGAATCGCCGTCGAGGCCGGCGTCTGGACGGTCGCCGACGCCGAGTTCCTGGTGAGCGGCGAGCTGCCGCCGGGGTTGGTGCGACTGCTGATCGAGCCGGTCGAACTCGATGTGACGCTCGCCGTCGGGATCGTCGCCGAGATCCACCGGCTGCTCGACCGCGGCGGAGTGGAGGTTCCCCGCCTGCAGCACGGAGACGGCGAGGCGACCTGGGTGCTGCTCGAAGACGCGGCCCGGCGGGGCATCGACACGCGGATCGGGTTCGAGGACACCTTCCACCTGCCCGACGGTTCGCTGGCGGAGTCGAACGCGGCGCTCGTGCGGGCCGCGGCCGAGATCATGGGCGACCGCTAGGAGCGGTTCAGTAGCGGGCGACCTCCGGGTCGACCTTGGCAGACCACGCATCGATGCCGCCCTCGACGAAGGTCACCTGCTGCCAGCCCGACTGCAGCATCACCTCGCGTGCGTACTGCGACCGCGTGTCGTGGTGGCAGTGCACGAGGATCTCGGCGCTTTTCGGCAGCACCTCCTCGGCCGCGGCGGAGAGCAACGACTGCAGAGGCACGAGCACCGATCCGTCGATTCCGGCGAAGTCGCGTTCCCACGGCTCCCGCACGTCGAGCAGGATGAAGTCGTCGGCACCGGATGCCCGGGCCGCGAGCCGTGCGGCGAGCTCCGTGACGCCGAGCGAGGTGGCGGGGCGGGCGGTACGCGTGGGTTCGGTGGCGGCGGGCTCGGTGACTGCAGCGGGCTCGGCGGTGGCGGGCTCGGTGGGGGCAGGCTCGGCGGTGGCAGACTCGGCGGTGCCCGGCTCAGCCACCCCGAACGGCACCTCGGTGTAGCTGCCTTCCAGCGTGTCGATCACGAGGATGCGGCCTACCAGCGGTTCGCCGAAACCGACGATGAGCTTCAGTGCCTCCGTCGCCATCGCCGAGCCGACCGTTCCGCAGAGCGGACCCAGCACACCCGCGACGGAGCACGACTCGGCCTCGTCGTCGACGATCTCCTGTGGGAACAGGTCG
This sequence comes from Subtercola boreus, assembly GCF_006716115.1. NCBI lineage: Bacteria > Bacillati > Actinomycetota > Actinomycetes > Micrococcales > Microbacteriaceae > Subtercola > Subtercola boreus. The sequence goes on along the minus strand of NZ_VFOO01000001.1, from coordinate 2,003,791 downwards.
CGGAGCGTGAGGCCCCGCCCGGGCTCACCCGATCCGCTCGCCGCCGGCCGGTGCCAGAACGTCGAGACCTGCCCGTCGAACCGCAGCACCGAGCCCCAGACGTAGGGCATCCCGAGCGCCGCCGCCGTATCGTTCGCGAGGTAGCGGGTGGCGAAGTTGTCGGTTCCGTCGATGACGAGGTCGTAGCCGCCGAAGATCTCGGCCGCGTTTCCGGCATCGAGCCTCACTTCGTGCAGGTCGACGCGCACCAGCGGGTTCAGCGCAGTGAGGGCCGCGCGGGCCGACCGGGCCTTCGACGTGCCGAGAGCGTCGGACGTGTGGATGATCTGCCGCTGCAGGTTCGACTCGTCGACGGTGTCGTCGTCGACGATCCCGAGGGTGCCGACCCCCGCACCCGCCAGGTAGAGCAGCACGGGGGATCCGAGCCCGCCCGCACCGAGCACCAGCACGCGGGCCGCCTTCAGGCGCCGCTGCCCTTCGAGGCCGAGCTGCGGCATCCGGAGCTGCCGTGAGTACCGCCGGAGTTCCTGCTCGTCGAGCTCAGACCCCAGGCTGACGAGCGGTGTGCGTGCCATGCCCCGAGCTTACGCGCCCGCCCTGCCGCCCCTGCCGCCCCGCCGCCCCCGTTCGCGGCCCGGCCGCCCCCGCCCACCACGCAGACGCATCCGCGCCGCCTTGTCGCATCCGCGCCCCGGCGCGCAGGCGCGGAAGCGACAAACCGGCGCGCTCCGCGGGGTGGGGCCGCGCGGGCTCGCGCGGGGCGGCGGCCGAAGTGGGCGCGGGCGGGCGGGCTGAGCGGGGCGGGGCGGAGCGCTGCAGCGCGGCACGCGGGGTGGGGGCATCCGGTTCGGTAGCGTAGAGCAACACGCGAAAGCACAGCCCGCGACGACCGGAAAGGGGTGAGGGGTGCATCTCAAGAGCCTCACCCTGAAGGGTTTCAAGTCGTTCGCGCAGCCCACGACCTTCGCCTTCGAGACGGGCGTGACCTGTGTGGTCGGCCCGAACGGCTCAGGCAAGAGCAACGTCGTCGACGCGCTCGCCTGGGTGATGGGAGAGCAGGGGGTGAAGACCCTCCGCGGCGGCAAGATGGAGGACGTCATCTTCGCCGGCACGTCGACGCGCGGTCCGCTGGGGCGGGCCGAGGTGATCCTGACGATCGACAACGCCGACGGTGCCCTGCCGATCGACTACTCCGAGGTGACGATCAGCCGCACGCTGTTCCGGAACGGCGGCAGCGAGTACGCGATCAACGGCGACCAGTGCCGACTGCTCGACGTGCAGGAGCTCCTGAGCGACTCGGGCCTCGGCCGCGAGATGCACGTCATCGTCGGGCAGGGCCAGCTCGACGCGGTGCTGCACGCCACCCCCGAGGGCCGTCGCGGGTTCATCGAGGAGGCCGCGGGCATCCTGAAGCATCGCCGCCGCAAGGAGAAGACCGAACGGAAGCTCGAGGCGATGCAGGCGAACCTGACACGCCTGAGCGACCTCGCGGGTGAGCTGCGCCGGCAGCTGAAGCCTCTCGGTCGCCAGGCCGAGGTCGCCAAGGAGGCGCAGACGATCGCCTCGGTGGTACGGGATGCCCGTGCCCGCCTGCTTGCCGACGAGGTCGTGACCCTCCGCACAGCCCTCGACGACCACAGTCGTTCCGAGAACGAACGCCGCACGGAGCGCATCGTGCTGCAGGAGCGGCTCGAACAGAACCAGTTGCGCATCAACCGCATCCTCGAGGCGCAGGACGGCGACGCCGTCGACCTCGCCCGGCGCACAGCTTTCGGGCTCGAATCGGTGCAGGAGCGCCTCCGCGGCCTGTACACGCTCGCGAACCAGCGTCTCGCGCTGCTCGGAACGGCGCAGGGTGCGGAGCGCGACACGGCTCCGGGCGTGACGCCCACCATGGTGGCGGACTCCCGCGCGGAGGCCGCACGCCTCGCGGGCGGCGTCGTCACGGCCGAGCAGGGCTGGCTCGCCGCCCAGCAGCTCACCGCCCGGGCCCGGCGCGCCCTCGACGACGCCGATGAGCAGATCGCGGCGCAGAGCGCGCTCGTCTCCCGCCACGACCTCGAGATCTCGAAGCTGAGCGGCCAACTCGAGTCCGCCAACTCGCGGCTCGCGGCCGTGCGCGGCGAGGACCTCCGGCAGGCCAACGCGCTTGCAGCAGCGCACGAGCGGCGCGAACGCCTGCAGGTCGAGTTCGTGGCGCTCGAAGCCGAGGCGGCGACGGCGGATGTCGGCGAGACCGACCTCGACGAGGGGTACGAGTTCGCGCAGGCCGCGGTGTTCGAGGCCGAGGGCGAGATCGAGCAGCTGCGGGATGCCCTGCACACCCACGAGCGGGAACGCGATGCCCTGGCGGGAAAGACGAGTGCCCTCTCGATGGCGCTGGGGCAGAAGGACGGGTCGAGCGAGCTCGCCGCAGCCGGCGTGCCGGGGGTGCGCGGGCTGGTCGCCGACCACGTGCAGGTCGAGCCGGGCTACGAGCTGGCGATCGCGGCCGCGCTCGGGTCGCTCGCCGACGGCGTGCTGGCAGAGACGACGGAGGACGCGTTCGAGGCCCTCGCTCGGGCCCGCGGCGGCGACATGGGGCGGGTCGAGGTGGTCGTGGCGGACGGTGGCACGATCGGCGGTGGCGGGCGCGGCGGTGACAGTGAGCGCAGTGACAGTGAGAGCGGCGGCACGAGCGCCGCTCGCGGTGGGCGCGCCGCGCCGCAGTTCGCCGGCGACGGGCTGCGGGCGGCGGTCGACGTCATCACCGCGCCCCACGGGGTGCAGGCGCTGCTCGCGGCGACCCTCATCGCCGACGACCTCGAGGCTGCGCGGGCAGCCTGGCCGAGCATCCGGAGCCTGCTGCCCGGGGGCCCGACGGATGGCGACAGCGCGAACGGCACGGGCACCCTCGACGACGACAGCAGCACCACCAGCGAGGGCACCGCGCACCCCACCACCACGGGGGTCGGCCCCACCATCATCACAAGGGGTGGCGACGTGCTCACGCAGTACGTGCTGCGCGGCGGCTCCGGAGCGAAACGGTCGCGCCTCGAACTCGTAGCCGAGCGCGACTCCGCGGCCGCGCGGCTCGAGGTCGTGACCGCCGAGATCGACCGGGCGAAGTTCGCGCTCGCCGAGCAGCGAGGCATCCTGCAGAACGCGAAGCAGCAGTCGACGACCGCGCTCGCCGCGCTCCGCGAGTTCGACTCCCGACTCGCCGCGCAGACCGAGCGCCTCTCCCGGCTGAAGGCCCAGGTCGACGCGAGCCAGGGCGAGTATGAGCGCCTCGACCGGAGCCGCGCGCTCGCCGGGGAGACCGTGGGGACCGCGCTCGCCGCCGCCGAGAAGGCCAGGGCCGAGCTCGAAACGGCCCGGTCCCGGCCCCGGCCGATTCTCGACGTGAGTTCGCGCGACGACCTGCTCGGCGCGCTGGAACTCGCGCGCGACGGCGAGTTGGATGCCCGGCTGCAGCTCGAGACGGTGAGGGAACGCGTGCGGGCCGAGCAGGCCCGCGTGGTCGACCTCGAGCGCCAGCTGGTCGCCGAACGGGCGGCCGCGGAGGAGGCGGCCCGCCGGGAGGTGCTCCGCCGCCGGCAGGTCGACCGCGCGACATCCGTCGTCGGCAGCCTTCCCGGCGTGCTCGACTCCGTCGACAGGTCGGTGGCCGCCGCCCGCCTCGAACTCGCCCAGCGCGAAGCCGAGCGGAGCGAACAGAACGCCGAGCTGGGGGAGCTCCGCCGCGAGGAGAGCACCCTCCGCGATCGCCTCCAGGGCATCACCGAGAACGTGCACGGCCTGGAACTGCAGATCTACGAGAAGAAACTCCACCTGTCGAGCGTGCTCGAACGTGTGGGGTCGGAGCTGGGCCTGGTCGAGGACGACCTGGTCGCCGAATACGGGCCCGACCAGCTGATTCCCGAAGACGGGGCGGGCGACGGTCCGAGCCCCGCGACGGGCGACGGCCCCGCCACAGCCGACGACACGAAGAACGGCCCCACGGGCATCCCGTTCGACCGTGACCAGCAGAAGCAGCGGCTCGCCAGGGCCGAACGGATGCTCGCAGAGCTCGGTCGCGTGAACCCCCTCGCCCTCGAAGAGTTCGAGGCGCTCGAGCAACGGCACCGGTTCCTGACCGAGCAGCTGACCGACCTCACGAACACCCGCAAAGACCTGCTGACGATCATCGACGAGATCGACGACAAGATGAAGTTCATCTTCGAGAGCGCCTTCCTCGACACGCAGGCCGCGTTCGCGGAGGTCTTCCCGGTGCTGTTCCCGGGAGGAACCGGATCCATCACCCTCACCAACCCGGGCGACCTGCTGACCACCGGCGTCGAGGTGTCGGTGAAGCCGGCCGGCAAGAAGATCGAGCGGCTGTCGCTGCTCTCGGGCGGAGAGCGGTCGCTCGCGGCGGTCGCCCTGCTCATCGCCATCTTCAAGGCCCGGCCGAGCCCGTTCTACATCATGGACGAGGTCGAGGCGGCCCTCGACGACGCCAACCTCGGTCGGCTTCTGACGATCTTCCAGGATTTGCGGCAGACGTCGCAGCTCATCGTCATCACGCACCAGAAGCGCACCATGGAGATCGCCGACGCCCTCTACGGGGTGTCGATGCGGCAGGACGGGGTGTCGGCCGTCATCGGCCAGCGCGTCGGGGCGGCCTAGGGAGGCCGGCCGCGGCAGGCTCAGCGGCCGCTCAGCGCCTGTTCCCTGGCTCGCACGTACTCTTCGGGCGAGATCACCCGGCGGCGGTGCAGGTCGTCGAGCTCCTGCAGGCGCTGCTCCGTGGTCTTCGACGGGCTGAGCAGGTCGCTCTCCAGTGCCCGGGTGGCGAGGTCGGCCTGGAGGGTGAACGGGTCATGTCCCGCGTGTCTGATGCGGTGCGCGTTCCTGATCATCAGGGCGATCGTGATCACGAATCCCAATCCGACGACGACGCAGGCGGCGACGAAGATGATCGGGAAGATGCTGGTTGCAGTGGATGTTGTGGGCATCGGTGCCCCCTTTCCTTGCTCTTCAAGCCAACCGCGGTGGCGGGGGTAAGTCAATCACCCACCCAGCGGGCGTTCAGGTTCTGGGGGCCATAGTCTGGTGTCATGGCTGAACGAACCCCGTGGTCCCTCTCCGGCGCGCTCCGCGGCATGTTCGCGAAACGCACCATCGACCAGGAGACCTGGGACGACCTCGAAACGGCGCTCATCACGGGCGACTTCGGCATCGACGTCACCGACGAGATCGTCGCAGACCTCCGCGCGAAGGTCGCCCGATACAACACGACCGACCCGAAAGACCTGCAGCGGATGCTCCGGGAGACGCTCGAGGAACGTTTCTCGAAGCTCGACTCCACGCTGAAGCTCACCGAGCGCCCCGCGATCGTGCTGGTCGTCGGCGTCAACGGGGTCGGCAAGACGACCACGATCGGCAAGTTCGCGAAGTTCCTCGCCAACTACAACCGGAGCGTCGTGGTCGGCGCGGCCGACACCTTCCGCGCCGCCGCCGTGGAGCAGGTCGCGACCTGGGCCGAGCGTGCTGGCGCGCACATCGTGCGGCCGCAGCAGGAGGGGCAGGATCCGGCGTCCGTCGCCTTCCAGACGGTGGAGTACGCCAAACGCAACAACATCGAGATCGCCATCATCGACACGGCCGGCCGCCTGCAGACCAAGGGTGGGCTGATGGACGAACTCACCAAGATCAGGCGGGTCATCGAGAAACAGGCACCGGTCTCCGAGGTGCTGCTCGTTCTCGACGCAACGACCGGCCAGAACGGGCTGCTCCAGGCCGAGGCGTTCATCGAGCACGCCGGCGTGACGGGGCTGGTGCTGACGAAACTCGACGGATCGGCGAAAGCCGGCTTCGTTCTCGCGGTGCAGGAACGCACGGGCATCCCGATCAAACTGATCGGCCAGGGCGAGGGCATCAACGACCTCACCGGTTTCACCCCGCACGTCTTCGTGCAGAATCTCATCGGCTGAGCATCCTCCCCCAGCCGGAGCGGTTAAGATTGTCGCACCATGGCAACTTTTGGAAACCTGTCTGACCGCTTGGCGGAGACGTTCAGAAACCTCCGCACCAAGGGCAAGCTCAGCCCTGCCGACGTCGACAGCACGGTACGCGAGATCCGCCGCGCCCTGCTCGACGCCGACGTCGCGCTCGAGGTTGTTAAAGATTTCACTTCCAAGGTGCGGGAGCGGGCCCTCGGCGACGAGGTCAACAAGGCGCTGAACCCGGCGCAGCAGGTCGTGCAGATCGTCAACGAGGAGCTCATCGCCATCCTCGGCGGTGAGGCACGCAAGATCCAGTTCGCGAAGAAGCCGCCGACCATCATCATGCTCGCGGGCCTCCAGGGTGCCGGTAAGACCACTCTTGCCGGCAAGCTGGCCAAGTGGCTCGCGAAGCAGCAGCACACGCCGCTGCTCGTCGCGGCCGACCTCCAGCGCCCGAATGCGGTGCAGCAGCTGCAGGTCGTCGCCGGCCAGGCGGGTGTCGCGGTCTACGCGCCCGAACCCGGCAACGGCGTGGGAAACCCCGTCAAGGTCGCCAAAGACAGCATCAAGTGGGCCATCGACAAGCAGTACGACGTCGTCATCGTCGACACGGCGGGTCGCCTCGGTGTCGACGCCGACATGATGAAGCAGGCCGCAGACATCCGGAAGGCGGTGCAGCCCGACGAGGTGCTGTTCGTCATCGACGCGATGATCGGGCAGGACGCGGTCGCGACCGCCAAGGCCTTCCAGGACGGCGTCGACTTCACCGGTGTCGTGCTCACGAAGCTCGACGGCGACGCCCGAGGTGGGGCGGCGCTCTCGGTCGCCTCGGTGACCGGCCGACCCATCATCTTCGCGTCGACGGGTGAGTCGCTCGACGACTTCGAGCCCTTCTACCCCGATCGCATGGCGTCGCGCATCCTCGACCTCGGCGACATCCTCACCCTCATCGAGCAGGCGCAGGGCGCGTTCGACGAGGAGGAGGCGGCGAAGGTCGCGGAGAAGTTCCGCACCGACTCGTTCACGCTCGACGACTTCCTCGGCCAGATGCAGCAGCTGCGGGGTGCCGGTTCGCTCAAGAAGATGATCGGCATGCTCCCGGGCGCCGGGGCCATGAAGGAGCAGCTGAACAACTTCGACGAGCGCGAGATCGTGCGCACCGAGGCCATCATCCAGTCGATGACCAAGGCCGAGCGCACGAACCCGAAACTGCTGAACGGATCGCGTCGCGTGCGGATCGCCCGCGGATCCGGCATGACCGTCACCGACGTCAACCAGCTCGTGCAGCGCTTCGAGCAGGCCTCGAAGATGATGAAGACCGTCGCCAAGGGCGGTGTGCCGCAGATCCCCGGTATGGGGCCGATGGCCGGTGCGGGCTTCGCGGGTGGCCGCGGCAGGAAGGTGCAGGCGAAGAAGGGCTCGAAGTCGGGCAACCCGGCCAAGCGTGCCGCGGAGAACGCGGCGATCGCGTCAGGTGAGAAGCTGCCGGGCACAGACGGTGCGGGCAGCGGCGCTCCCGCCGGTTCGGGCTTCGGCCTCGGCGGCAAGCGCGGTGCCGCGGGTGCGGGCGCAGCTCCGGCCGGCGGGCCGAGCGAGAAGGAACTCGAGTCGCTGCAGAGGTTCCTCGGGCGCTGAGGCGGGCGCCGATCGCCGTCGGCGGCGCGGCGTTCTGCGGTCGTAGGATCGGAGCATGACTTCTTCGAGCCTCCGTCCCGTCCGTATCGGCGTGCAGATCGCCCCGCAGCACTCCACCTACACCGAGATCCGCGACACCCTCACGACGCTCGAGGAGCTCGGCGTCGACGTGGCCTTCAACTGGGACCACTTCTACCCGCTCTCCGGTGACCCCGAGGGCACCCATTTCGAGGGCTGGAGCATGCTCGCCGCGTGGGCGGAGCAGACCACGACCATCGAATTCGGTCCGCTGGTGACCTGCAACACCTACCGGAACCCCGACCTGCTCGCCGACATGGCCCGTACCGTCGACCACATCAGCGCGAAGAACGGTGCCGCCGGACGGCTCATCTTCGGCATCGGGTCGGGCTGGTTCGAGCGCGACTACGACGAGTACGGCTACGAGTTCGGCACGGTCGGACAGCGACTGGATGCCCTGGCCGAAGCCATGCCCCGCATCGAGTCGCGCTGGTCGAAGCTGACCCCGCCCCCCACCCGGAAGATCCCGGTGCTGATCGGCGGCGGCGGAGAGAAGAAGACCCTGCGGATCGTCGCGAAGCACGCGGACATCTGGCACAGCTTCGCCGACACCGAGACGCTCGAACGGAAGCTCGGCATCCTGCGCTCGCACTGCGAGGAGATCGGGCGCGACTTCGACGAGATCGAGATCTCGACGGGCGCCAGCGTGCGCGCGGGCGTCGGCTCGTCGGACACGGATGCGCTCGACGCGCAGCACGCGCTCGGCGCGACCCTGTTCACCCTCGGAATCTCGGGCCCCGGCCTCGACGCCTCCCAGGTCACCGACCTGCTCGCCTGGCGCGACGCGAAGAACGCGGACTGAGCCGCCCCGCCGCCGCCCCCGGCGCGCCGCACGAACTCGCCCCTCAGCGGCAGCCGTGCGGTGCTCCGTTCGGGCGCGCGGCGTCAGCCGCCGAGGCCGTGCCGCAGCTCGTGCGTCAGCCGCCGAGGCCGTGCCGCAGCTCGTGCGTCAGCGACGAGACGACCGACTGCAGGCTGCCGCCGTTCTGCTCCGCGACGTGCAGCTGGCGCTGGTAGCTGGCACCCTTCTCGAGGATGAGGTTCACCTGCGCGAGTTCCGCAGAGCATCCGAGTCTCTCGGCCGTCGGCGCCAGCGTGACCAGCAGCTCGCGGATGTCGTCGGTCACCAGTCGCTCGTCGCCCGCGGGGTTCAGGATGATCTCGGCGTCCAGCCCGTACCGCGCTGCGCGCCACTTGTTCTCGCGCACGAACCACGGCTGGAGGGTCACGAGCTCCTCGCCCGCATCCAGACGGTCGCTCATGTGGTCGACAAGGCACTGGATGAGCGCCGCGACCGCCCCGATCTCCTCGGGGCTCGACAGTCCGTCGCACGCGCGCATCTCGACGGTGCCCCACTGCGGTGACGGGCGGATGTCCCACCTCACCTCGGTGTGGTCGTCGATGATGCCCGTGGTCATCATGTCGGCCACGTACTCCTCGTAGTTCGCCCAACTGCCGAACTGGTAGGGGAGCCCCGCCGTCGGCAGCTGCTGGAACATCAACGCCCGGTTGGAGGCGTAGCCCGTGTTGACCCCGCCCCAGAACGGGCTCGACGCGCTCAGCGCCTGCAGGTGCGGGTAGTACGTCAGCAGTCCGTTGACCAGGGGCAGCACCTTGTCACGGCTCTCGACCCCCACATGCACGTGGATGCCCCAGATGAGCATGTTGCGACCCCACCACTGGGTGCGGTCGACGAGGCGGTGGTAGCGCTCCTTGTCGGTCACCTCCTGGTCGAACCACTGGGCGAACGGATGACTGCCTGCACACATCAACTCCACATCGAGCGGGTCGGTGATGGCCCGCACTTCATCCAACATGCCCAGAAGGTCGGCCACAGCATCCGGAACCGATCTGTGGACAGTTGTGACGAGTTCGACGGTGTTGAGGAGAAGCTCACCCGTGATCTGCGGATGCTCGGAGCCATCACTCTGGCGGAGAGCCTCCAGGACCTCACCGGCCACCGAGACCAGGTCGCCGCTGACCCGATCGACCAGGGCGATCTCCCATTCGATGCCGAGAGTGGATCGCTCGGAGTGCGCGAAGGTGATCTCCATCGGCCTGCCCCTGACTGTATCTGTGCCGGCGAACCGTGCACACGGTGCGGATTTGCGGTCGTGATTACTCTATGGCCATTTTTTCTGACAGAATGGTCAGTCGAGTCTGCCCGCGTCCGACCCTCTAATCAGGCGTGGCGCAGAACCTTAGAACTTTTTCTTGGCCGAGTGTGCCCCCACGCTCACGGCCGGCAGTTCGCCCCATAAAAATACTCAGGAGAATTGTGGCTGTAAAAATCCGTTTGAAGCGCATGGGCAAGATCCGCGCTCCTTACTACCGTATTGTCGTCGCCGACTCGCGCACCAAGCGTGACGGCCGTGTCATCGAAGAGATCGGCAAGTACCACCCGACCGAGGAGCCGTCGCTCATCGAGGTCAAGAGCGACCGTGCGCAGTACTGGCTCGGCGTCGGCGCGCAGCCGACCGAGCAGGTCACCGCACTGCTGAAGCTCACCGGTGACTGGGGCATCTTCAAGAAGGATGCCGCCACCTCGGTGTCGACCGTTCGCGTCAAGGCTCCGAAAGAGGCTTTCGTCGCCGACGAGAAGAAGAAGCCGGTGCTCCGCCCCAAGGCCGAGGCTCCTGCAGCCCCCGCCGCGGCTCCCGTCGCCGAATCGGCTCCTGCCGACGACGACGCTGCAACGACCGAGGCGTAAGTCTTGCTCGCCCCCGCCCTCGAGCACCTCGTCAAAGGGATTGTCGACAATCCCGGCGATGTGCGCGTCGTGGCAAAGAACTCTCCGCGCGGCGAGGTCCTCGAGGTTCGTGTGAACCCCGACGACCTCGGTCGCGTGATCGGCCGCTCGGGCCGCACCGCCAAGGCGTTGCGCACGCTCGTCGCCGCACTTGCCGATGGCAAGCGCGTACGTGTTGACGTGGTTGATACAGATTTCTAAGAACGAAACGCAACTGAGAGTCGGTCGCCTCACGAAAGCCCACGGGCTGAAGGGTGCGATCAAGCTCGAGCTGTTCACCGACGACCCGGAACGACGCTTCGTTCCGGGCTCGGTGTTCACGCTGCAAGTGCCCACCACCTCGCCCTGGCACGGCAAGACCCTCGAACTGGCGGAACTCCGCTGGTACAACGGGCATGCTGTCGGCTTCTTTGTCGGCGTACCTGACCGCACTGCGGCCGAGTCCCTGGCGAAGGCCATCCTCTGGATCGACCACGACCTCACCGAGGTCACCGACGAGGAGGATGCGTGGTTCGACCACCAGCTCGTCGGCCTTGCCGTCGTGCGTGACGGCGTGCGCATCGGTACGATGACCCAGATCGATCATCTCCCGGCGCAGGACCTCCTGCATGTGTCGACGGTGTCGGGCGAAGTGCTCGTACCGTTCGTCAAGGCGATCGTTCCCTCGGTGGATGTCGCGGGCGGCACCATCACGGTGACCCCGCCCCCTGGCCTCTTCGAGGAACTGCCCGAGTCGGCCCTGCCGGATTCGGAGGCCCTGGCCGCCGTCGTGCTGCCGGCCGGCGTGTCGACGGATGCCGCTGACGCGGACGCTGCCGACTCAGGCGCTGCTGAAGCTGCGCCCGATGCTCCCGCTGACGAGGCTGCCAAGCCCGAGTAGTCACCCGATCGGCGGCCCTGCACTGATCCTCCGCGCTATCCGCGCCGGATCGGAGCAGGGCCGCCCATTTGGTGCTGCGCCACCCGGCGGGGCAGGCGGGCGGACCGCCCGGGCGGGGGCGCTAGGGTTTTCGGATGCGCATCGACATTGTCACGATCTTCCCCACGTTCTTCGATGCGCTCGACATCTCGCTGCTCGGCCGGGCGCGGGAGGACGGCATCCTCGAGGTCGAGGTGCACGACCTCCGCACGTTCACACACGACCGGCACCGCACCGTCGACGACAAGCCCTACGGCGGCGGCGCCGGAATGGTGATGAAGCCGGAGCCGTGGGGGGAGGCGCTCGACACGATCCTGCCGGCGGAGATCCCGGATGTCGCGAGCGGCGCCGGCCCGATTGTGATCTTCCCCTCACCCGCCGGCGAGGTTTTCACGCAGGCGATGGCCCGCGAGTTGAGCGGCGCGAGCCACCTCGTCTTCGGCTGCGGGCGTTACGAGGGCATCGACCAGAGGGTGTTCGACTATGCGGGCAGCCGCGCATCCGTTCGGCTGGTGAGCCTCGGCGACTATGTGCTGAACGGGGGCGAGGTCGCCGTGATGGCGATGATCGAGGCGATCGGCCGGCTGATCCCGGGCGTCATCGGCAATCCCGAGAGCCTCGTCGAGGAGTCCCATGAAGACGGCCTGCTCGAGTATCCGAGCTACACGAAGCCGTCGAGCTGGCGGGGTCTGGATGTCCCACCGGTGCTGATCGGCGGCAACCACGGTGCCATTGCCGCCTGGCGCCGCGATGCCCAACTCGAGCGCACCCGGCGCGTACGCCCGGACCTCCTGCCGCCCGAGTGACGCGCGCCTCTCCGGAACGTCCAGCTGTCAGGCGCGGGCGCTCAGGATGAGGGGGCCGTCGGGGGTGATCGCGATGGTGTGCTCCATGTGGGCGCCGCGGGAGCCGTCGGCACTCCGCAGTGTCCAGCCGTCGCGGTCCGTCACGATCTTGTTCGTGCTCTCGAGGAACCACGGCTCGATGGCGATCACGAGGCCGGGGTCGAGGTGCACACCGCGCCCCGGGCGACCGTTGTTCGGGATGTGCGGATCGCCGTGCATGGTGCGGCCGACGCCGTGCCCGCCGAAGTCCGTGTTGATCGAGTAGCCGTCGGCCAGGGCGACAGCTGCGATCGCGGCTGAGATGTCGCCGACCCGGCCGCCGGGCTGCGCGGCGGCGATGCCCGCGTCGAGGGCGCGCGTCGTGGTGTCGATGAGCCGGGCATCCTGCGGCCGCGGTGTGCCGACGATGACGGTGATCGCGGAGTCGGCGACCCAGCCGTCGACCGAAGCGGCGAAGTCGAGCGTGAGCATGTCGCCGTCGCGCAGGCGGTAGTCATGCGGGAGACCGTGCAGGACGGCGTCGTTGACCGAGGTGCAGAGCACCTTGCCGAACGGGCTCGCGCCGAACGAGGGGTGGTAGGTGATGTAGCACGACTCGGCACCACGCGCCCGGATCATGTCATGCGCTATGGCGTCGAGCTTCAGCAGGTTGACGCCGACTGCCGCCCGCGAGGCGAGCTCGGTCAGCACCGCGCCGACGAAGGCCCCGGCGGGTCGCATCTGCTCGATTTCGGCGGGCGTTCTGAGTTCGATCATGGTGATTCCCTTTGACTTGCCTGTGCTTTCGAAGCGCACATGGCACTGTCCACGTTACTCGCCGTATTCTTGAGCCATGTTCGTTCGCCGGGCTTTCTACTACTGGCAGGTCGCTGCCGTCGTTGTGCTGCCGCTGTGGGTGCTGATCGGCTGGTCCGTCTTCGGCGGCCAGGTCTGGCAGTTCCTCATCGTCATGCTCTCCTGCGGGGTGCTCGCTCTCGCAATGGCCGCTGTCGCGCTGCTCACTTTCGCGCGGAAGCAGGTGCGACTGACCCGGACCGTCTCCTGGCAGGATATGCTCGTGGTTGCGCTCTGGCAGGTGTCGATCATCGCGGTGGGGTTCTTCTTCCCCGCCGGGTCGATCATCGCGGTGGCCTCCGTCGTGCTGGGACTCGTCGCCTTCTGGAGTTCGATCGCGCAGCTGCTCGGCGAAACCAGGAAGCGCGTGCAGGGTGTCTTCGACACCTTCCAGTACGCCGCACAGATGGGGGAGTCGCCCCGGGCCGTTCGTGAACCGCTGGTCGCCGAGGGCGAGTACATCGTCATCGAGACCGGTCGCAGCGCCCAGAAGTAGCCCCCGGGCATCCGGAGCCCTGCAGTGGCTCGCCGCCGAGGGGCCCGTGCTCTTTGCTATTGGTGGCTGTCTCGTGGCAGAATGTTCGATTGTGCCACCGCCAGACTCTGCCACAGGGGAGTTCTGCATTCTCGATCGCACACCCTTTCACTGACTGGCCCGTTCGGGCCTCAAAAACGTAGTCGACCTGTGGCGGTTGCAGAGAGCGAAACACCATGCATATTCTCGACAGCGTCGACGCAGCATCCCTGCGGAGCGACGTCCCCGACTTCCGCGCCGGCGACACCGTTCGCGTTCACGTGAACATCATCGAAGGCACGCGCTCCCGTGTGCAGGTCTTCCAGGGCATCGTCATCGGCCGCTCGGGTGAGGGCGTCCGCGAGACGTTCTGCGTGCGCAAGGTCAGCTTCCAGGTCGGCGTCGAGCGTACCTTCCCGGTGCACTCGCCGATCATCGACCACATCGAGGTCGTCACCCGCGGCGACGTGCGCCGCGCGAAGCTGTACTACCTGCGGGCACTCCGTGGCAAGAAGGCCAAGATCAAAGAGAAGCGCGACGCGTAGTCTCTCGCCGGCTTCTCGGTCCTCTGCTGGCATTCGGCAACATTTTCTGAGCGTCGTCCTAACATTTGGATAACGCGTCTGGGAATACGCCGGTTCCGCCACGCGGGTCGACCATTTCCCTGAGCTCCTGCCCCATAAAATGGGTCGGGAGCTCAGGCGGTTAAATGACAGAAACATCGTTGCGGCCACGATCGGATCGTGGTGGCAGACGCAAGGGGCGACGCCAGAAGAGCGCCGCCCTCTTCATTCGTGACATCGTCATCATCTTCCTGGTCGCCCTGCTCGCATCCGTTCTCATCAAGACCTTCCTGGTGCGCTCGTTCTACATCCCCTCGGGGTCGATGGAGAACACGCTGCAGATCGGGGACCGCATCCTCGTCAACGAACTCGAACCGGGGATCATCCCCATCGAGCGGGGCGACGTCGTCGTGTTCAAAGACCCGGGCGGCTGGCTGCACACGGCACCAGAAGCACCCACCACTCCCCTTGTGGGGGCCGTCAACTGGGTGCTCGACGCTGTCGGGCTGGCTGCCACAGACAGCAACGACCACCTGATCAAACGCGTGATCGGCCTGCCGGGCGATCATGTGGAATGCTGCAACGCGCTCGGCCAGATGATGGTCAACGGGGTACCGCTGAATGAGCCGTACCTGAAGCTGCAGCCCGGTGATACCAAAGCCTCGGACCTGGCATTCGACGTGACCGTGCCAGAGAACTCGCTGTGGGTGATGGGCGACAATCGAGGCAACTCGGCGGACTCGCGGTACAACCAGACGAACCCGGGGGGCGGGTTCGTGCCCGAGGCCGACGTCGTCGGGCGTGCGCTCTGGATCACGTTCCCGATCGGCCGGTGGACGTTCCTCGACAACTTCTCGTCGGTGTTCCGGGGGGCGGCGGAGGCGGCGCCGTCCTCGGCGTCGGGTGGTTCCGGGTGACACCGGTCAGCGACCCGCACCTCCGCCACGAGCGAGCCCTCGGGCGGGCTGGCGCGCGCCTGGTGATCGGGGTCGACGAGGTCGGGCGCGGTGCGATCGCGGGCCCGGTGGCCGTCGGCATGTGCGTCATCGACCCGACCAGCCGCCGGAAGTTCCCGGTGGGCCTCCGGGATTCGAAGCTGCTGTCCGAGGCGAAGCGCGAGCAGCTCGCCCCCCTCGCTTCAGCGTGGGCGTGGGCATCCGCCGTCGGACTGGCGAGTGCCGACGAGGTCGACCGGCTCGGAATCATCGCCTGCCTGGGCCTCGCCGGCGCGCGTGCGCTCACCCAGTTGCGGACTGTCGGGGTCGACCTGTCCGACGCGATTCTGCTGTTGGACGGCAACCACGACTACCTCGCGGCGCACACCGGCGACGAGGTGCGGGTCACGACGAAGATCAAGGCCGACCGCGACTGCGCCTCGGTCTCTGCGGCCTCGGTGGTGGCGAAGGTGCATCGCGACCGGCTGATGATCGCCCTCGATGCCGAGCACCCGGGCTACGCCTGGTCGAGCAACAAGGGCTACGGCAGCGCTGCGCACTTCGAGGGCCTGCAACTGCTCGGACCCTCCGACCATCACCGGCGAACCTGGTTGAAGGGCGATCGGATGACCGGGGCCGACGACGAGGCGGACCCCGTGCCCGACGTTTCGGCGTCGAACGTGCTGGCATAGACTTGGAGCACCATGGAAGAAGACGAGTTCGAGGACTATGACCGCGAGGTGGAGCTGGCGCTCTACCGCGAGTACCGCGACGTCGTATCGCAGTTCAAGTATGTGATCGAGACGGAGCGCCGGTTCTACCTGGCGAACGACGTCGACCTCGTGCGCCGCGACACCGAGCACGACTTCTACTTCGAGCTGACGATGAGCGACGTGTGGGTGTGGGACGTGTACCGTTCCGACCGTTTCGTGAAGTCGGTTCGGGTGCTGACGTTCAAAGACGTGAACATCGAGGAGCTGTCGTCGAAGGACTTCGAGCTGCCCAAGGAGCTCGCGCTCGACGAGTAGCCCTCGGGTTCCTCCTGTCCTCCACAGGTGACTGATCTCCGGGACTCTCCACTGATCCGGTCTCAGCGCCCGTCTGCCTCTGCTCTGCTTGCCACTCTGGTGGCGGAGGCAGAACATGAAGGCAAAAGACGAAGTGGGCAGGCGCGGCGAGGATCTCGCCGCTGACTACCTGCTTGAGCAGGGGTACAGCATCCTCGAGCGCAACTGGCGGTGTCGCCAGGGCGAGATCGACGTGGTGGCCGAGCACGAGGGCGTCACCGTCTTCGTCGAGGTGAAGACGCGGTCGGGGCTCCGTTACGGGCATCCGTTCGAGGCAATCACCATCGCCAAGCTGGCGCGGCTCCGGCGGTTGGCCAGCGCGTGGTGCGAGACGGCGAAGCCTGGGCGTCGACAGATCCGCATCGACGCGATCGGCGTGCTGGTTCCGCCCCGCCAACCGGTCGTCATCGAGCACCTCGTCGGGATCTTCTGATGGTGGCGCGCACCCATTCCGTGGCTCTGCTCGGTATGACAGGGTCGATGGTGGAGGTCGAAGCAGACATCGGGAACGGCTTGCCGACCCTGATGATCATCGGGCTTCCCGACACGGCGCTGTCGGATGCCCGGGATCGCGTTCGGGCAGCGGCGACCAACTCCGGCTGCCCGCTGCCGACCAGCAAGATCACCGTGAACCTCTCGCCCGCGGCCCTCCCCAAACACGGCTCGACGTTCGATCTCGGCATCGCGATGGCCATTCTCGCCGCGGCTGGAACCGTCTCCGCGGGGTCGGTCGAACGGGTTGTCCACCTCGGTGAGCTGAGCCTCGACGGACGGCTCCGGCCGATGAACGGCGTGCTGCCGGCGATCGCCGCTGCGGCACGGGCCGGATACCGCACCTTCGTGGTTCCGGCCGGCAACCGGCACGAGGCGTCGCTGGTGCCCGGGGTGACGATCGTGCCCGTCATCTCCCTGCGGGACGCGGCGATCCACCACGGTGCGGCTCTCGACCCGATACCGCTCGACGTGATCGAGGGGGCCCGGGTCTACGACACGGAGCCGCCCGAGCACGAACTCTCCGACGTCATCGGAAATGCCGACGCGGTGCTGGCGCTCGTCGCAGCGGCAGCGGGCGGACACCACATCTTCATGCTGGGTCCTCCCGGAGCGGGCAAGACGATGCTGGCGATGAGGCTTCCGGGCCTGCTGCCCGACCTCGACGCCGCATCGGCGCTCGAGGTGAGCTCGATCCGCTCGCTCGCCGGAGCGTCGGTGCCGCGCACGCTCGCCACTCGTCCACCCTTCGAGAGCCCGCACCACTCCGCCTCGGCGGGTGCGCTCATCGGCGGAGGCTCGAAGCAGATCCGGCCCGGCGCGGCGGCCCGAGCGTCGCACGGGGTGCTCTTCCTCGACGAGGCACCGGAGTTCGCGACAAACGTGCTCGACACGCTGCGCCAGCCGCTCGAGTCCGGGGTCATCAGCATCCACAGGGCCAACGCGGTCGCGCTCTTCCCCGGGCGGTTCCAGTTGGTGATGGCGGCGAACCCGTGCCCCTGCGGGCAGTACGGCACCGCCGAGCTGAACTGCCTCTGCACGCCGAACACGCGGCGTCGCTACCTCGGGCGGCTGTCGGGGCCGCTGCTGGACCGCATCGACATCCAGGTGCAGGTGCGGCGGGTGTCTGCCGCCGAACTCAGGCTCGATGGCTCGGGCGAACGACTCACGACAGTTGAGGCCCGGAACCGGGTCCGGGAGGCGCGGGAGCGGATGGCTGCGCGCCTCAGTGAGACGCCCTGGAAGCTGAACGGTGAGGTGCTCGGTACCTGGCTTCGGAGCGGGCCGCAGAAGCTGCCCCGCGACACCACTCTCGTGCTCGACCGTGCTCTCGAACGCGGACTCATCACAATGCGGGGGTACGACCGCATCCTCCGCGTGGCGTGGACGTTGGCCGACCTCGACGCTGTTCCCCGCCCCGGCACCGACCAGATCGGCCGGGCCCTCTACCTCAGAAAGTCCCTCACACTGTGAACATCTTCTCGCTGGACGAGACACTCGTCATCGAAGCCGTCGCCGCCGTCAGCCCGGGGTGGGCTCCCGGAGAACCCGAACAAGCCGAAGGAGCAGGGGAGGCAGGTGCGGTCGGGGAGGCCGGTGCCGCCGAGGCTGCCGCAGAACGCTTCGCCCGCGCTTGCTGGAGTGGTATCGCCGAGCCCGGTGATGCGGTGGCGGGTCATCTCGTTTCCACGCTGGGGGCCGCTGATGCGCTGCGCTGCCTGGTCGACCGACTCCCAGCCGCCTCGATCATCGGACTGCTCCAGGATGCGGGCGGCGATGCGCCGAACGACGCGGCGGTCGAGGCGGGCCTGGAGCGGTGGCGACCCCGATTGGCGGCTTCGTCGGCCCTGACCGCCCTGAGACAGGCCCACCGGTGCGGTGCCCGGCTGGTCGTCCCCGGCGATCGCGAATGGCCAGCAGGCTTCGCCGGTCTCGGCCCGCACCAGCCGCTGGCGCTGTGGGTGCGCGGCAGACCGAACGCCGTTCTGGGGCTCCGGAGCGCCATCGCCATCGTGGGTGCCCGGGCGGCGAGCGGCTACGGCGAGCACGTGGCGATGGAACTGTCGGCGGGTCTCGCCGATCGGGGGTTCGGTGTCGCCTCCGGGGCTGCATACGGCATCGACGGGATGGCGCACCGGTCGGCGCTCGCGAGCTCCGGCCAGACGTTCGCCTTCCTCGCCGGGGGCGTGGACCGTTTCTACCCCACGGGCCACGATGCCCTCCTGGCCCGGATCGCTGAGGTCGGGGTCGTGCTCTCGGAGCTGCCCTGCGGCTCGGCTCCGACGAAATGGAGGTTCCTGCAGCGCAACCGGCTCATCGCAGCCGCGTCGCTTGCGACAGTGGTGGTCGAGGCCGGTGTGCGGAGCGGTTCACTGAACACGGCCGCCCATGCCGCTGCGCTCGGTCGGCCGCTCGGCGCTGTACCCGGCCCGGTGACGTCACCGTCGTCGGCGGGCTGCCACCGGCTCCTCCGTGAGTTCGACGCGGTCTGCGTCACCACCGCCGAGGAGGTCGTGCAACTGGTCGCAGAACCGGCCCCCGGGCAGTTCCAGCCGGAACTCCGCGGGCTGCCCGCTCTGGAAGCGCCGCAGCGAGCCGGGCCACGGGGCGATGTGGCGGGGCCGGTTGGCGGGCGGCGGAGGCCGGCCGAACACGTGCGGGTGCTCGACGCGGTCAGCCGGCGCGCCCTCCGCTCGGCGGAGGAGGTCGCCCAGCGGGCCGGGCTCAGCGTCGGATCGGCCCAGGCGGCGCTCGGAGCGCTCGGGCTCGAGGGGGTCGTCGAGGAGAAGGACGGCGGGTGGCGCGCCGTGCCGGCCGGGTGAGGCGCGCGGGCGGCGCGGGTGGGCGCCGGGGCGCCCAGAACGATGGGTGGGCGCCGGGGCCGCCCGCAACGATGGGTAGGTGCCGGAGCGCCCGCGACGATGGGTGGGCGCCGGGGCGCCCGCAACGGTGGAGGGCACCGGGCGGGGGTGCAGCGTCGGACGGGTTTGGCAGGATGGGGGGATGGCACCGACGAACGCTCCCACCCATGTGATCGCCCATCTCAGCGACACCCACTTCCTGGCCGGTCGAGCGAAGCTCTACGGAAAGGTCGACACCGACTCGACCCTGGCCCGCGCGCTGATGCAGCTGGAACGGTCCGGGATCAGGCCCGACGCCCTCGTCTTCACGGGAGACCTCACCGACCTCGGCGAGGCCGACGCCTACACCCGGATCCGGGCGCTGGTGGAGCCGGCCGCGGAGCGGATGGGGGCCGAACTGGTCTGGGTGATGGGCAACCACGATGCACGGGGGCGCCTGCGGGTGGAACTGCTCGATCAGCCCGGCACCGAGGAGCCGGTCGACCGGGTCTTCGACCTCGGCGGGCTGCGGCTGATCGCGCTCGACACGTCTGTGCCGGGATTCCATCACGGTGAGCTCACGTCCGGGCAGCTCGACTGGCTGCGAGACGAACTCCGAACGCCCGCCCCCCACGGCACGCTGGTCGCCCTGCACCACCCGCCGATTCCGACGACTCTCCCGCTGATGCCGATCCTGGAGCTGCAGGAGCAGGAGCTGCTCGCCGATGTCATCCGGGGAACGGACGTACGCGGCATCCTCGGCGGGCACCTCCACTACTCGACGACGTCCCTGTTCGCTGGAGTGCCGATCTCGGTGGCCGCCGCCACCTGCTACACGATGGATCTGTCGGCGGGGCCCGACCATCTCGACGGGCTGGGTGGAGGACAGTCGTTCAACCTGGTGCACGTCTACCCGGAGCAGGTCGTGCACTCCATCGTGCCGGTCGGCGACTACGAGGTCATCAACAGCTTCCCGACGGAGGTCGTGCGACGGATCGAGGCCCTCAGCCCTGAGGGCCAGCGCGACGCGTTCTCCCGCCACGCCCCGACGGCCGGCTGATCCGCAACGCCTGTCGGGCATCCTTGGAGCATGAGCCTCGAACAGAACGCCGACGACTTCCTGTCGCACCTGGCGCTCGAGCGCGGCTACTCCGAGAACACCGTTCGGGCCTACCGCTCCGACCTCGCGAACCTGCTCGCCTTCGCCGCGGACCGCCGCGCACAGGCCGGCACGGAGACGGTGGGTGCTGAGTCGGTGGGTGCTGAGTCGGTGGGAGCTGAGACAGCGGGTGCTGAAGGGTCAGCCGGGATGACGCTCGATCTGCTGCGCGACTGGTTGTGGGCCGCCTCCAACGGGGGACTGTCGAAGGCGACGATGGCCAGGCGCTCCGCGACGGCGAAGAGCTTCTCGGCCTGGCTGACGAGAACGGGGCTGCAGACCGGCGACGCGGCCGTACGGTTGCGTGCACCCCGAGCGGACCGGTCTCTGCCGCGCGTGCTCAGCCGGGCATCCGTGCAGTCGATCTTCGACCTGCTGGACGAGCGGGCGTCCGACGGGGATCCGATCGGTGAACGCAACCGGGCGATCGTCGAACTGCTCTACGCCTCGGCGCTCCGGGTGTCGGAGATCGTGGGAATCGACGTCGACGACCTCGACGAGGAGCGCCGTACCGTGCTGGTGACCGGCAAGGGGTCCAAGCAGCGGGTGGTCCCCTTCGGAGCACCGGCGCTCGCGGCGGTGACGCAGTACCGGCAGAACGGCCGGCGGGAACAGCTCATCAGCACGGCGCCCGGGCAGGAGTCGCAGATGCGCGTGTCGAGCGCACTGTTCCTGAACACGCGCGGGGAAAGGGTCGGCACCCGGTCTGTCTACGCGGTGGTCTCCGAACTGCTCAGCCGGGTTCCCGGAACGGGTCCGGAGGGCCCGCACGCGTTCCGCCACACGGCGGCGACGCACCTGCTCGACGGGGGAGCGGATCTCCGCGCGGTGCAGGAGATGCTCGGTCACTCCAGCCTCGGCACGACACAGATCTACACGCATGTGACGACGGAACGTCTGCGGAGCACCTACCTCGCGGCCCATCCCCGCGCCTGACGACGGGTGGGGGGTGGGCATCCGTCTCACCCTGTATCGCCGCCGCCGCCGTCGCCATCAAGCGGAAGCAGCACGGCGCGCGGGATGCCGCCGAGCACGAGGAGCGGGGAGACGTACTCCCCGTTCAGCCGCAGCCCGAGGTGCAGGCAGACGGGTTCGCAGTGCGACGACGATCCGGCGACCACGCCGATCTGCTGGCCGGCGGCCACGGTCTCACCCGCACGGACGGTCGGGGTGACCGGTTCGACGGTCGAGAGCACTCCGTCGCCGTGGCTGACGGAGACGAGGGGGCGGTCGACGACGAGGCCGGAGAACGTCACCGTGCCGGCCAGCACGGCATAGACGGGCTGGCCGGGGATGGCCGCGATGTCGATGCCCCGGTGCCCGGCGGAGTAACGGGTGGCGGGGGCTTCGAACGGTCGCACGACGGGGTGCGGCGCATCCGTCGGCCAGACGCCGCGCCCGCGACCGATGGCAGATCCGGATGCCCGGGGAAGCGCCGGCCCGAGAGAAGAGACCTGGCCGGGGAGTGGCTCGAGGAACCCGGGCACCCCAGACACCCCGGGCACCCCCGTCATCCCGAGCATCCCGAGCACCAGCAGGCCGACAGCGACGGCCCTGGTCGAAGTGATTGCGTACATGTCATCAGCCTCCGCGTTCCAGCGCAAGCCCGCCCGGCATTCGCGCCATCTGTGGAACATCGTGGCAAGATCGAAGGTGTGGGCGAGAAGAGCCCGGGGCAGCGTCGCCCCTCCCCTCCCGCTCCCACAGGAACACATCACCAGAGGGGCAGGCCATGGCCGGGAGCACGAACAACACCAGCACCACAAGCGCACAGTCCGAGAAGGACCTGCAGAAACGGCTGAACCGAAAGGTCCTGGCCCTCTCGATCGCCGCCGCGCTCGGCGGCTTCCTGTTCGGCTTCGACTCCTCGGTCATCAACGGAGCCGTCGACGCGATCAAGACGGACTTCGGCCTCGACACCCTGCCGTTCCTCAGCGGTTTCGCCGTGGCATCCGCTCTGCTCGGCTGCGCCATCGGTGCCTACTTCGCCGGCCGCATCGCCGACCGGATCGGCCGCGTGCCGGTCATGCTCATCGGTGCAGCCCTCTTCCTGCTGAGCTCGATCGGCTCGGCTTTCGCCTTCAGCGTCACCGACCTCATTCTCTGGCGTGTGCTCGGCGGCCTCGGAATCGGCATCGCCAGCGTCATCGCGCCGGCCTACATCGCCGAGATCGCGCCGAAGGCGGTGCGTGGCAGCCTCGGCTCGCTGCAGCAGCTCGCCATCACCCTCGGCATCTTCGCCGCCCTGCTCTCCGATGCGATCCTCGCGAACAGCGCGGGCGATGCGAACAGCCCGCTCTGGTTCGGTGTGGATGCCTGGCGGTGGATGTTCGTGGTCTGCGCCGTGCCCGCGATCGTCTACGGCCTGCTGGCCTGGCGCCTGCCCGAATCGCCGCGCTACCTCGCCGGCAAGGGTCGCCACGAGGATGCGAAGGACGTGCTCGCGAGCGTCATGCCGAAGGCGCAGGTGGACGATGCGCTCGCCGAGATCGAGCAGTCGCTGAAGGAGGACAAGGAGAACGCCCGCACCGCGAGCCTCCGCGGCAAGCTGTTCGGCCTGCTGCCGGTGGTCTGGGTGGGCATCCTGCTGTCGATGTTCCAGCAGCTGGTGGGCATCAATGTGATCTTCTACTACTCCACGTCGCTCTGGTCGTCGGTCGGTTTCGACACCGGCAACGCAGGCACCTCCCTCACGATCTCGGTGGTCACGGCTGTGGTCAACGTGCTCGTCACCTTCGTCGCCATCTTCACCGTCGACAAGACCGGCCGCCGGCCGCTGCTGCTCATCGGGTCCATCGGCATGGTCATCTCCCTCGCCGTGATGGCTCTGTCGTTCGCGCAGTCGGTGCAGGTCGACGGCAACCCGTCGCTGCCCGGCGCCTGGGGCCCGATCGCCCTTGTCGCGGCCAACCTCTTCGTCGTCTCGTTCGGCGCCACCTGGGGACCGCTGGTGTGGGTGCTGCTCGGTGAGATCTTCCCGAACCGGATCCGCGGCAAGGCGCTCGGCATCGCCGCGGCGGCCCAGTGGCTCACGAACTTCGCCGTCACCGAGACCTTCCCGGCCCTGTCGGCCTTCTCGCTGCCGTTCACGTACGGGATGTACGCGTTCTTCGCCCTGCTCTCGTTCATCTTCGTGTTCTTCGCGGTGCCGGAGACGAAGGGCCGGTCGCTCGAGAGCATGGATGACCTGAAGGTCGATCGCGGAGGGCGAGCGGCCAAGGCGGCGGCAGCCCTCAAGACCTCGGCGTAGTTCCCTGCCGGGGCTCTCCCAATCGGTGCTATCCTTTTCGTAGCACCGCGCTCGTCGCGGTGACTACGCGTGCCCATTCGGCCGCCACTCCCCATTCGGTCCTGCGACTCGTCACGAGTCCGGGCGGGGTTTCGGCCGGGCACCAGGAGGGGCGATCATCCGGTCGCCGCTAGCAACCGATTCGGCTCTGCCGTGCATCCGTGCGCACAGACGCCGGGAGAACAGGAGAACGGCTCATGGCCGTCGTAACCATCCGCCAGCTGCTCGACAGCGGCGTGCACTTCGGGCACCAGACCCGCCGTTGGAACCCGAAGATGAAGCGATTCATCTTCACCGAGCGTTCCGGCATCTACATCATCGACCTCCAGCAGTCGCTCGGCTTCATCGACAAGGCCTACGACTTCGTCAAGGAGACCGTCGCCCACGGCGGCACCATCCTCTTCGTCGGCACCAAGAAGCAGGCGCAGGAAGCGATCGCCGAGCAGGCGACCCGCGTCGGCCAGCCCTACGTCAACCAGCGCTGGCTCGGTGGCCTCCTGACCAACTTCCAGACGGTCTCGAAGCGCCTCGCCCGCATGAAGGAGCTCGAGGAGCTCGACTTCGAAGACACCGCGAAGAGCGGTTTCACGAAGAAAGAGCTGCTCATCAAGAAGCGCGAGCTCGACAAGCTGCACAAGAGCCTCGGCGGTATCCGCAACCTCGCGAAGACCCCGTCCGCCCTCTGGGTCGTCGACACCAAGAAGGAGCACCTCGCGATCGACGAGGCGCGGAAGCTCGGTATCCCCGTCATCGGCATCCTCGACACGAACTGCGACCCCGACGAAGTGCAGTACCCGATCCCGGGCAACGACGACGCGATCCGTTCGGTGGGCCTGCTGACCCGCATCATCGCCGACGCCGCTGCTGAGGGCCTCATCCAGCGCCACCAGAAGCCCGAGGAGACCGGCAACGTGTCGGCCGTCGAGCCCCTGGCCGAGTGGGAGCGCGAGCTCCTCGAGACCTCGACCGTCGAGCTGGCCGCTGACGAGACCGCTGTTGCGGAGACCCTCGCCACCGAGGGCGCTGACGCTGCCGTCGTCGAGGCCGCCCAGGCCGACGCCGCCGTCATCGACGCCGACGTGGCCGAGCTGGCCGAAGAGCCGAACACCGAGGAGAACGACGCTGACGCGCAGCTCATCGGCAAGAACATCGGTGACCCGGTCGAGCACCCCGTCGCCGAGGCACGCACCGTCGACCCGGCGCAGGAAGTCTAACCTCCCCGCCTCGTCACACATCTCAGCTGTGCCCGGGACTGCACCCATTGGTCGCGGGCCCCGGGCACAGCCATTCAGCTAAGGAGCAACCAGTACCATGGCAAATTTCAACGTTGCCGACGTTAAGATCCTCCGCGACCGTCTCGGCGCCGGAATGGTAGACAGCAAGAACGCTCTCGTCGAGGCCGATGGTGACATCGAGAAGGCCATCGAGATCCTGCGCCTCAAGGGCCAGAAGGGCGTCGCCAAGCGCGAGGGCCGCGCCACCAGCGAAGGCCTCGTGGCAGCGAAGGAGAACGGCGACACAGCCACCCTCATCGAGCTCGCCAGCGAGACCGACTTCGTCGCGAAGAACCAGAAGTTCATCGATCTGAGCGAGAAGGTTCTGGATGCGGTCACCGCGTCCGGAGCATCCACTCTCGATGAGGCCCTCGCGGCCGACGCCGGCTCGCAGACGGTCGCAGCGACCATCTCCGACGAGGCTGCGATCCTCGGCGAGAAGCTCGAACTCCGCCGTATCGCGAAGGTCAGCGGCGAGCACTTCGCCATCTACTTGCACCGCACGAGCAAAGACCTGCCCCCGCAGGTCGGTGTCGTCGTCGGTTACACCGGTGACGATGCAGAGACCGCACGGAGCATCGCGCAGCACATCTCGTTCGCGAACCCCGAGTACCTCAGCCGTGACGACGTTCCCGCCGACGCTGTCGACGCCGAGCGCAAGATCGTGACCGAGATCGCCGAGAATGAGGGCAAGCCCGCTGCGGCCCTGCCCAAGATCATCGAAGGCCGTCTCACCGGGTACTTCAAGCAGGTCGCTCTGCTCGACCAGGACTACGCGAAGGACAACAAGCTCTCCGTCGCCAAGGTGCTGGCAGACGCTGGCCTCACGGTCACCGGCTTCGCCCGCTTCAAGGTCGGCGCGTAAGCTCCACCACCACAAAGCCCCGACGCCCGTAACGGCGTCGGGGCTTTTTGTTTACCGGTAGCCTGAACAGCGAACGAACGAAGGGACAACCACCATGTCTGAAAGCACAGGCCGTCGTCGGGTTCTGCTGAAGCTCTCGGGTGAAGCCTTCGGTGGCGGCTCCCTCGGTGTGAACCCCGATGTGGTCGGCGAGCTGGCCCGCGAGATCGCCGAGGCCGCCAAGCAGGTCGAGATCGCGATCGTCGTCGGTGGCGGCAACTTCTTCCGCGGCGCGGAACTCTCCCAGCGCGGAATGGACCGGGGCCGCGCCGACTACATGGGCATGCTCGGCACCGTGATGAACGCCCTCGCGCTGCAGGACTTCCTCGAGCAGGCCGGCGCCGCCACACGGGTGCAGTCGGCCATCTCGATGACGCAGGTGGCCGAGCCGTACATCCCGCGCCGTGCCGAGCGGCACCTTGAGAAGGGCCGCGTCGTCATCTTCGGTGCCGGCGCCGGGCTGCCGTACTTCTCCACCGACACCGTCGCCGCGCAGCGTGCGCTCGAGATCGGTGCGGATGTCGTGCTGGTCGCCAAGAACGGTGTCGACGGTGTCTACGACGCCGATCCCCGATCGAATCCCGACGCGAAGAAGATCGACCGCCTGACCTACCTCGACGCGCTCCAGCGCGAGCTGAAGGTCGTGGACTCCACCGCGTTCAGCCTCTGCATGGACAACAACATGCCGATGATGGTCTTCGGCATGGAACCGACCGGCAACGTCACGAAGGCGATCCTCGGTGAGCAGATCGGCACCCTGGTCCACACCACGCACCAGTGACACCGGCAACCGAACTAAACTGGGCCACAGGATTTCTGAAGGAGTTACCGTGATTGCCGATGTACTGACCGATACCGCCGAGCGGATGCGCAAGGCGCTCGAATCGACGAAAGACGACTTTGCGACCGTGCGCACCGGGCGGGCGAACCCCGCACTGTTCCAGAAGCTCCTGGTCGACTACTACGGGTCGCCGACACCTCTCGAACAGCTGGCGTCGCTGCAGAACCCCGAGGCTCGCACCATCCTGGTGACGCCCTACGACAAGGGCGCGCTCCGCGACATCGAGCAGGCCCTCCGCGACATGCCGAACCTGGGTGCGAACCCGACGAACGACGGTTCGATCATCCGCGTCACGCTGCCCGACCTCACCGAGGAGCGCCGCAAGGAGTTCGTCAAGGTCGTGAAGGGCAAGGCCGAAGACGGCAAGGTCTCCGTCCGCAACATCCGCCGCAAGGCGAAAGACGATCTGGATGCCCTGAAGAGCGAAGTCGGCGACGACGAGGTCGCACGCGCTGAGAAGGAGCTGGAGGCGAGCACGAAGGCTGTGGTCGACGCCATCGACGACGCTCTGAAGCGCAAAGAAGCCGAGCTGCTGGAAATCTAGGCGCGGGCCCTTCGTGACTGACGAACCAGGTGGGCGAGGCCCGTCGAAGCAGAAGCGCCCGACGGGAATCTCGCGGGCCGAGCTCGAAGAGCGCGTACGGGCACGCCGGGAGCAGTTCGAAGAGGCCAACGACAAGATCACCGCCCGCTCCGGCCGCAACCTGCTGAGCGCCGTTGCCATCGGGGTCGTGCTGGCTGCGTTGATGGTGGTCAGCCTGGTGTTCATCACCGAATTGTTCCTGGTCTTCGTCGGGCTCATTGCCTGCGTCGGCAGCGTGGAACTCGTGGGGGCCCTGAAGAAGTCGGGCCGCTACGTTCCGGTCGTGCCTTCGGTGATCTCGGCCGCTGCGGTGTCCGTGGCGGCTTTCTACGGCGACGCATCCGGCCAGTGGCTGACCCTCCTCGCCGGCATCGGGCTCGTCGTCGTGTGGCGGCTCGTGGTGCTGGTGATTCCCGCCCATCGTGTCGGCGGTGCCCGCCAACTGGCCCGGGATGTCGCGGCAGCCGTGCTGGTGCAGGCCTATGTCGTCTTCCTCGGCAGCATCTCCATCCTGCTCGTGGCACAGCCCGACGGCCGCTGGTGGGTGTTGTCGTTCATGGTCGTCGTGATCTGTGTTGACACAGGCGCCTATGCCGCCGGCCTCAATTTCGGCAAGCACCCGATGGCCCCGCGGATCAGCCCGAAGAAGACCTGGGAGGGTTTCGCAGGCGCCCTGCTCGTCGCCCTGATCGCCGGCGTGCTGCTGTCGGTGCTTCTTCTGCAGGAGCCGTGGTGGTTCGGGCTCCTCTTCGGCCTGGTGCTGACGCTCACCGCGACCTTCGGCGACCTGGCCGAATCACTGCTGAAACGCGACATGGGCATCAAGGACATGAGCACCTGGCTGCCCGGCCACGGCGGGTTCCTCGACCGGCTCGACTCGATGCTGCCGTCAGCCGCCGCGGCGTACGTGCTCTACATCATCTTCTCGTAGACGCCCCACCGCGCGGCGGGTCTTCACACCCGGCAGTGGCAGAATGACGGTGTGAGCCAAACATTCCCCCTCAGCCGTCGCTCGGAACTCGGCTACAGCGTCGACGAAGTCGAGAAGTTCCTGGCGGATGCCCGGCTCGCGTACGAGGCGCAGGCCAGTGCCGGTGCCGGGGCGGGAGCAGGCGCAGGGGCCGCGGTGACATCGTCTGCCGCGATCGATTCGCGGAGCATCCGGAGCACCTCCTTCGACCTGCAGAAGGGCGGCTACTCGACCCTCCACGTCGACGCAGCGCTGGAACGGCTCGAAGAGGCTTTCGCCGCGCGCGAACGGGCGACCGGCAAACGCGACCTCGGTGACGCCGAATGGTATGACCTGAACAGGGATCGTGCACGCGAGATCCTCGCGCGGCTGGAGCGGGAGCCGGGCCACCGGTTCCGCCGGGCCGGAGCTCTGAGCGGGGGATACGACCGCCGCCAGGTCGACGCGTTCTGCGACCGGCTCGTCGCCTACTTCCGGAACGGCGCACCGCTGCCGGTCGAGACGGTGCGCGGCGCTCTCTTCACCCCGAAGCTGGGCGGCTACAACGAGACCCAGGTCGACCTCGTGCTCGATGCCGTCGTCGACGTCATGGTGGCGGTCCGCCCGTAATGCCCCGCAGCAACCGGTCCCGCCGCGCGAAGGGGCAACCCGATGACGCGGCTGCGGAAGGCATCGAACGGATGATGACAGGCTCGCGCACCGTCGAGTGGCGGCGCGGTCACGACTGGAACGTGCAGCCGATCTCCGTCGGCCAGGCGACGAAAGACTACGTCTGCCCCGGATGCTCGCTGCCCATCACCGTCGGAACGGCCCATGTCGTGACCTGGCGCGCCGACGGCGTGCTGGGCGACGCCAGTGACCTCGCCGCGCGCCGGCACTGGCACAACCACTGCTGGAGGATCGGCGTCTCATGACCACCATCGACATCCGCTCGACCGTCGTGCTGCCCGCCGTGCGGGAAGACATCGAGCTGCACACCACCGACGGGCTCACCCTGGTGGGCGAACTGGCGCTGCCTGTCGGACGCCCGCCGGTCGCGACCCTCGTGACGCTTCATCCACTGCCCACCGCCGGCGGCTTCATGGACTCGCACATCCTCCGGAAGGCGGCCTGGCGCCTGCCCGCCCTCGCCGATCTCGCGGTGCTGCGCTTCAACACCCGCGGAACCTCCTCGCCCCGCGGAACGAGTGCCGGCAGCTTCGGTGAGGGAGTGGATGAACGGCTCGACGTCGACGCGGCGATGGCCTTCGTCGCCGAACGCGGGCTGCCGCATCCGTGGCTCGTGGGCTGGTCGTTCGGCACCGAGCTGGCCCTGAAGTACGGGCTGTCGCACGAGATCGACGGGGCGATCCTGCTGTCGCCGCCGCTGCACCGCGCGACGGACGACGAGTTGCGCGCGTGGGCGGCAGCCGATGTTCCGCTGGTCGCGCTCGTACCCGAGCTCGACGACTTCCTGCGGCCGGCCGAAGCCCGGGAGCGGTTCGCGCTCGTACCGGATGTCGACCTGGTGGCCGTGGAGGGCGCGAAGCATCTCTGGGTGGGGGAGACGCAGACCCGTCGCGTGCTGAACGAGATCGTCTCGCGGGTCAATCCGTCGCGGGCACCGCTGCCGGAGACGTACGAGAGCGAGTAGTACTGCGCCCGGCATGCCCCCGCCCGCCACGGGCCACAGGCCGCGGCTCGCTGCACTCCAGCGCTCAGCGCTCGTTCTGCGCGGGGATCACGACCTGCTTGACGATCAGCATGATCGACGCGGCGACGGGGATCGCCACGAGCGCTCCGAGCACCCCCAGCAGGGAGCCGCCGGCGAGGGCCGCGATGACGACGATCGAGCCCGGCACGGAGACCGCCCGCCGCATGATGTTCGGGCTCAGGAGATATGCCTCCACCTGCATGTAGATGAGGTAGTAGATCGCGGCGACGAGTGCGGTCAGTGGTGAGCCGATCGTCGGGATCAGGCAGATACCGACGATGATGACCGAGCCGGAGATCGTGCCGACGAGCGGGATGAGCGAGAGCACGCCCGCGATGAACGCCAGCACGGCGGCGTACGGGGCCTGGATGATCGACAGGAAGATGAAGCTCAGCACGCCGTTGCACGCGGCCAGCGCGACCTGTCCCACGACATAACGCCCGACGGCGTCGGTGATCTGCTCGCCGAGGTCGGCGAAACGCTCCCGCTTGGTGGCCGGCACCAGCAGGTACACCGTGCGCTTCATCATGCCGAGGTTCGCCGTGAAGAAGAGGGTGAGGATGATCACGATCACGATGCCGAAGACACCGTTCGCGATTCCGATGCCGACCTGCAGCGCACCGCCGGCGATGGTGGTGATGTTGCCCGGGTCCCGCAGATAGTTGGTGACGGCATCCACGACTGCCTGCACATCGATGTAGCCGCCGAGCTGCCGCGTGAGATTCGCGGCGAAGTCCGAGGACGTCAGCTGAGTGAAGAGCACCGGCAGCTGGTCGAACAGCTGGGTCAGCTGCTGGATGATGATCGGCAGTACGGCGAAGACCAGGCCCGTGATCACGCCGGCGACCGCGATGACGACGATGAGGATGGCGAGCGCCCGGGGCACCTTCTTGCGCTGCAGCCAGGACACGAGCGGGTCGAGCCCGAGCGCCAGGAAGATGGCGATTCCGACATAGGTCAGCACGGTGGCGAGGCTGCCCACCATGAAGAGGATGAGGAGCCCGAGACCCACGCCGAGGGTGCCGACCAGACCGAACACGAAGGCGTTCTGAATCTTCACAGTTTCTCCTCGTAAAGCCCGGGATCCCGGGGTGCAGGGACATTCTAGGGGCTCACCCACGAGCCCGGACGCGGGCCGGATTACCCGCACGCTCCGAAGTCTGGGAGCATACCCAAGGAGGATCAGCTATCTTTTAATGTCCTTGTCTGGAGTTCTCACGTGCGATTCATACTTGCCATCTTCGCCTTCGTCGTTGCGACGGCGCTCATCGGCATCGGTATCGCCGAACGCACCGTGCTCCTGCCGCCGTCGTCGCTGACCGTCTCGACCACCACGAGCGACGGTTCGCCCTACCTCTACATCGACAGTGCGGTACTGCAGGCCGAGAGCGGCAACCAGACCGTGACGCTCGGCGGCACGGCCAGCGTCTTCGCGGCCTACGGGCGCACCGACGATGTGAAGGCGTGGCTGAACGGGTCGTCGTACGACAGCGTGGGCTTCGGTGCGACCGACGACAGCTCCCGCACCCTGACCGCGACGACCGTCGCTGCCTCGCCCGACGGGGAGGCGAACGTCGCCAGCGGCTCGGGCAACCCTCAAGGCTCGGACCTCTGGCTCGAGGAGTTCACCAGCGACGGTGCGATGAACCGCACGTTCAACCTCCCGGCCGGGTACTCGCTGATCGTCGCGACCGACGGCACGTCGCCCGCACCGAACTCGGTGCAGATCTCCTGGCCCCTCGACAACAGCACGCCGCTCGCCGTGCCCTTCCTCCTGGCCGGCGCCTTCTTCCTCATCGCCGGGCTCGTGCTGCTGCTGCTCGGCCTCCACCACATGAGAAAGTCGCAGGGTCCGAGACGCAAGCCGCCGGCGCTGCCGAAGGGCAAGCGCTTCTCGTCGTCCCGCACGAACGCGATCGAATCCGGGGTGGGGCGTCGCGGGCGCCGGTCGATCACGAGGTCGGTGGCCATCGCTGTGCCGCTGACCCTGCTGGCCAGCCTGGCGATCGGTTCGCAGGCGTACGCCGAGACCAGTCCGGTTCCCACCCCCGAACCCACCGTCACCACACAAGACACGACGACGCCGGTACCCACAGACACATCGACAGCGCTGCCGACCCCGGTGCCGACGGACGAGACGACCGGTCCGCCGCCTGCGGTGACCGAGGCGCAGCTGAACAGCATCCTCGCGAAGATCTCGGCCTCCACCACGGCAGCGGATGCCGCGTCCGACGCGGCGGCCCTCGCCACCCGGTTCACGGGGCCGGCGCTCGACCTCCGCACCGAGACCTACGCGATCCGCAAGACCTTCCCGGCCTATGCCGTGCCGCAGCCCATTCCGGTCGGGCCCTCGTCGGTCATCCTGCCGCAGGCCACCGACTCCTGGCCGCGTACGGTGTTCACGATCGTCGAGAACCCCGACGACAAGACGATCGCCCCACTGTCACTGATGCTCATCCAGGACACCCCGCGGAGCGTCTACAAGGTCTACTACTCGATCGCCCTCGAGCCGAACACGACGCTCCCGCCGGTCGCACCCGTCACCCTCGGCACCTCGAAGCTCGCCAACGACACCAAGCTCCTGTCGGAGACGCCCGCCGACGTGGCCGCGGGCTATGCCGACATCCTCGCCGTCGGAGATGCCAGCCCGTACTTCACCCAGTTCGACACCACGAACGACACGCTGCTGACCAGCGTGGGGGCGGCCTTCAAGGCCGACAAGAAGGCCAACCTCAAGAACACGGCCACGCTCGACTATGCCAAGGTCGCCGGCCCCGGCGACAGCATCGCACTGGCGACGAACCAGTCCGGGGCGATCGTCGCCCTGAACATCCGGGAGTCGGAGACGGCCAAGGTCGTCGAGGCCGGTGCGACCGTCACCGTGTCGGGCGCGGTTGCGGCGGCCTCCGGGCTGACGACGTCGACCAAGGGCACCGAAGCGATCTACGATTACCAGTTGCTGTTCTACATTCCGCCATCGGGTGATGCATCGAAGGTCAAACTTCTCGGCTTCGCCCAGGGCCTGTTGTCTGCCAAGGAGTTGCCGTGAGCCAGGTTCCCCCCTCAGCCGCATCCCTGCGAGGTGCTGTCGACCTCTCGTCGCTCGTGAACCGCGCAGCCACTCCCGCTGGGGCACCTGCTGCAGCGGGCGCGGGCGTATCAGCCGCTGGGGGGCCTCCGGGGCCCGGCGTGAGCGTTCCGAGCCTCCTGCTCGACGCCACGGATGCGACGATCTCGCAGGTACTCGACCTCTCGAACGCCGTTCCGGTCATCGTCGAACTCTGGGCGAGCTACGCGGACGCCTCGCGCGTTCTCGCACCGGTCATGCAGAAGGTGGTGCTCGAATACGGTGGTCGTTTCGTGCTCGTGCGGGTCGACACCGAGACCAACCCCCAGCTGACGGCCGCGTTCCAGGCCCAGACGGTCCCGACTGTCGCCGCGATCATCGCGGGCCGGCCCGTCGCTCTCTTCGAGGGCGCGCAGCCCGAAGCCGCCGTGCGTGAGGTGTTCGAGCAGGTGCTGCAGCTCGCTCTGCAGAACGGCGTGACCGGGTCGGCGATCCCGGCCGACGGGCGGATCGGCGCGGCCGACGCCGCCGCGGGCGAAGACGGCGCCGACGCCGAACCGGTGGAGGAGCCCCTGCCGCCGCACCATGCTGAGGCGTTCGACGCCATCTCGCGCGGCGACTACAAGGGTGCCATCGCGGAGTACGAGAAAGCCATCGCGCAGAGCCCCCGCGACCAGCTGGCGATCGCCGGCCTGGCGCAGGTGAAGCTGCTCGACCGGCTCGACGGAAAGTCGCTCGACGAGATCCGGAGCGCGGCAGCCGCGTCGCCCGACAGCGTCGAAGCGCAACTGCTGGTGGCCGACCTCGATCTCTCGGGCGGACACGTCGACGACGCGTTCGACCGCATCCTGACTCTCTTCCCGAAGTCCGACCA
Source organism: Subtercola boreus (assembly GCF_006716115.1). Classification (NCBI taxonomy): domain Bacteria; kingdom Bacillati; phylum Actinomycetota; class Actinomycetes; order Micrococcales; family Microbacteriaceae; genus Subtercola; species Subtercola boreus. The sequence continues at coordinate 1,969,697 of NZ_VFOO01000001.1, read as the reverse complement.
GGCCGACAAAGACCTGCTCCGCACGCGGCTGCTCGAACTGTTCGAGGTCGCCGGCCTCGACGATCCCCGGGTCACGGCTGCGCGCCGCCGGCTCACCATGCTCCTGTACTGATCTCGACGGCGCCGTCACGCGCGGCAGGCCCGGCGCCGTCGGTGCACACACCAGTCGACGCTGTGTCAATGACCCACCCCGGGCATCCAGCTGCAATACAGTCGAGCTATGTGGTTACGACGCTCCCGCCCCGCCCCCGTTCCGTCCCAGGCGAAGATCGCGCCTGAGGTCACCGTCGCGTCTGAGGGTGCGCAGTCCTTCGCGCAGATCAATGCGTTCAAGATCGGACTGCTCGGCGCGCTCGGGGTTCTCGTCGCGCTGGTGATCGGCGGAATCGTCTCCCAGCTCGGAACAGTGCTGATCTATGTGGGCGTGGCTCTGTTCATCTCGCTCGGTATCGATCCGCTGGTGTCACGCCTGGCGAAGCGGATGCCACGGGGTCTCGCCATCGGCCTTGTCTTCGCCCTCGTGGTCGCTGTCATCGCGGGACTGCTGCTGACGATCATCCCGATCATCGTCGGTCAGACGACAAACCTCATCAACGATCTGCCGGGCTACTTCACCAGCCTGCAGAACGCGGACTGGGTGAAGAGCCTCGAGCAGCAACTGTCAGGGGTCGTCAGCGTCGACGACGTCATTTCGAACGTGCAGTCGTTCTTCAGCCCCGACAAGCTCCTCGGCATCGGCGGCGGCCTGCTGGCGGTGGGCGCAGGTGTCGCGAGTGGTGTCACGGGTACGGTCATCGTGCTCATCCTGACGCTGTACTTCCTCGCGTCCCTCCGGTCGATGAAGCGGATCGTGTACCGGTTCGTGCCGGCGACGAAGCGCGCCGGGTTCGCCGAGATCACCGAGCAGATCACCCAGGCCGTCGGCCGTTACGTGGTCGGCCAGATCTCGCTGGCACTGGTGAACGGTGTGCTGAGCTTCATCTTCCTGACGATCATCCAGGCACCGCTGCCCGTACTGCTGGCATTCATCGCGTTCCTGCTGTCGCTCGTGCCGCTGGTCGGGACCGTGACCGGATCGGCCATCATCGTGCTGATCAGCCTCTTCGCGTCCCCTCTGACCGCTCTCGTGGCGGCGATCTACTACCTCGTCTACATGCAGGTGGAGGCATACATCCTGAGCCCGCGCATCATGAACAAGGCGGTCTCGGTTCCGGGAGCCATCGTCGTGATCGGCGCTGTCGCGGGCGGAACGATCGGCGGCGTGCTCGGCGCTCTCGTGGCCATCCCCATCGCGGCCTCGGTCATCATCATCATCGAGAAGGTCGTCTTCCCCCAGCAGGACGCCAAATAAGTGAGCCCGGTGGGCGCCCTGAACGGGCGCCCACCCCCAGGGCGGCACGCCAATCGAGTGGGCGGTTTGGGCCCTAAAACCGGAGGTTTGGGGCCCAAACCGCCCACTCGATGAGGTGCGCGGGGGCTAGGTGCGCAGGGGCTAGGGGCGGGTGCGGGGCTTCAGGTAGAGGGCCGCGAGGGGGGGGAGGGTGAGCTCCACCGAGGCGGGACGACCCTGCCAGGGGACGTTCTCGGCCGTGACCGCGCCGAAGTTGCCGACGCCCGAGCCACCGTATTCGAGTGCATCGGTGTTGATGATCTCGTCCCAGACGCCGCCGAACGGCAGCGAGACGCGGTAGGGGCCAACCGGGGCGCCGCTGAAGTTCATCAGCACCGCGATCGGGTTGCCGTCCGCATCCCAGCGCAGGAACGACACGAGGTTCTTCTCGCTCGACCCGCCGTCGATCCACTCGAAGCCGGCCGACTCGTTGTCGCGGAGCCAGAGCGCCGGGTTCTCGCGGTAGACCCTGTTCAGCGACGAGACGAGGTGCAGCAGGGAGCGGTGCACCGGCTGGTCGAGGATCCACCAGTCGAGGCCGCGCTCCTCGCTCCACTCCGACGGCTGGCCGAACTCCTGGCCCATGAAGAGCAGCTGCTTGCCCGGGTGCGCCCACATGAATCCGAGGTAGGCGCGCAGGTTCGCCAGCTTCTGCCAGTGGTCCCCGGGCATCTTCGAGAGCAGGGATCCCTTGCCGTGCACGACCTCGTCGTGCGAGATCGGCAGCATGAAGTTCTCGCTGAACGCGTAGATGAACGAGAACGTGATCTCACCGTGGTGGTACGAGCGGTAGAGCGGGTCGGTCTCGATGTACTGGAGGGTGTCGTGCATCCAGCCCATGTTCCACTTGATGCCGAAGCCGAGGCCACCCTGTGACGTGGGCTTGGTGACGCCCGGCCAGCTGGTGGACTCCTCAGCGATCATCACGATGCCCGGGTAGCGCTTGTAAGCCGTGGCGTTCGCTTCCTGCAGCAGGCTGATCGCCTCGAGGTTCTCCCGCCCGCCGTACTGGTTCGGCAGCCACTCGCCGTCTTTCCGCGAGTAGTCGAGGTAGAGCATCGAGGCCACGGCGTCGACCCGCAGGCCGTCGATGTGGAACTCCTCGAACCAGTACAGGGCGTTCGCGACCAGGAAGTTCCGCACCTGGGAGTCGCCGAAGTTGAACACCAGGGTGCCCCAGTCCGGCTGCTCCCCGCGCCGCGGGTCTGGATGCTCGTACAGGGGCTGCCCGTCGAAGTTCGCCAGCGCGAACGCGTCTTTCGGGAAGTGGCCCGGAACCCAGTCGAGCAGCACGCCGAAGCCCGCCTGGTGCAGGCGGTCGATGAGGTAGCGCAGGTCATCCGGAGTTCCGAACCGTGCGGTCGGCGCGTAGTAGCCCGACACCTGGTAGCCCCAGGAGCCGCCGAACGGATGCTCCGCGAGCGGCATGAACTCGACGTGGGTGAAGCCGAGCTCGTTCAGGTAGTCGATCAGCGGATCGGCGAGCGTGCGGTAGTCGAGCCCGGGCCGCCAGGAGCCGAGGTGCATCTCGTAGACGCTCATTGCTGAGTTGTGCGGGTCGGTCTCAGCGCGCTTGGTCATCCACGCCGTGTCGCCCCACTCGTAGAACGAGTCGGTGATGACGGATGCCGTCAGCGGCGGAACCTCGGAGCGGCGCGCCATCGGGTCGGCCTTCTGCACCCAGCCGCCGTGCTGGGAGAGGAGTTCGAACTTGTAGGTGCTGCCGGGTTCGAGGTCGGGGACGAAGACCTCCCAGATGCCGGTCGAGCCGAGGCTCCGCATCGAGTGGCGCGTGCCGTCCCAGCCGTTGAAGTCGCCGATGACACGCACGGCGCGGGCGTGCGGCGCCCAGACGCTGAACGCGGTGCCGGCGAACGCGGCGTTGACGCCCTGCTGGGTGCGGTAGTGGGCCCCCAGAACGTCCCAGAGCTGCTCGTGGCGGCCCTCGCCGATCAGGTGCAGATCGAGCTCGCCGAGCGTGGGGGCGAAGCGGTACGGGTCATCGGCGCTCCAGACCGATCCGTCGTCGTAGGTGGCGTCGATGGTGTAGTCCTCGAGCCCGGTGATCGTGAAGCCCTGCCAGATTCCGCCGTAGAGGTGCTGGAGTGACGTGCGGGCGCCGTTCGCAAGCACGGCGCTGACCTCGCTCGCGAGCGGGCGGAGAGTACGGATGACCGTGACGGCGTCACCCTCGCTCGACGGGTCGACGAGGTGCTGGCCGAGAACGGAGTGCGGGTCGTAGTAGGAGCCGGTCGCCACCTGCTGCAGCACGTGCTCGGGCACGTCGCTGTGGCTGAGGGCGGTGAGGCCGTCGATCTGGGACATCAGAGGGAATCCGTTCCGTCGGAGGAGACTGTGGTGGTGCCGGGTGTGGCGGGAACATCGGGCTCGGCCGACGGGTCGGGCTCGTAGTGCACAGAGAAGATGTGCACCGGCTCCGCAAAGGCGTTCAGGCGCACGTAGTTGTCGGCTCCCCAGATCCACGAGTCACCCGTGATCTGGTCGGTGACCCGGAAGGTGGAACCGGGCTCGATTCCGAACTTCGACACGTCGAGGCGAACCGTGGTCTCCCGCACCGAGTGCGGGTCGACGTTCGCCACGACCAGGATGCCGTCGGGTCGCCCGCTGGCCGTGTACTCGCCCGCGATGTACTTGCTGAACACGAGGATCGAGTCGTCGTCGGCGGCGTGGATGTCGAGGTTCCGCAGCTGGGCGAGGGCAGGGTGCTCGTTCCGGATCTGGTTGAGGCGCGTGATGTACGGCGCGAGCGAGAGCCCCGAGGCCTCGGCGGCGGCGAAGTCGCGCGGCCGGTACTCGTACTTCTCGTTGTCGATGTTCTCTTCGGAGCCCGGCCGCGCCACGTTCTCGACGAGCTCGTAGCCCGAGTAGACACCCCAGGTCGGTGCGCCGGTCGCAGCGATCGCGGCCCGCACCTTGTAGGCCGGGCGCCCGCCGAACTGCAGGTAGGCGTGCAGGATGTCGGGGGTGTTCACGAAGAGGTTCGGACGGAAGAACGCAGCCGTCTCGTGCGAGAGCCCGTCGAGGAACTCCTCGAGCTCTTCTTTCGTGTTCCGCCACGTGAAATAGGTGTACGACTGCGTGAAGCCGACCTTCGCGAGCGTCTGCATCAGGGCCGGCCGGGTGAACGCCTCGGCGAGCCAGATGATGCCGGGTGTCTCGGCGTTGACGGTGCCGATCAGCCACTCCCAGAAGTCGAGCGGTTTGGTGTGCGGGTTGTCGACGCGGAAGATCTTCACCCCGGCCGCGATCCAGAACCGGATGATCCGCAGCGCCTCGGCGCGGATGCCCGACGGGTCGTTGTCGAAGTTGATGGGGTAGATGTCCTGGTACTTCTTCGGCGGGTTTTCGGCGTACGCGATCGAGCCGTCGGGGAGGGTCGTGAACCACTCCGGGTGCTCTTCCACCCATGGATGATCGGGGGAGGCCTGCAGCGCGAAGTCCAGCGCGACTTCGAGCCCCGCCTTGTTCGCCGCTTCCACGAAGATCTTGAACGCCGCCATGCCGCCGAGGTCGGGGTGCACGGCGTCGTGCCCGCCGGCCGTGCCGCCGATCGCCCATGGGGAGCCGGGGTCGCCCGGCTCGACGGTCAGCGAGTTGTTCGGGCCCTTGCGGAAGGCTTCGCCGATCGGGTGGATCGGCGGCAGGTAGAGCACGTCGAAGCCCATGGCGGCCACCTCGGGGAGGCGGGCTGCTGCCGTGCGGAAGGTTCCGCTCGTCCACGTGCCGTCGTCGGCCTTCGAGGCGCCGAGAGAGCGCGGGAAGAACTCGTACCAGGAGCCGAAGCCGGCCCGCTGGCGCTCGACGTTCAGCGCGAGCCACTCGGAGTAGGTGTCGAGGCTGGCGATCGGGCTGGCCTCCACCGCGGCGACGACCGCCGGCGACGTGCCTGCGGCGAGCCGGTCGGCCGCGGGGGCTGTGCTGTCGAGGACGGTCGCCGCGAGGTCGAGGAACAGGGTGCGTTCGGCGGTCGGCCGGGCACTGTCGGCGCCGGCGCGCGTGAAGAGCTCACCCGCGATCTGGAACATCAGCTCGACGTCGATGCCGGCCGGCACCTTGATCGTCGCGTTGTGGTGCCAGGTCTCGTAGTCGTCGCTGAACGCGCGGATGCGGAACTGCCAGGCGCCCTCGGTGGGCAGCTGGGCGAGCGTCTGGTACCGGTCGAGGCCGACCCCGATCATCCTGAGCCCAAAGCTGGAGACGACACCGGCCGGGTCTCGCAGTTCGAGGCGCGCCCCCACCGCATCGTGGCCCTCCCGGAAGACGGTGGCGCCGAAGGGCACGACCTCCCCGGCGTAGGCCTTGGCCGGCCATCGGCCCGCCGAGACGGAGGGGAAGACATCCACGATCGGGATGCGCCCGATGGCGGGAATGAACTCCTCCGCCCCAGTCGCGGCAGCCTCCGCCTTGGACTGCTTGATCGTCGTGCCTTTTACGGTCGTTTTCGCCACTGTCTTAGCCACGGTTCGACCCTACCGACAAAGCTGGGTGAACCGCCCGTCAACATTCGACCCTTGCGCGTTTGGCGTTCCGTAACCTATTCGTTCTAGGCTTTGGCAAAACTCGAAGGAGCTGTGCGTGAAGGCCATCAGGAAATTCACCGTTCGATCCGTGCTGCCGCCCGAACTGTCGGCCGTCGGCGAACTCGTCGCCAACCTGCGCTGGTCGTGGCACGAGCCCACCCGCAAGCTCCTCGCGCACATCTCGCCCGACGACTGGGAGGCGACCACCGGCGATCCGATCGCCCTGCTGGGCGCGGTCAGCCCCGACCGCCTCACGCAGCTCGCCGCCGACGAAGGCTTCGTGGCCTGGGCGAACAGCCTGCGCGACGACCTCAACCGCTACCTCTCCGAGCCGCGCTGGTACCAGGCGCAGGAGGAACCGAAGCCGTCGAGCATCGGTTACTTCTCGCCCGAGTTCGGCATCGCCGCCGCCCTTCCGCAGTACTCCGGCGGCCTCGGCATCCTCGCCGGCGACCACCTGAAGGCGGCCAGCGACCTCGGCGTGCCGATCATCGGCGTCGGACTGTTCTACCGGGCCGGGTACTTCCGCCAGGCGATCTCGCGCGACGGCTGGCAGCAGGAGAGCTACCCCGTGCTCGACCCCGACGGCCTGCCGCTGAGCGTGCTGCGGCTCGCCGACGGTTCGCCGGCCCAGGTGGTGCTGGCGCTTCCGGATGACCGGGCCCTCTACGCGCGCATCTGGCAGGCCCAGGTCGGCCGCGTGAAGCTGCTGCTGCTCGACACCGACATCCCCGACAACGACGACGACCTGCGTTCGGTGACCGACCGCCTGTACGGCGGCGGGGGAGAGCACCGTCTGCTGCAGGAGCTGCTGCTCGGCATCGGCGGCGTTCGCGCGCTGAAGATCTACAGCGAACTCACCGAGACGGCGGAGCCCGAGGTGTTCCACACCAACGAGGGGCACGCCGGCTTCCAGGGCCTCGAGCGCATCTGCGACCTGATCGGCGAGGGCCTCTCGTTCGACGTGGCCCTGCAGGTGGTGCGCGCCGGTACGGTCTTCACGACCCACACGCCCGTGCCCGCCGGCATCGACCGTTTCGACGCCTCGCTCGTCGAGCGCTACTTCTCCACCGACCTGCTCCCGGGCGTCGATGCGCACTCGGTGCTCGCGCTCGGCAACGAGATCGCGAACGGCGGCGTCGCCGGCATGTTCAACATGGCCGTGATGGGCCTCCGTCTCGCACAGCGTGCCAACGGGGTGTCGCAGCTGCACGGCGAAGTGAGCCGCGGGATGTTCGCGGGGCTCTGGCCCGGATTCGACCAGTCGGAGGTGCCGATCACCTCGGTGACGAACGGCGTGCACGCTCCGACCTGGACTGACCCGCTGCTGATCGAGCTCGCTGAGAACAAGCTCGGTACCTCGGAGACCGCCACGGCGAACTGGGCCTCGCCCGACGTCACCGACGACGACCTCTGGGCCGTGCGGAACGACATGCGGCGCCAGCTCGTCTTCGATGCGCGCCATCGCGTGACGGAGGCGTGGCTCGAGCAGAGCCCGGGCTCCATCCCGCCGGCCTGGTACCGCGGGCTGCTCGACCCTGCCGTTCTCACCATCGGTTTCGCGCGCCGGGTTCCGACCTACAAGCGCCTCACGCTGATGCTGCACGACCCCGTGCGGCTGAAGTCGATCCTCCTGAACCCCACGCAGCCCGTGCAGCTGGTCATCGCCGGCAAGTCGCACCCTGCCGACGAGGAGGGCAAGCGGCTCATCCAGAAGCTCGTGCAGTTCGCCAGCGACCCCGAGGTGCGGCAGCGCATCGTGTTCCTGCCGAACTACGACATCGGCATGGCGCAGAAGCTCTACCCGGGCACGGATGTCTGGCTGAACAATCCGCTCCGCCCGCTCGAGGCGTGCGGAACATCCGGAATGAAGGCGGCACTGAACGGCGGGCTCAACCTGTCGATCCTCGACGGCTGGTGGAACGAGTACTACGACGGGGAGAACGGCTGGGCGATCCCGACGGCCGACTCGGTCGACACGCCAGAGGAACGGGACCAGCTGGAATCCGAGGCGCTCTACGACCTCATCGAGCACCAGGTCGCGCCGCGGTTCTACGACCGCAACGCGCAGGGCGTGCCCGAGCGCTGGACGCAGTCGATCCGCCACACGCTCTCGACGCTGTCGCCGTCGCTGTCGGCCGAGCGGATGGTGCGGGAGTACGCGTCTCGCCTGTATCTGCCGGCAGCGGCAGCCGCGCATGCGGTGATCGACGGAGACTACTCGGTTGCCGCCTCCCTCTCGGAGTGGAAGGAGCGCGAGCGCGCGGCCTGGCCGTCAGTGGCAGTCGTGCACGTCGAGTCCGGTGGGCTCGACGACACCCCGCAAGTGGGCGATGAGCTACAGGTGCGGGCCCGGGTGAACCTCGGTTCGCTCACGCCCGACGACGTGTCGGTGCAGGTTGTCTACGGGCACACGACGAACGGCGACCAGCTGGCGGATGCCCGCACCGTCGCCCTGTCGCCGGCTGTGCTCTCGACGGCGACAACCCCGATCACCGTCGTGACGCCAGACGGAACGGCGGCGCACAGCGACGCTGAGGGGCTGTACGGGTTCTCGGGCACTGTCGTGCTCGAGAAGGCCGGGTCGTTCGGCTACACCGTGCGCGTGGTGCCGCGGCACGAGAACCTCGCGTCGTCGGCGGAGCTCGGGCTGATCGCCGCGGCGCGGTAGGCGTTCCGGCCGGCCCGCGCCTCGCGAGGTCAGCCGCCCGGTGCCCTGTTGACCGTGACTTTCACGTCGACATCGTGCTGGGCCTCCGCGAGTGCCTCCGTTCGGTCTTTTTCACTGGCGGTCGACACGTCGATGAAGAGGTACTGTGTGCTGGGTTCCGAGCGGCGGCCGGGCAGCGAGTAAGCGAGGGCCCTGTTTACCGTGGCCTGCTGCGCGATCTGTCGCCACAGAGTGACCGCTCTGTCCGTGCGGGCAGCGGGCGTCGACCTCACGACGAACCGGCCGTCGGCGTTCGACGCGGCGAACTCGCTCGCCGGCTGGACGCCGCCAGACTCGTCGGCCAGCGTCATCACCTCGTCGACGATCTGCTGGAGGGCTATCGGGTCACTCTGATCCAGGGTGACGCAGAAGTCAGCGGAGCAGCCTGCGCCGCGCAGACCCGTGACGGTGAGGAAGCGGGGGTCCTCGCGCACCTGTTCGAAGACGGCGAGCAGCACGGTGCTTGCGTTCGCGACGGTTCGACCCGAGCCCAAGTCGAAGACGACGTTGGAGAGGGACCATCCGGCCGCTTGCACCCGTGCTCTCGTCGAGTCGTAGAGGGCGGTGAGGTCAGGGTCGGAGATCGCGGGATCGACAGTGACTTCGACGCCGAGAAGGTAGTCGGTGAAGACGGGGTCGGAGGTGACGACGTCAGCGGTAGCCGCGAGCACGTGAGGTTGGGTGGAGACCCATCCGGCGATGCTGGTGGCGTCTTCCTTCGACTGACTGACGCAGCTGGTGAGGGCCACGGCACAGAGTGCGGCGATGCTGCAGGCGACGAGGCGCCGGCGCAGGGAGGGAAAACGCATGACCCATCATAAGCGAATAAAGCTCGGTAAATGTGGTGCGCGGGTCAGTGCGCGCGGTACAGCTGCATCGACGAGCTCGCGACGGGTACCCGGACTCCCGGTTCGAGAGAGGGGAGCTGGGCATCCGGAGCCGTCGGCGCGTCGTCGGCGCTGTCCCAGAGCAGCTCGTACGACTCGACCCCCTCGTGCTCGGGGAGCGTGATCGTGGTCGGCTCCTCGACGCCGTGGATCACGACGAGCACCCGGTTGAACTCCTCGTGTTCGGGGGTCGACGCCGCCAGGAACTGCAGGGTGCGGTTCTCGGGGCTGTTCCACTCCGTGTTGCTCATCTCCTCGCCGTTGAGGTCGTACCAGTCCATCTGGCTGGCGCTCGGTGTGGTCTCGCCGAAGATGCCGAAATGGGCTGGCCGGAGCGCCGGGTTCTCGCGCCGGAGCTTCAGGAGGTGCTGCGTGGTCTGCCAGAGCCCGTTCTGCCAGCGCCGCCGGTCCCAGCTCAGCCAGGTCAGCTCGGAGTCGTGGCAGTAGGCGTTGTTGTTGCCCTTCTGGCTCCGCCCGAACTCGTCGCCCGCCGTGATCATCGGCACTCCGGCGGAGAGCAGCAGGGTACCCATCAGGTTCCGGATGGTGCGCCGCCTGGTCGCCTCGATCGTGCGGTTGGGCGTGGCGCCCTCGACCCCGTGGTTGTACGACATGTTGTTGTCGGTGCCGTCGCGGTTCGACTCGCCGTTGCCCACGTTGTGCTTCACGTCGTACGCCGTGAGGTCGGCCAGCGTGAACCCGTCGTGGGCGGTGATGAAGTTGATCGACGCGAGCGGGCCACGGTGCTGCTGGAAGGTGTTCGCCGACCCGGCGAGCCTCGTGGCGAGCATCCCGACCCCATCGCCCGGCGAACCGTGCTCGCGGATCGATTTGGTGTCGCGCAACCAGAACTTCCGCATGCGGTCGCGGTAGCGGTCGTTCCACTCGTGCCAGCCCGGCTTGAAGTTACCGGTCTGCCAGCCGCCCATGCCGACGTCCCAGGGTTCGGCGATCATCTTCACGTTCGCGAGGTCGGGGTCGTTCGTGATCGCTTCGAGCAGTGGATGATCGGGGTCGAAGTACACGTCGGAGTTCCGTCCGAGCGTGGCGGCCAGGTCGAAGCGGAAGCCGTCGACCTGCACGTCGTTCGCCCAGTACTTGAGCGAATCGAGAATCAGGCGGGAGACGGCCGGGACGCTGGTGTCCACACTGTTGCCGCAGCCGGTCACGTCGATGTAGGTGCCCGCCTTCGTCTGGCGGTAGTAGTTCGCGTTGTCGATGCCGCGGAAGCTGGAGCGGGCACCGGTGATCCCCTCCTCGGCCGTGTGGTTGTAGACGACGTCGAGGATGACCTCCAGTCCCGCCTCGTGCAACAGCTTCACCATGCCCTTGAACTCGCGGAGCACCGCACTCGGCCCGCCCTGCTGCGCCGCTTTGGTGCCGTAGAACGAGTGCGGGCTGAAGAAGTTGAGCGTGTTGTAGCCCCAGTAGTTCGTGAGGCCCTGCTTCATCAGGCGCCGTTCGCTCACGAAGGCGTGCACCGGCAGCAGCTGCACCGCGGTGACGCCGAGCTTCTTCAGGTAGCCGATGGTGGTCTCGTGCGCAAGGCCGGCGTAGGTGCCGCGGAGGTTCTCGGGCATCCGCGTGTTCAGCTTGCTGAGGCCCTTCACGTGGCCCTCGTAGATCACGGTGTGGTCCATCGGCGTGTTCGGCTTCGTCGCACCGTGCCAGTCGAACTCGTCGTCGACCACGACACCGCGCCAGAGGTCGGGGCCGGTGCGGGTGAGGCCGCGGGCGTACGGGTCGAGCATGAGCGTGTTCGGGTCGAACGAGTTCCGGGGGTGGTCGGGGCCGTTCGGTCCTGTGACGCGCAGGGCGTACTTGCGGCCGGGGCTCAGCGACTTCGTGCGCGCCATCCAGACGTTGTTCTCGTCGCGCACCATGGTGACGGTCTTGAAGATCCAGTTCGCGTCGCGGTTGTCGAAGAGGCACAGCTCGACGGCTGTGGCGTTCTCCGACCACACACGCAGTTCGCCCCCCGCCGCCGTCTGACGGATGCCGAGGTGGGCGAAAGGATCGGCATGAGTCATGAGTCTTAGAGTAGTGAGTGGTTGTTACAGCAATGTTTTGGGAGAGGGCGCTCGGGTTTGGTGGTGTACCTCGATCATGCGGCGACCACGCCGCTGACCCCCACCGCGCTCGCGGCGTACGTCGGGGCGCTGGGCGTGGTCGGCAACCCGTCGTCGATCCACAGCCAGGGGCAGCAGGCGAAACGGATGCTCGAAGAGGCCCGCGAGGCAGTCGCCACGTCGCTCGGGGCGGAGCCGGTCGAGGTGGTGTTCACATCGGGCGGCACGGAGTCGATCAACCTCGGGGTGAAGGGGCTGTTCTGGGCGCGGCAGGCTGGTGGCGCGCGGCGTCCGCGCGTGCTGGTGCCGGGCGGGGAGCACCACGCGACGAACGACGCGGTCGAGTGGCTCGTGCAATATGAGGGCGCCGTCGTCGAATGGCTGCCCGTCGACGCGTTCGGCCGTCTCACGCCCGAGGTGCTCGAGGAGGCGCTCGCGGGTACGACCCCGGGAAGCGTTGCGGCCGAAGACGTCGAAGGGGCCGATATCGCGCTGACGGGCACTCGCAACCGCGATATGGGTCCCTTGGCCGCGCACGAAGGCGCGGCAGGGCGGGGCGCTGACGATGTGGCGCTCGTGACGTTCCTGTGGGGGAACAATGAGGTGGGGACGATCCAGCCGGTGGCCGAGCTGGCGGCGGTCGCCGCTCGCTACGGGGTTCCGGTGCACGTCGACGCCGTGTCGGCCTACGGGTATGTGCCGATCGACTTCGACGCGTTGGGCGTCGCCGCGCTCAGCGTCTCGGCGCACAAGATCGGCGGGCCGGTCGGCGTGGGGGCGCTGCTCCTGTCGCGCACGGCCGAGGTCGTGCCGCTCATCCACGGGGGCGGGCAGCAGCGCGGACGCTCCGGCACACAGGACGCCGCCGGCGCCGCCGCGTTCGCCGCCGCTGCGACCGAGGCCGTTGCGGCGCTGCCCGCGTTCGCTGCCCACGTGGGGGCGCTTCGCGACCGGCTGGTGGCGGGCATCCACACGGCTGTGCCGTCCGCAGTGCTCCGCGGTGACCCTTCGCCAGAGGGACGGTTGCCGGGCAATGCGCACTTCACTTTCCCGGGTTGCGAGGGTGATTCGCTGCTGTTCGTTCTGGATGTCGCCGGCTTCTCCGTTTCGACGGGCTCCGCCTGCCAGGCCGGGGTGCCGGAGGTGTCGCACGTGCTGACGGCCATGGGAGTGCCCGAGCAGGAGGCGCGCGGCGCCCTCCGGATGACGCTCGGCCACGATTCGACGGCCGCAGACGTCGACGCGCTCGTGGCGGCCCTCCCCGCCGCGGTCGCGCGTGCCGCGAAGGCCGGCTTCGCCGACCGCGTCGTGGCCTGACCCCCGCCCTGCCCCAACCCGCGCCCCGCGCCCCCCTCCCTCCCCGCGCATTCCATCGAGTGGGCGTTTTGGGCCCTTCCTGCCGGATTTTGGGGCCCAAACCGCCCACTCGATTGGGTGAGGGAGGGGGAGGGGTGCGAGGGGCGGGGGTCAGCGGCGGCGGCGGGTGCCGAAGATGCCGGAGACGACGCTGGTGAGGATGGAGCGGGTCGCCTTCGAGCCGAGCACGTCTTCGAGGATGTTCGGCTGGGCGCGGGAGGTGGTGCGGGTGCCGGATGCCCGGCGGTTCCGCTCGCGGTCGGCCGCCGCATCCGCCGCCCGTGCCTTCGCGAGCTGCCGTTCGTAGTCGGCCTCGGCCTTCGCCTCCGCTCTGGCCGCGTCGGAGGCCGCCTTCTGCTGCGCCTTCGCGGCGGCGGCCTGCTGCTTGGCGGCCTCCGCGGCAGCTTTCGCGTCGGCGACCGCCTGCGCGGCGGCGGCTGCGGCATCCGACGCGGCATTGAGTTTCGCCGTGAGGATCTCTCGCGCGGACTCGCGATCGATGACCGGTCCGTACGTCGGCAGGAGCGGGGAGGCTGCAACGGCAGCGTCGATCCGATCATCCGGAGTCGGAGACATCGACCCCTGTGGCGCACGGAGGCGCGTCCACGCGACGGGGCTGGGGGCGCCGCGCTCGTTCATGACCGTGACGATCGCCTCCCCGGTTGCGAGATTCTGTAGCACTTCGGCAAGGTCGTAGTCCGATTTCGGGTAGGTCGAGACGGTCGCGCGGAGCGATTTCGCATCGTCGGGGGTGAAAGCGCGCAGCTGGTGCTGGATGCGCGAGCCGAGCTGGGCGAGCACATCGCCGGGCACGTCCTTCGGGGTCTGCGTGACGAAGAAGATGCCGACGCCCTTCGAGCGGATCAGTCGCACGGTCTGGGTGATGGAGGTGATGAAATCCTTGGACGCACCGGAGAAGAGCAGGTGCGCCTCGTCGAAGAAGAAGACGAGTTTCGGCTTGTCGAGGTCGCCGACCTCGGGCAGGTCGTTGTAGAGGTCCGCCAGCAACCACATGAGGAACGTGGAGAAGAGCGCGGGTTTGTCGGCGACGCCCGGCACTTCGAGCAGGCTGACGATGCCGCGGCCGTCGGCGGTCGTGCGGAGGAACTCGGCCGTGTCGATCTCGGTCTCGCCGAAGAACACGTCGGCACCCTGGTCGGCGAACGTGATGAGCTCGCGGAGGATCACGCCGACGGTCGCGGGGGAGATGCCGCCGAGGTCGACGAGTTCCTTCCGTCCGTCGTCGCTGGCGAGGAAGCTCAGCACCGCGCGGAGGTCGCTCAGGTCGAGGAGCGGCAGGCCGGCTGTGTCGGCGTAGTGGAAGACGAGGCCGAGACTCGACTCCTGGGTGTCGTTCAGGCCCAGCACTTTGCTCATCAGGAGGGGGCCGAAGCCGGCGACGGTGGCTCGGATCGGCACGCCTCTTCCGATGCCGCCGAGGCTGAAGAATTCGGTCGTCGTGGCTTGCGGTTGCCAGTCCTGGCCGATGCCGCCGGTGCGTTCGAGCAGTTTCGGACTGCTGGCGCCGGCGCTGGCGATCCCCGAGAGGTCGCCCTTGATGTCGGCGGCGAAGACGGGAACCCCGGCTGCCGCCAGCTGTTCGGCGAGCACCTGCAGAGTCTTTGTCTTGCCGGTTCCGGTGGCGCCGGCGACGAGCCCGTGGCGGTTGGTCATGGCGAGCGGGATGCGCACCTGCACTCCGGGGAGGGCGTCGCCGTTGACGAGCGCACCCATCTCGAGGGCGGGGCCGGTGAAGGCGTAGCCGGCGCGGATGGTGTCGACGGCGGCGGGGTCGAGGGGGCCGATGGCTGGGGTGGCGCCGGCGGTTGCAGCGGTGGCGGCGCTGGTGGATGTCGCGGGGCTGGCGGGTGCGGCGGGCGGGGTGGCGCCGGTCGCTGGTGCTGTGGTGGATGTCGTGGGGCTGGCGGCGGCGGCACTGGCGGGCACCGTGGGGGCGGGCTCGGCATCAACAGCCGTGGTGGACGCGGTCGCGGCGGCCTGCGCGGCAGCGGCCTGCGCGGCGGCGGCGTTCGCCACGGCGGTGGCCTGGGCATCCTGCGCCCGCTTCAGCGCGGCCTCGGCTGCCTCCTGCGCCTGGCGGGCGGCTTCGACCGCTGCGGCGGCCTCCTCTTGGGCGATTCGGAGCGCGTCGTCGGTCATTCCGTCAGCTTAGAACGGCCCAGCCCCGTCGAGAAGGATGTTGCGCGGCAGCGTTCCGCCCACGCCACCCGGCGCGAGTGGCACCGGGGCGACCCGCATGCCCGCGAGATCCGCCGTGCCCGCGGCGTGCTCGCCCCGCGCGTGGCCACGCGACTCGCGCCACCGGTCGGTCCGGCCGAGCGGCTCAGAGCCGGAGTGTCGTCAGGATTGCCCGGTGGTCGCTGGCCCCGGCCGGGAACGTCGTGTTCGACGTCGGCGTCATTCCGCGTTGGAAGAGGTGGTCGAGGCGCGTCACGGGGAGGTTCGACGGCCAGGTGTTGCCGAACATTCCGTCGGTCTGGTTGGGTTCGGCGAGCTGGCCGTCGATCCCGACGAGCGAACGGTCGGTGGATGCCGCGTTGAAGTCGCCCACAGCGATGACGCGCTCGTTCTCGTCGTTCGGCAGCGTTTCGGCCAGCGCCTCGAGCATCGAGTCGCGCGCGGAGACGTCGCCGGGCCGGGCCGACGCGGCATGGATCACGTAGATGCTCACCAGCCCCTGCGGCGTCTGGAGGTCGGCGGCGAGGGCACGGTTCCAGCCGAGCCCGAGGGTGAGCGGCTGTGCGTTCACGACGGGGTACGTGCTCCAGAGCCCCACCGTTCCGACCCCGTAGGAGTAGGGATACTGGGCGGCGAGCGTCGCGGAGATCGCGTCGAAGTCGTCGGTGGTCATCTCTTCGAGTGCGATCACGTCGGCGCCCGTGGCGGCCAGAGCGCGGGCCGAGATGTCACCCGTTCCCGACGAGGCCTCGATGTTCTGGCTGGCGACGGTCAGCTCGGCGGTGGTCGCGCCGGCCGTGGCTGCTGTATCGGCCGTGGCTGCTGTACCGGTCGAGGCCGCCGCGTCGGTCTGCAGCGGCAGGATGCCCGGACCGAACAGCAGCGCCCAGACCACGACCGGCACCAGCACTCCGGCGAGCGTCCGGCGGTAGCGGCTCGCGAGGGCGAGAGCGGCCAGCACCGGGATGAACAGGCCGAACCACGGCGAGACACTGTCGACGAGCAGCCCGACGCCCGCGACATCCGGAACCGAGCGGTGGAAGAGGAAGAGGGCCGCCAGCAGCACGGAGAAGAGCACCACGCACACGGCGAGAGCGGGCCGGCGGAGGCGCTGCTGCCGGGAGCGCTGGCCAGCCGATCCGTCGGTGGCCGCGCCGAACGCGCCGGCGGGGGCCGACGGGGTGCGGGGAGGAGAGGAGAGCAACGACATCCCTGCCATCATCGCCGAACAGTCTGGAGACTTCGTGTCAGCGTCCTCCACAGCCGGGCCGTGTCGCGAGTTCTCCACAGATGTGAGCAAGCCCCGGCCGGCGTCGGTGGCGGCACCTACACTTTAAACATGAAGGTTCTGGCAGCAATGAGTGGCGGCGTCGATTCCGCGGTGGCCGCGGCACGCGCGGTGGAGGCGGGGCACGACGTCGTGGGGGTGCACCTGGCTCTCAGCCGGATGCCCGGCACCCTCCGAACCGGCAGCCGGGGGTGCTGCACCATCGAAGACTCCTCCGACGCGCAGCGGGCAGCGAACATCATCGGCATCCCCTATTACGTGTGGGACTTCTCCGAGCGGTTCAAGCTCGACGTGGTCGACGACTTCATCGCGGAATACGAGGCCGGCCGCACACCCAACCCCTGCATGAGGTGCAACGAGCGCATCAAGTTCGCCGCCCTCCTCGAGAAGGCGCTCGACCTGGGTTTCGACGCGGTCGCCACCGGTCACTACGCCACGATCCTCACCGATGCCGACGGCAATCGTGAGCTGCACCGGGCGAGCGCCTGGGCGAAAGACCAGAGCTACGTGCTGGGGGTGCTGACCGCGGAGCAGCTCGCGCACTCGATGTTCCCGCTCGGAGCGACGCCATCGAAGGCGCTCGTGCGCGCGGAGGCGGCGGAGCGCGGCTTCAGCGTGGCCAACAAGCCAGACAGTCACGACATCTGCTTCATCCCCGACGGAGACACCCGCGGCTGGCTGGCCGACAAGGTCGGCACCCAGCCGGGCGGCGAGATCGTCGAACGCGACGGAACAGTGGTGGGCAGCCACGACGGCGCGAGGGGGTTCACGGTCGGTCAGCGGCGGGGTCTCCACCTCGGCAGCCTGGCCGAAGACGGCCGACGCCGCTTCGTGCTCGAGGTGAAGCCGGCGACGAACACGGTGGTGGTCGGCCCGAAGGAGGCGCTGGCCATCGGTGAGATCGCCGGGTCACGGTTCACCTGGGCGGGGCTCGCCCCCGAGCATCCGGAGCTGGCGTTCGAGTGTGAGGTGCAAATCCGTGCGCACGCCGACCCGGTGCCGGCGACAGCGCAGGTCGTGACGGCGCCGGTGGTGATGGCATCCGGGGGGCTCGATGGTGCTGGCGTTCCCGCCGGGGGTTCTGTCGACGGAATTGCCGGGGGTGCGGTCGACGGTGCGCGGGAGCTGGTCATCCGTCCGCACGAGCCGCTGGTGGGCGTCTCACCCGGGCAGACGGCGGTGGTCTACATCGGCACGCGCGTTCTCGGGCAGACGACCATCGATCGCACGGTGAGTGCTGTGCCTGTCGGAGCGGTGTCGGCGGGTCGGGCTCCGGCGGACGCCTCCTGAGCCATGGCTGAGAACACCGAAGACCTGAGCCTCGAAGCGGCAGCGGCCGAGGCATCGTCGGCGACGGCGAAGATCCAGCAGCTGCGCGACTCCTACTACGACCGTGATGCGTCGCTCGTCTCCGATGAGGAATACGACTCCCTGCTCCGCCGGCTCGGCGAGCTCGAGCGGCTGTTCCCCGAGCTGCAGAGCCAGGACAGCCCGACCCAGACCGTCGGGGGCCGGGCCGAGACCACCCTGTTCTCGCCGGTCGAGCATGCCGAACGCATGCTGAGCCTCGACAACGTCTTCTCGCTCGACGAGTTCGCGGAGTGGGCGTCGAAGGTCGAACGAGACTCTGGGCGAAGCGTGCACTACCTCTGCGAGCTCAAGATCGACGGACTGGCGATGAACCTCCGGTACGAGAACGGTGAGCTGGTCTCCGCGGCGACCCGGGGCGACGGGGTCGTCGGCGAAGATGTCACCGAGAACGTCGCACTCATTCCAGGTATCCCGAAGTCGCTCGAATGGCAGAGCGGAGCGGAGGGCACCCGGCCCGGTGAACCGGTGGCGCCGCCGGCGCTCATGGAGGTGCGTGGGGAGATCTTCTTCCCGACCGCCGCGTTCGATGACCTGAACGCCGCGCAACTGGCTGCCGGCGACCGCCTCTTCGCCAACGCCCGCAACGCCGCGAGCGGTTCGCTCCGGCAGAAGTCCGAGAACAAGACCGAGGCACAGCTCGCCCTCATGCGTGCACGGCTCGGTCGGCTCCGGATGCTCGTGCACGGCATCGGCGCGTGGCCGAACCCTCCCGTGGACTCGCAGTCCGAGGTCTACACGCTGCTGCAGTCCTGGGGGCTGCCGACGAGTTCGCACTACCGGGTGAAGCCCGACCGGGCCGGCGCCGCCGAGTTCATCGAATACTTCGGGCAGCATCGGTACAGCGTCGAACACGAGATCGACGGCGTCGTCGTCAAGGTCGACGAGCTCGCGCTGCACACCGAACTCGGTGCGACCAGCCGGGCACCGCGCTGGGCGATCGCCTACAAGTACCCGCCCGAGCAGGTGCAGACGAAACTGCTCGACATCGTGGTGAGCGTGGGCCGCACCGGCCGCGCGACGCCGTTCGCCGTCATGCAGAAGGTGCGCGTCGCAGGCTCAGAGGTGCGGCAGGCGACGCTCCACAACCAAGACGTGGTGAAGGCGAAGGGTGTGCTGATCGGCGACACGGTCGTGCTCCGCAAGGCGGGCGACGTCATCCCCGAGGTGCTCGGGCCTGTTGTCGAACTGCGCGATGGCACGGAGCGTGAGTTCGTGATGCCCGAGTTCTGCCCGGAGTGCGGCACGAAGCTCGCTCCTGCCAAGGAGAACGACATCGACCTCCGCTGCCCCAACGCGCGGAGTTGCCCGGCGCAGGTGCGCGGGCGGGTCGAGCACGTCGGATCCCGAGGTGCCCTCGACATCGAGGTGCTGGGCGAGGTTGCCGCGGCCGCGCTGACCCAGCCCGTGGAACCCGCTGAACCGCCGCTCGACACCGAGGCCGGCATGTTCGAGCTCACCGTCGAGCAGATCTTCCCGATCACGACGGTCGTGCGCGATTCAGAGACCGGGCTCGAGAAGCTGGGCGAGACCGGTGCGCCCAAACGGGAGTCACCGTTCCGTCGCCGACGGCAGAAGAAGGACGGCGTCTTCGATCCGGAGGGGCCGTTCGACGGAGACGAGTTGTTCGTGCCGTCGAGCAACGCGCTGAAGCTCATCGAGAACATCCAGAAGGCCCGTACCAGCCCGCTCTGGCGGATCCTGGTCTCGCTCAGCATCCGGCACGTCGGTCCGGTCGCGGCGCGCGCCCTGGCCGACTACTTCGGATCGCTCGACGCCATCCGCGCGGCCACCCGCGAAGAGCTGGCCGCGGTCGACGGCGTGGGCGGGATCATCGCCGATGCGCTCATCGACTGGTTCGGTGTCGACTGGCACGCCGAGATCGTCGAACGCTGGGCGGCGGCCGGCGTGCAGTTCAGCACACCGGGGCACCCGGGTCCCGGCGCGGCGACGGGCGCGGGCGGAACGCTCGACGGGCTGACCGTGGTGGCGACGGGCAGCCTCGACGGGTTCACTCGGGAAGGCGCCATCGAGGCCATCATCGCCGCCGGCGGTAAGGCCGCATCCTCCGTCAGCAAGAAGACGGACTTCGTGGCCGCGGGCCCCGGTGCCGGCTCGAAGCTGCCGAAAGCCGAGGCGCTCGGCGTGCGCATCATCGATGCCGCGCAGTTCGCGCTCCTGCTGGCCGAAGGGCCGGAAGCGCTCCCCGCGGCGGTCATCCCGGAAGCAGGCGAAGACGATTCCGCCCCGGTCGGGCCTCCAGCCGAGAAGACGCCGACGAGATCGCGGGGTCGCGGAAAGGCGAAGGCCGAGCCGGCCGCCCCAGCGACGTTGACCGAGACGCCGGAGCTGGCGTCTGAACAGACGCCTGCGCCGACGCTGGAAAGCGCCAGCGAATAGAATTGTGTGGTTGTCCAGCCCGTTCTCCTGCGGGCAGAAGCATTACGGAGTCGCATGTCATCTGAAACACCCCCGACCGTCAGCACGAGCGCCAACAGCCGTCCGGCCGGATCGGGCGAGCCCGGTGAGATCACGACCGCGCAGGTCGCACACCTCGCGGGTCTGGCGCGCATCAACCTCTCGCCCGACGAGATCACCAAGCTCACCGGTGAACTGGCCGCCATCGTCGAGAACGTGGCCAAGGTGACCGAGGTCGCCACGCCCGACGTGCCCGCGACCAGCCACCCGATCCCGCTCGCCAACGTCTACCGCCCCGACGTCGTCGGCGTCACGCTGACGCAGGAACAGGCGCTCTCGGGTGCGCCCGACCATGACGGCAGCCGTTTCCGGGTGTCCGCGATCCTGGGAGAAGAGCAGTGAGCCACGACCTGACCCGCCTGAGCGCGGCCGACCTCGCGTCGAAGCTCGCGAGCGGTGACGTCTCGAGCCTCGAGGCGACGGATGCCCACCTCGACCGGATCCATGCTGTCGACTCGGACGTGCACGCGTTCCTGCACGTCGCGGCCGACGGGGCCCGGGCCGCGGCGAGAGCCGTCGATGCCCGGCGCGCCGCCGGTGAGACGCTCGGCGCGCTCGCCGGCGTTCCGATCGCCATCAAAGACGTGCTCTGCACCATCGACATGCCCTCGACGGCCGGCTCGAAGATCCTCCAGGGCTGGGTGCCGCCCTACGATGCGACGGTCGTGCTCAAGCTCCGCGATGCCGACCTGATTCCGCTCGGCAAGACGAACATGGACGAGTTCGCCATGGGGTCCTCCACTGAGCACTCCGCCTACGGTCCGACACACAACCCGTGGGATCTCGACCGGATCCCCGGCGGTTCCGGCGGTGGTTCGGCCGCTGCCGTCGCCGCTTTCGAGGCGCCCCTCGCCCTCGGCAGCGACACCGGCGGATCGATCCGCCAGCCTGCAGCCGTCACCGGTTCGGTGGGGATGAAGCCCACCTACGGCGGTGTCTCCCGCTACGGTGCCATCGCCCTCGCCTCGAGCCTCGACCAGGTCGGTCCGGTCAGTCGTACCGTGCTCGACGCTGCGCTGCTCCACGACGTGATCGGTGGCCACGACCCGCGCGACTCGACCAGCCTGAAGGACGCCTGGCCGAGTTTCGCGGCAGCCGCCCGGGCCGGCCAGCAGAACCTCAGTCTGAAGGGCCTGAAGATCGGCGTCGTGAAGGAACTCGGCGGCGATGGTTTCCAGGCCGGCGTCACCCAGCGATTCCAGGAGGCTCTCGAGCTGCTCACCTCGGCCGGAGCAGAAGTCGTCGAGGTCAGCACCCCGAGCTTCGAGTACGCGATCGCGGCGTACTACCTGATCCTGCCCGCCGAGGCCTCGTCGAACCTCGCCAAGTTCGACTCCGTGCGCTTCGGCCTCCGCGTGAACCCCACAGGCGGCGGCACGGTCGAAGACGTGATGGCGGCAACCCGGGAGGCCGGTTTCGGCCCGGAGGTGAAGCGGCGCATCATCCTCGGCACCTACGCCCTCAGCGCCGGCTACTACGACGCGTACTACGGCAGCGCGCAGAAGGTGCGCACGCTCATCCAGCGCGACTTTGCCCGGGTCTTCTCCGACGTCGACGTGCTGGTCAGCCCGAGCGCGCCCACCACAGCCTTCAAGCTCGGCGAGAAGCTCGACGACCCGCTGTCGATGTACCTCAACGACCTGACCACGATCCCGGCGAACCTCGCAGGCGTGCCCGGGATCAGCCTGCCCGTCGGGCTCGCGCCCGAAGACGGGCTGCCGGTGGGCATCCAGTTCATGGCGCCGGCGCGTGAGGATGCCCGGCTCTACTCGGTGGGAGCGACGCTCGAAGCGCTGCTCGAAGACCGCTGGGGCCACGCCCTGCTCAGCCAGGCCCCGGATCTCGCCCCGCAGGAAATGTTCGCGTCCGAAGAAGGTGCAGTCTGATGGCCAAGGCCGAATTGATGGATTACGACAGGGCTCTCGAGCTGTTCGAGCCGGTTCTCGGGTTCGAGGTGCACGTCGAGCTGAACACGAAGACCAAGATGTTCTCCGACGCTCCGAACTTCTTCGGCGGTGAACCGAACACGAACGTGACGCCGGTGGACCTCGGGCTCCCGGGCTCCCTGCCGGTGGTGAACGAGCAGGCGGTGAAGTACTCGATCAGCCTGGGGCTGGCTCTCGGCTGCTTGATCGCACCTTCGTCGCGCTTCGCCCGCAAGAACTACTTCTACCCCGACCTGGCGAAGAACTACCAGATCTCGCAGTTCGACGAGCCCATCGCCTTCGGTGGTTCGGTCGAGGTCGAACTGCCGGACGGGCGGCTCTTCACGGTGCCGATCGAGCGGGCCCACATGGAAGAGGATGCCGGCAAGCTGACGCATGTCGGCGGGGCGACGGGCCGCATCCAGGGTGCCGAGTACTCGCTCGTCGACTACAACCGCGCGGGGGTTCCGCTGGTGGAGATCGTCACCGACATCATCTACGGCGCCGAGTACGACGCGCCCGAGCTGGCGAAGGCCTACGTCTCGACGATCCGCGACATCGTGGTGTCGCTCGGCATCTCCGACGCGAAGATGGAACGCGGCAACCTGCGCTGCGACGCGAACATCTCGCTGCGCCGCCGCACCGGTCCCGGGGAACCGGCCGCAAAGCTCGGCACCCGCACCGAGACGAAGAACGTCAACTCGCTGCGGTCGGTCGAGCGCGCGATCCGGTACGAGATCCAGCGCCAGGCGGCGATTCTCGATGGTGGCGGAACGATCATCCAGGAGACCCGCCACTGGCACGAAGACACGGGGCAGACCTCCGCGGGCCGGCCGAAGAGCGACGCTGACGACTACCGTTACTTCCCGGAGCCCGACCTGCTGCCGGTCGAACCTTCCGCCGAACTGATCGAGGAGCTGCGCGCTGCGCTCCCCGAGGCGCCTGCCGTTCGCCGGCGCCGGCTGAAGGCGGACTGGGGCTTCACCGACCTGGAGTTCCAGGACGTGGTCAACTCGGGTCTCCTGACCGAGATCATCGAGACGACGGCCGCCGGGGCCTCCGCCCAGTCCGCCCGCAAATGGTGGACCGGAGAGATCGCGCGAGTCGCCAACGCTCGCGGGGTGGACGCCTCGACGCTGGTGTCGCCCCTGCACGTGTCGGAACTCGTCGCGCTGGTCGACGCCGGAACGCTCACCGACCGGCTCGCCCGCCAGGTGCTCGAGGGTGTCATCGACGGTGAGGGCACGCCCGACGAGGTGGTTGCGGGCCGTGGGCTCGCCGTCGTCTCCGACGATGGGGCGCTCATCGCGGCGATCGACGACGCACTCGCGTCGCAGCCGGACGTGCTCGCGAAGATCCGCGACGGCAAGGTGCAGGCCGCCGGGGCCGTCATCGGCGCCGTGATGAAGGCGATGAAGGGCCAGGCTGATGCAGCGCGCGTGCGCGAGCTGGTGCTGGAGCGCGCGAACGCCTGACCCGGCTGTTGCCGGCATCAGCCGGCGACAGCCCCCGTTCAGCCGGCGAGCCCGGCGATGAGGTTGATCGTCGCCGCCAGGATGACCGCCCCGAACAGGTACGACAGCAGCGCGTGCCGGAGGGCCGCCGAGCGGAAGTCGCTCGTTTGGAAGCTCGTGTCCGACACCTGGTAGGTCATGCCGATCGTGAAGGCGATGTACGCGAAGTCGCTGTAGCGCGGCGGTTCCTTCTGGTTGAAGTCGATCCCGCCATCAGGCCCCCGATAGTAGAGCGACGCGTACCGCAGCATGAAGAGTGTGTGCACGAGCATCCACGACAGCGTCAGGCTCAGCACGGCCAGGGCGCCGACGCCGAAGCGCTCGACACCGCGCGAGTCGGATGACCCGAGCAGCACGATCACCACGGCCGCGATGCTCGCGAGACTCGCCAACAGGATGAGCAGCTCACTCGCCCCGCGCGACGGATCCTCCCGTGTCGCGTGCTTCGCTGTCTGGTCGGCAGCCATCCCGTGGGTTCGCACCGCGACCACTCCGATGTAGATGGCCGCGGCGAAGATCCAGCCCACGACCGCCGCTCCCGCCCAGTAGCCGAGCAGCCCGCAGAGTACCCCCGCCACGACCCCGACGATCAGCATTGTGATGACGCGGGCGGCGGAACGGTGCATCAGCCGAGGGGCGGCGGGCCGGGAAGTGGTCATGAGGGGAATCCTGCCACGTCGGTCGACGCCGGATGCTCAGCCGGGCATCCGAGTCGCCGTCAGCTGCCCCACCAGACGGTTGCCCCCCGCCCCCCCGATGCTCAGCCGGGCGTCCTGCTCGTCACCAACTGCGTTCGGGCGGCTGTACCAGTCGAACCGGGGTGCGGCTCGATGCTCACGAACCGCGGGGCCCGCAGCAGGTGCAGCCGGAGGCGGAGCCGCCCCTGGCGCGCGAGGATGACACCGATCACGGAGGCCGCGAACACCGGCACCAACCCCGAGATCGCCATGCCCACGTGGGCG
This sequence comes from Subtercola boreus, assembly GCF_006716115.1. Classification (NCBI taxonomy): domain Bacteria; kingdom Bacillati; phylum Actinomycetota; class Actinomycetes; order Micrococcales; family Microbacteriaceae; genus Subtercola; species Subtercola boreus. The sequence goes on along the minus strand of NZ_VFOO01000001.1, from coordinate 1,945,010 downwards.
CCCCAGGTCTCGACGATGAAGCCCATCAGCGGTCCGCCGATGGCCTGGCCGCCGAGCAGCACCAGCACGTAGACCGACATCACGCGGCCGCGCACCGTGGTGTTCGACGAGATCTGCACGAGCGAGTTGGCGCCCGTGATGAAGAGCAGGTTGGCGAAGCCCACTCCGATCAGCACGGCCGAGAAGAAGAGCTGGTTCGTCATGAATCCGGCCAGCGCCTGGAGCAGGCCGAACACGCCGGCGCTGATGATGACAGTACGGAGCCGGATGCCGCGGCGGCGCGTCGAGGCGATCGCTCCCGTGAAGGCTCCGACCGCCAGCAGCGAGTTGAAGAGTCCGTACCCGCTCGCGCCGACCACGAAGACGTCGTTCGCGAAGGCGGCCAGCAGCACGGGCATCGAAAAGGTGAAGAGCGAGAGCACCGCGATCATGATGATCGTCCAGAGGATGGCGGGTTTGGATGCCACGTAGCGGAGCCCCTCGCGCAGTTGCCCCTTGGCGCGCAGGGCCTGCTGCATCGGGTGGAGTTCGTCGACCTTCAACATCAGCAGCGCGGCCACGACGAACAGGCAGCTGACGGCGTTGATGGCGAACGACCATCCGGCCCCCACCGCCACCAGCAGCACCCCGCTCACCGCAGGACCGACCAGGCCGCCGAGCTGGAAGACCGACGAATTGATGCTGATCGCGTTGTGCAGGTTCGCCGGCCCGACCAGCTCGTTCACGAAGACCTGCCGGGCCGGATTGTCGAGAACGGTGACCGAACCGACCAGGAAGGCGATCACGTAGACGTGCCAGACCTCGACGACACCGGTGAGGGTGAGGGCGGCGAGCAGGCAGGCGAACAGGAACAGCGCGATCTGGGTGCCGATGAGGATGGCGCGCCGGGAGTGGCGGTCGACGAACACTCCGCCGAAGAGCCCGAACAGCAGCATCGGCGCGAACTGCATGGCGACGGTGATGCCCACGGCGGCGACGCTGCCGGAGAGTTCGAGCACGAGCCAGTCCTGGGCGATGCGCTGCATCCACGTGCCGGTCATGGAGAGCATGTTCGAGAAGGTGAAGAGGCGGTAGTTGCGGATCCGGAGCGAGATGAGGGTGTCCCGCCAGGCCGGGCGTTCGGTGATGATGGCCAGGGGAGCGGTCTGCTGCAGTGCGGAGTGGTGGGGGGGAGTCACGGAAGAACCTCAGAAGTTTCGTATATGTCCTTTCGACGGTACCGGTATCGTGTTCATTGTTAGGGTGAATCGCGACTATTAGTAACATTACGTTTTCGAATGAGAGGTGCGTCCCGTGTTCGATCCGGTGCTGTTGGCCACGTTCCTTGCTGTAGCCGAAACACACAGTTTCACGCTCGCGGCGAGCCGGTTGGGCATCAGCCAGCCCACGGTCAGCCAGCACATCCGCAAGCTCGAGGAGGCGGCGAAGCGGCAGCTGGTGGCCCGCGACACCAGGGACGTGAGGCTCACCGACAACGGCGACGCCATGGCGGGGTTCGCCCGAACCATCCTCGCGGCGCACTCCTCTGCCGAGGCCTACTTCTCGGGGTCAGCGATGCGCGGACGGCTCCGCTTCGGTGCCGCCGACGATCTCGCGATCACCCAGCTGCCGCGCATCCTCCGGCACTTCCGTCAGCTGTACCCGCAGATCAACCTCGAGCTGACGGTGAACCAGAGCACCCCGCTCTACCGGCGGCTGAAGAGCGGCCAGCTCGACCTGATCTTCATCAAACAACTCTCGGACTCGGATGAGGGCTCCCTCGTGCGCCGCGACGACCTGGTCTGGGTCGGGCAGGAGCGCACGACCATCGAGCCGGGGGCGCATGTGCCGCTGATCGTGTACCAGGCTCCGAGCATCAGCAGGCAGAGCGCGATCGACGCCCTCGAGGCGAGCGGGCGCACCTGGCGCATCACCTGTAACACCCGGGAGGTGAACGGCATGCTGGCGGCAGTGCGCGCGGGGCTCGGCATCGCCGTTTTCCCGCAGTCGCTGATCCCGGACGATCTGGTGATCGTGGGGGAGAGGTTCGCATTGCCGCAGCTCGGGCATGTCGACTTCCGGCTGCTGTCCAATCCGTTGGCGGCGGCTGAACCGATCGAGGCGCTGACGTCGGCCATCATGGGCCGGCCGCTGAGCCGGCCGGTACGGTGAGGATGTCACGCGCCTCCGTCGCTCGGAGGCGCGTGCTCGCTCAGCGAAGACTCGAACTCACGCCCTAGCGTGGAGGGTGCCGGGTCGCCACGGAGCAACCACGGTCGGAACATTTGAGGGAGAAGAACGATGGGTTTTCTGGATCGGATCCTGGGCCGCGAAGAGTCCCCCGCGGAGACTCGACCGACGGGGGCTCCGGATGCCCGGCAGACCGGGGCGCGCAGTGAAGACGAGATCGCGGTCGAACGCTACCGCTACCTGTTGCGCACCGCGCCGCCCGAGACGATCGAGCAGGTGCACACGGAAGCGTTCGGAAAGCTGACGACCGAGCAGCGTGCGCTGGTGTTCGACGAACTCACGAAGAACGCTTCCGCGGGTGACGCTCCGGTCGACGAGTCGCCGGCATCCCTTGCGCGATCGGCGACGCGGTCGGAGCTCCGCCAGCCCGGCATGCTCGAGAAGTCGTTCGCGGGCCGCGGCGCGGCCGGCGCCGGCGGTGGTACGGGCGCGGCTGGTCTCGGCGGTGGAGGCGGCGGACTCGGGTTCGGCGGGATGTTCGCCAGTTCGCTGCTCGGTTCGGTGGCCGGGTTCGTCATCGGGTCGGCGATCGCGCAGGCGTTCATCCCGGACTCGGTCGGCTACGACCAGGCCTCGGACGGCACGGGCGACGGGTCCGAGGCGGCAGCGGCGGACGGATCGGGCAACGATGCTTCGGGCGCCGATGGTTCTGGCGGCGATGGTTCTGGCACAGACGCCGGTGCGGTCGACGACGGAACCGTCCTGGCGGGTGACGACGGAGGATCCGGCTTCGATGGCCAGACAGACTTCGGGTCCGATTTCGGCGGCGACTTCGGCGACTTCGGAATCTGAGCGGGGCCGCGTCGCCCGCGGCCTGCACCTCGCCCAGGCGGTCAGTCTGAGGGGAAGGTCACCCCGGTGAGCTCCTCCGATACCGACCACAGGTGACGGGAGGCCCGTTCCTTCTCCGCGCGCTTGGTGAAGTGGGCGAAGCCGGGGCTGCCGGTCAGCTCGAACAGGCCGGACGGGCCGTAGTAGTCACCGTTCAGGGCTTCTGGCGTCGTTGCGGCGAAGAGTTCGGGCAGGGCTCCTTCCGCAGCGGACTGCGACAGCCCCGGGACGGTGAGGCCGCGCCCCGAGCTGGTGCGGGGTTTTGCCCGGCCGAGGTTCGGGCCCGACGACTGGAGGTTGGTGCGGCTGAAGCCGGGGTGGGCGGCGACGCTGGTGATCTCCCAGCCGTGTTCCTGGCTGCGTCGGCCGAGTTCCTTGGCGAACATCAGGTTTGCGAGCTTCGACTGGCCGTAGGCCGTCCACGCGTTGTACCGGTGCTCCCGCTGGAGGTCATCGAAATCGAGTCGCCCGATCCAGTGCACGATGCTCGACATCGTGACGACCCGGGGATGGTCGGCACGGAGGAGCGCGGGCATGAGTCGGCCTGTGAGGGCGAAGTGGCCGAGGTGGTTGGTGCCGAACTGCAGCTCGAAGCCGTCATCGGTGGGGGTGCGCCTTGGAACGGCCATCACTCCCGCGTTGTTGAACAGCAGGTCGAGCGGATGCCCGGACGAGACCAGCTCGTCGGCGAGCCGCGCCACAGACGAGAGGTTCGCCAAGTCGAGCGCGGCGAGGTGGAGCTCAGCGTGCTCATCTGAAATGCGGCCGCGCAACTGCCCCAGCGCAGCCTCGCCCTTCTCTCTGGAGCGGGACGTGATCGTCACGTGGGCTCCGGCCGCAGCCAGGCGAGCGGCCGTCTCGAGGCCGAGTCCGGAGTTGCCTCCCGTGACCAGTGCCCGCCGACCGGTGAGGTCGGGCAGGTCGATGTCATGGCGGATGGCGGGGCGGTCGCGCGCTGGTTCGGAAGTCACACCCGGTCGTCCCTGCCGGTCAGGGCGAGCAGTCGGGTCTGGAGCGGAGCGTCGCCCGCGACCGGAACGGGGGAGGCGAACAGCCCGCTCGCCTCCAGGGTGTCTTTCTGGGGTTCGAAGACGGTGTAGACCGCCTCGACGAGGGCCGGGGCGAGAGTGTCGCTGGAGTGGGTGGCGCGGGCGAGATCCCACGTGTGGATGGTCACGTCGGAGACCTGCTCACGGAGGTACTCATGAGCAGGGATGGTGCCGTAGGAGACATGCACCGGCGCTTCACGGTCGGCCTTGGACCACGCCGAGGCCGCAGCGGTGGAGTACTTGTGCCACTCGGCGATCAGGTCGTCGCCCAGCCTCGCGATCAGGGGCTGCGCTTCGCGTATCGTGCGGCCGGCCAACAGGAGCGGCACCCACTGCTGTTCTTCGATGACGTGCTGCACCAGCTGGTGCGTGTTCCAGTCGGTGTCGGGGGTCGGTGCTGACCAGTCGACGACGGCGGCGAGTCGACGGCCGAACTCGGTGTGCGCCGTCTCGTGGAGGCTGATCCAGTCGATGTCCATGGTGAGTCTCCTTCTTTCTCAAGAGTAAAGCCCCGGGCTCGCCCGGGCATTCCGCGTGTACCGTCGAGGGGTGACCGCCCTGACCCGTGACCTCCGACCGGATGATCTGCCCGCCGTGCTCGCCATGAACAACGAGGCGGTGCCGGCCGTCAATGACCTCGACGAGATGAGCCTGGCTGCCCTCGTGGCGCTCAGTCACCGTGCCGTGGTGGTCGTCGACGACTCCGACGAGGGGATGCCCCTGGGCTTCGCCCTGGCGCTGCTCCCGGGTGCTCCCTATGACAGCGAGAACTATCGTTGGTTCTCGAACCGCTCGACGAGTTTTCTCTACGTGGACCGCATCGTCGTCGCCGACGGGGCGCGGGGGCGCCGTCTCGGACAGGTGCTCTACGACGATCTCTTCGACGCCGCACGTGCATCGAACAGTGCGGAGGTGTTCTGCGAGGTGAATCTGGAACCGCCGAACCCGGGTTCGCTGGTGTTCCATACGCGGCTCGGTTTCGAACAGCTCGGCAGCCAGGCGACCAAGGGTGGCCGCGTTGTGGTTTCCCTTCTCAGCCGCCCCGTCTAGGCTCGGGCTATGCAGCCATCGCGTTCCCAGAGAGTCGTGCCGGCACCCGGCCAGGAATCGGTCTGGGACTACCCCCGCCCGCCCCGGGTCGAGGCGAGCGACGAGCGCATCGTGGTGACGCTCGGCGGCCAGACGATCGTCGACACGACCGATTCGGTGCGAGTGCTCGAGACGAGTCATCCACCCGTCTACTACCTGCCGCGCGAGGCCTTCGCGCCGGGGGTGCTTTCGGATGCTGCCGGGAGCTCGTTCTGCGAGTTCAAGGGGGCCGCGCGCTACCTGAGTGTGACGGGCGGCGGCCAGAGCGCCGTCGGAGCCGCCTGGTTCTACCCTTCGCCCTCGAAGGGCTACGAGGCGCTGGCCGGCCGGGTCGCGGTGTACCCCGCGGAAATGGACTCGTGCACGGTCGACGGTGAGACGGTGGTCAGCCAGGACGGTGACTTCTACGGCGGCTGGATCACGTCGCGTGTCGTCGGCCCGTTCAAGGGAGCGCCCGGCACCCTCGGCTGGTAGCGCGTCACTCCGCTGCACGGCCGAGCCCCCGCAGAACCACGAAGCCGCGCGCCCGGAGGCTCTTCGACCGCTCCTCGTCGAGGGAGATCGAGAGCCTCTCCTTCGTGTTCTCGATGTGCAGCGCCACCAGCCTCGTGGCCTCATCGGCGTCGCGCGCCTTCAGTGCCCCGACGATCGCGCGGTGTTCGGAGACCGCCAGTGCCCGCGACTTCTCCGTACGCACTTCGAGCCACCGGGTTCGTGACAGCCGAGTCATCGAGGAGACGGTCGAGGCCACCATGAAGGGATTGTCGCTCAGGCGGACCAGTTCGACATGGAAGTCGGTTCCCATCCGATGGCCGGCCTCCTGCGAATCGCGCGGGTCGAAGGATCGCAGGAGTTCGTCGAGTGCTTCGAGGTCGTCATCGCTCGCGTGCTGGATGGCGAGCCGGGCTGCTGCGCACTCGACCGCCTCTCTCAGCTCGAGCAGGGACTCGACTTCGCCGAGGTCGATCGGTGCGACCATCCAGCCCCTCCCGTCTCGCTGCACGAGCCCTTCGGACTCGAGGCGCATGAGCGCGGCGCGGACGGGCGTGCGGGAGGCCGACAGGTCGGCTTCGAGCCCACGCTCGGTGAGCCGGGCACCCGGTGTAACGTCGAGCGCCAGGATGCTCTGCCTGAGCTGGGCGTAGATGTGCTCGGTCTGGGAGGGGGTCTGCGTTGGTTCGGTCACAAAAATGAGCATAGCACAGTGGTATACCGCTTTGGTATACCACTATGATCGAACTCATGCAGAGCCCAGCCGCGACCACCATCCAGAAGGCCCCCCTCGGCGTCCGGCCCTGGGTCATGCTCGCCCTCGGCCTGTTCTCCCAGGTCGCAGGCACGATCGTCGTGACCACGCCGGCGTTCCTCGTTCCGTCGCTACATGCCGACTGCGGCCTCTCCCTGGCCGAGGCGGGGCTCCTGGTGGCGGCGCCGTCTGTCGGTATGGTGCTGACGCTCATCCTGTGGGGAGCGCTGGCCGACCGGGTCGGGGAGCACTGGGTCATCGGTGCGGGCCTCGCCATCACGTCCGTCGCTGCGCTGGGTGCCGTCCTGTCCGGCGACCTCGTCTCCACCGGGATCTTCTTCCTGGTCGCCGGAATGGGAGCGGCGAGCGCCAATGCCGCGGGGGGCCGGCTCGTCGTGGGCTGGTTCCCGCCGGATCGGAGGGGCCTCGCCATGGGCATCCGCCAGATGGCGCAGCCTCTCGGGGTGGCCGTGTCGGCGATCGTCGTTCCGCCCCTGGCCGCCGGGGGAGGCCTGTCGGCGGCCCTGGTCTTCCCGTTGGTCATCGTCGTCATCGCGGCGCTCGCGGCACTGCTGTTCATCACCGACCCCCCGCGTTCGCCGAAACCGAACGGCGCGACAGGCTCCGGCGCGACAGCCCCCGCTGCCGAGGCCGCCGCGGCGCGGAAGCGCGCGAACCCGTACCGGTCGAGTTCGCTGCTCTGGCAGATCCACTCGGTGTCCGTGCTGCTCGTCGTGCCGCAGTTCGTGGTGTCGACGTTCGCGCTGGTCTGGCTCATCTCGTCGGAGGGCTGGCCGCCCCTGCTGGCCGGTGTGGTCGTCGGGTTGGCCCAGTTCGTCGGCGCGCTCGGCCGCATCGTCGTCGGTATCGTCTCCGACAGGGTCGGCAGCCGGATGGGCCCGCTCCGCGTCGTTGCTGCCCTGGCCAGCCTCGTGATGCTCGTTCTGGCCCTCACCGACTGGCTCGAGCTCTCGGGGTTCGCTGCGTTCGCGGTCGTGCTCGCCTCCACGGTCACGGTCGCCGACAACGGCCTCGCCTTCACCGCCGTGGCCGAGATCGCGGGGAGCCGATGGTCGGGCCGGGCGCTGGGGGCCCAGAACACCGCACAGTTCCTCGCCGCTGCGGCGACAGCCCCTCTGGTGGGCCTCCTGATCGGAGCGGTCGGCTTCGCAGCATCCTTCGCCCTGACCGCGGTGCTGCCGGTGCTGGCTCTTCCGCTGATCCCTCGGCGACGGAAGGAGACGGGTGAGAAGCTCTAGCTCCGGCTTAGCACAGGTTCGTCGCGCCGGTCAGCCGCAGGATGCTCGCCCCGCTCGTGGTAGCGTGCAAAAATGCCACGCATCTCGGGGGTCGCCACTGCCTTCCCGCCACAGTCCTACACTCAGTCCGAGATCACCGAACTCCTCGGTCCGCTCATCACTTCTGATCCCGCGAAACGAGCCCTGTTGAACCGGCTCCACGCGAACAGCAGGGTCGACCGGCGACACCTGGTCATGCCCTACGACTGGTACCGCGAGAGCGACCTGAACTTCACGCTCACCAACAATCTGTTCATCGGCGCAGCCGTCGAACTCGCCGAGAAGGCCGTCACAGCGGCACTGGCGAAAGCTGCTCTCGCACCCGAAGACGTGGACTACGTCATCTTCACGTCGGTGACCGGCATCTCCGCTCCCTCGGTCGATGCGCTGCTCGCGCTCCGCCTCGGCTTCCGTTCCGATGTCAAACGCGTGCCCATGTTCGGCCTCGGCTGCGTCGCAGGCGCCGCGGGCATCGCCCGGCTCAACGACTACCTGCTGGGTCAGCCGGATGCCGTCGCGCTCCTCGTCTCCGTCGAACTCTGCTCACTGACCGTGCAACGCGGCGACGACTCGATGGCGAACCTGGTCGCGAGCGGTCTGTTCGGCGATGGCGCGGCCGCCGTCGTGATGGTGGGGGACGAGCGCGCGAAGACCCTGCCCGGGCAGGGACCCGATGTGCTCGACTCGCGCAGCCGGTTGTACCCCGGCACCGAGAGCGTGCTGGGCTTCAACCCGGGGGAGAGCGGCTTCCGGATCGTACTCACGGCGGGGGTCGCCGACGTCATCGACGAGCATTTCGACGCTGATGTGGTCGGCTTCCTGGAGGAGCACGGCTGCGCGGTGGACGACATCGACGTCTGGCTCGCGCACCCGGGAGGCCCCCGCGTGCTGCAGTCCTTCGCCTCCGCGCTCTCCCTGCCCGAAGACGCCCTCGACATCAGCTGGGAGTCGATGGCCCAGAAGGGCAACATGTCCTCGGCATCCATTCTCGATGTCCTGGCGATGACGCTCGAACGGGGCCATTTCGACTCGGGGAGCCTCGGACTGCTCTTCGCTCTCGGCCCTGGAGTGTGCGCCGAGATCGTGCTGTTGCAGTGGCCTGAGACAAGCTGATGCTGTTCTACGCCGCGCTCATCCTCGCCACGGGTGTCGAACGGCTGGTCGAACTGCGGGTCTCCACGCGGAACGCCAGCTGGGCGTTCGCCCGTGGGGGAGTCGAGTTCGGCCGCAACCACTTCCCGTTCATGGTCAGCCTGCACACGGGAATGCTGCTGGCCTCCCTGCTCGAGGTCTTCCTGCTGCATCGGGTGTTCCTCCCGTGGCTCGGGTGGCCGATGCTGGTCGTCGCGCTCGCCTGCCAGGGTCTCCGGTGGTGGTGCATCGGTACGCTCGGGCCGCGTTGGAACACTCGCGTGATCATCGTTCCGGGCCTCCCGCTGGTCGATCGGGGGCCGTACCGGTTCCTGCGGCACCCGAATTACGTCGCGGTCGTCGCCGAGGGGGTTGCGTTGCCGCTCGTCTACACCGCCTGGATCACCGCGCTGGTGTTCTCGGTGGTCAACCTCGTGCTGCTGGTGCGGTTCCGCATCCCGACGGAGGAGCGGGCGCTGGCGTTCGGGCTCAGCCAGGGTGTTCGCGAGGGCTGAGGAGAGACGCATGCAGAATCCGGATGTGCTCGTGGTCGGCGGCGGACCCGTGGGGCTGGCTGCGGCGATCGGTGCGCGCCTGGCCGGTCTGCGTGTGCTCGTCGTCGAACCGCGCACCGGCCCGGTCGACAAGGCGTGCGGTGAGGGACTCATGCCGGGCGCCCTCGCTGAGCTCGAACGGCTCGGAGTGCGCCCGCACGGGCATCCGATCGCCGGGATCGGATACCACGATGGCGCTCGTGCGGCGCAGCACCTTTTTCGCGGAGCATCCGGTCGCGGTGTGCGCCGCACCGAGCTGTCCCGCGCGCTCCATGAGAGGGCGGCCGAGCTCGGTGTCGAGCGGCTCGAGGGCAGGGTCGTCGAGGTGGCGCAGGATGCCCGGGGGGTCGGCGTCACGCTCGGTGACGGATCGGGCATCCGGAGCCGGTGGCTGATCGGCTGCGATGGGCTGCACTCAGGCATCCGGCGGCTCGTCGGGCTGGAGGTGCCGGCTGCCCGGGCCAGGCGTTACGGGCTCCGCCGGCACTACCGCCTGGCACCGTGGAGCGACGCCGTCGAGGTGTTCTGGAGCGGCGGGGTGGAGGTCTACGTGACCCCGGTCGCCGAGGGGCTGATCGGCGTCGCGATGCTCGGGCCGCGCGGGATGGACTACGAGGGCGAACTGGCGCGCATCCCCGAGCTCGCCGAACGCCTGAACGGCGCAGAGCCTGCCGGGCCTGTCGCCGGCGCCGGGCCGCTCCGGCAGCGGGTGAAGGCGCACGCGTCGGGCCGGGTGCTGCTGGCGGGCGACGCCTCGGGGTACCTCGACGCCCTGACCGGCGAGGGCATGCGGATCGGGTTCGCCCAGGCCGCGGCTGCGGTGCGGGTGATCGCGGGCGCTCACGACACGCCGGAGGGCGAGGCGGTCGGAGCGGGTGCGCGCGGCGTCGGTGCTCGCGCGGCGGCTCAGTACGAACGGGAGTGGCGGCGGGCATCCGGCAGCGCCAACCGGTTCACCGCGGGGCTGCTGCTCGCTTCGCAGTCACCGGTGCGCCGGATGATCGTGCCGGTCGGCGAGCGGATGCCCGGGCTCTTCTCCGCGGCGGTCGAGGTCATCGCGCGCTGAGTCGTGCGTGCACGCTGAGTCGTGCTCGAACGCTGAGTCGTGCCCGCGCGGTGAGCTGTGCCCGCACGCCCGGAGCCTGCTGGGAGTCCCGCGTCAAGGGTGCGGCGACGTCGCGGAGCCGGGAGACACTGGAGGGGTGAGCATTTTCCCCGAAGCCATGCGCAACCGACTGCGCTCGATCTTCACCAACCAGCCCGAAGGCCAGCCCCAGTGGGTGCTCGACCTGCAGAACGGCGACGACGCCGGCTTCTTCGCGCCGGACTCGGCGACGTGGGCTGTGCACGGTCAGACCGCGACGATCGTCGCGGGGGTGCGTGCACTGCTCATGCAGGCGCTCCACCCTGGGGCGATGGCCGGGGTGCACGACTGGTCGCGGTACAAGGAGGATCCGCTCGGGCGGCTGGCCGGCACCATCCGCTGGATCTTCACGGTCAGCTATGCGGACACCGCCACCGCCGTGGGCACGACGAACTGGGTGTTGAAGTTGCACGAGAAGGTGCGCGGCACCTACCTCGATGCGAAGGACATCGAGAAGCCGTATTCGGCGAACGATCCGGAGCTGCTGTCGTGGGTGCACCTGGCGTTCACCGACTCCTTCCTCGCGACCGCGAAGCTCTGGAGCACTCCGATCCCGGGCGGACCCGACGCGTATGTGCGCGAGTGGGCGAAAGCGGGGGAGCTGATGGGCGTGCCGAATCCGCCCCGTTCGGAGGCGGAGCTGGCTGCACAACTGCGGGCGTTCTACGACGCGGGGGTGTTGAAGAGCGACGAACGGGTCGCGGAGGCGCTGCAGTTCATCCGTCGCCCGCCGCTCGGCAAGGGGATGATGCCCGGCTACGCGGTGCTCTTCAACGGGGCGGTGTCGTCGATTCCGCCGCTGTATCGCGACATGCTCGGGCTCGGACCCGCGCGACTTGGCCCTCTGACGCTGCCGGCCCGCGCGTCGACGGCGGCGATGCTCGGCGTCATCGGCAACATGCTCGGCCACGACGAGCCGAGTGCGACGCAGGCTCGGAAGCGCCTGGCCCGCCTCGCCGCCGCCGAGCGCTCCAGCCGCACGGAGGCGTAGCCCGCCCGCGCCGCGCCGTAGCCCCGCGCCGCGCCGCCCGCGCTCCCGCCGCAGTTTGTCGCTTCCGCGCGTGCGCGCGCAGGCGCGGAAGCGACAATCCGTAGCGGAACCCGTCGAGGTGGCGAGTGGCGCGCGCAGGTGGCGTGCGGGCGTCGCGGCCGGCGCAACGAGCGAGCGCCCAGGCGCCTGCCGCGCGGGCGCGGGGGCGGAGCCGCGGCCGCCGCTAGCGGAAGCGCATCGTGGGCGGGAGGGGCTTCGGCGGCTCCGACAGCTTGCGGATGCGGCGACGCTCGAGGCGCGCCGAGACCACCATCACCGCCGCGAACACGATGCCCGCGAGCATGATGATGAGGAACACCGTGCCGTAGGCGCCGTGCGTGACGGCGCTCGCGACCGCCGCGGCGACGGTGATGAACGACCCGAGAAGCCCGAGCAGGGAGAAACGTGTGGCGCGATCCATCCGAAGCCCCGCCTAGCCGATCCGCGCGGCCGGTGACACGGTCAGCGCGGGGTCGCGCGTGACGAGGTCGCCGAGCGCCTCATCGATCGCCGTGAGCTGCCCGGCTTCGAGCTTCACCCCTGCGGCGGCGACGTTCGACGCGATCTGTTCGGGTTTGGATGCCCCGATGATCGCCGAGGCGACGTTGGGGTTCTGCAGCACCCACGCCACCGCGAGCTGCGCCATGGTGAGCCCGGCTTCGTCGGCGATCGGCTGGAGCTTCTGCACCCGGGTGAGCGTGTCGTCGTCGAGCCAGCGGGTCATGAACTGCGAGCCGCCTTTCGTATCGGTCGCGCGCGATCCTTCGGGTACCGGAGCACCCGGCTTGTACTTGCCGCTGAGCGCACCGCCGGCGACGGGGGACCAGACGATCTGCGAGATGCCGGCCTCGACGGAGGCGGGCACCACCTCGGCCTCGATCACGCGCCAGAGCATCGAGTACTGCGGCTGGTTCGAGACGAGTTGGAAGCCGAGCCGGTGGGCGAGCGATGCCGCCTCGCGGATCTGCGCCGCCGTCCACTCGCTCACCCCGATGTAGAGCGCCTTGCCCTGGCGCACGATGTCGGCGAATGCGGTCATCGTCTCCTCGAGGGGCGTCTCGTAGTCGTAGCGGTGCGCCTGGTAGAGGTCGACGTAGTCGGTGCGGAGCCGGGTCAGCGAACCCTCGATCGACTCCATGATGTGCTTCCGGCTGAGACCGGTGTCGTTCGGGCCGGAGCCGGTCGGGAAGTAGACCTTCGTGAAGATCTCGATGGATGATCGCCGCTCGTTCTTCAGCGCCTTGCCGAGCACCTTCTCCGCAGCGGTCGCGGCGTACGCATCGGCGGTGTCGAACGTCGTGATGCCGTTCTCGAGCGCCGCGGCCACACTGGCGCGTGCGACCTCGTTCTCGACCTGCGAACCGTGGGTCAGCCAGTTGCCGTAGGTGATCTCCGAGATCTTGAGCCCGCTGTTGCCGAGGTACCTGAATTCCATACCTTCAGGGTAGCTTCTCCCGGTGAACGGATGCCCGGCAGCAGGTCAGCGCTGCAGCCCCATCTTCGCGATGCCGAGCAGCGACTCGTGCGGCAGGAACGCCCGCGTGAGCCCGAGCGCGATCTTCGGCAGGTCGCCTTCGTCACGGTACAGCAGGCTCATCCGTTCGTAGCGCGGGTTGAACTTCGTCTTGAAGTTGTGCAGCGACTGGAATCCGTAGAGCGGCTCCAGCACCTTGCCGAGCGAGTCGAGCACCGCGTCGATCCCGCTCGCCTCGTACCCTGCGGCGTGCGCGAGGGGAGCACCCGAGAGCGACACGAACAGGGCCCCCTCGGCCTGGAAGTGCAGGCACGACGACGCGATCAGGTACTCCATCACGGGCCGGAAGGCTCCGTCGTCGCGCCGCCGCATCAGGTCGAGGGTCCAGCCGCGCACGGTGTCGTCGGCACCGAACACGGGCAACCAGCTCAGCACGCCCTGTACGGTGCCCGATTCATCCAGAGCCAGCGCGGTCTTCACGTGCGGGTCGAGCGCCTCGTCGACACCGCCGAGGGTGAAGCCCATCTCGGGCAAGGCCTTGTCGCCGACCCACTCCTCGGAGATGGCACGCACCTGCGAGACGATCTCCCACGGCTCGTCGGCGAGGGTGGTCATGCGGAAGGTGACCTTCTCGCGATCCGCCCGATTGAGAGCAGAACGGATGACCTGCCACTTCTTTCCCGTCATCTCGAGGGTCGGCAGGTCGATGATCGTGTCTTCGGCGACCTGCAGGTGCGTCCAGCCCTCGGGTGCGACGGCCAGCGTGGCATCGGAGACCGAGAACAGGGCCGGGGCCAACCCGATCCGCTCGCACTCGGCAACCCACTCGGCGATGGTCGCACCCAGCCGGTCTGCCGGGCCGATCGGGTCGCCGAGGGCGAGCGCGACGCCCGAGCGGCGCTGGTAGGCCACAAAGCTCTGGCCGTCGGCGGTGACGAAGTACTGGTTCTCGTCCCACATCGTCATCCAGGACAGGGTGCCGCCGCCGTCGTTCGTGAGGATGGCGAGCGGGGTCCTGCGGGCATCCGTCGTCTGGCGAACGATGCGACGCGACCGCCGCCACGGTACCCGGTACGCGCCGCGGCCGAGCCAGAGTATGACCAGCAGCGCGATCCAGAGGGAGGAGTTCGTCATGGTGACGAACAGGTTCGGTGGAAAGTCGCGCGCGACGATCGCGTAGACGGCGAGGCCCAGAAACTCGAGCACGTTGAACACCCCGAGGATCACGCCGATCACCCAGGGCAGGCGGTGCCCGAGACGCACACCGTTCGCGATCAGGGCGATGACGAGCACGTCGACGGCGACGTCGATCCAGGTGCTCGTTCCGGCCAGGGCGCTGGTGCCCGCGTCGTCGGACGGGAGCAACGTGCCGACAGCCTCGACCACTGCGAGGATGACCAGGCTGGCGAAGGCCAGGATGCGCCACTCGCGACTGCTCGGCCGACCGACCCGGCTCCCGCGCGGCTGAAGGAACGGCACGACCAGCATCACGACGACCACGCCGAGGAAGTGCTGGATGTCGGACATGGTGCCGATGTAGATGAGCGACACGGTGACGTAGGCGAAGAGGGCGAACCGTGCCCGGAGCCGCCACGGGGCCCGGAGCGTCACCAGGACGGCGGCCAGGCACGCGAAGATCCCGCCGGAGGGCCCGACGTCGTAGTTCGTTGTGAGGGCGCTGGCCCAGTCGCTGTCGAACGAGCGGGCGGAGAGCAGGAAGAACGAGGTGCCCACGACGGCTACGATCTGGCCACCGGCGAAGATGCCGAACGCGCGGAACGTGCCGAAGGTGCGCTCGGCCCAGCCGACCCCGACGAGGAGACCGACAACGAGGATGGCGTAGTGGATCGGCAGTCGCGCGAAGAACGTGCCCGTGATGACGGTCCACCAGCGGCCGTCGAGCGTCGACGGCACACCGTATGCGATGTCGGGATACCAGCTGCGTTGGATGATCGGATCCCAGAGGGCCCCGGTGGCGACCGCCGCCACGAGGAAGAGCCCGAGGAGCGAGGCGGTGAACGGGGTGCGGCGGATGGCCAGGCCGACGGGAGCGAAGACAGCGCCGAGCGCGGCCCCTACACCCGCGATACCCGCAACGCCCGGGCCGGCAGTGCTCCCGGCGGTCCCCGGGGTGAGCCCGGCCGAGGCGGCGAGGGGGCTGAGGCTTCCGTCGGTCTCGAAGAGGTCGCTCATCGTGAGGGCGGGGGCAGTGGTGGCAGCATCGGGGGCCCCGGTCGCTGTCGCGGTGGTACCGGCCGTTGCGGGAACGGTGGCGACTGCCGCCGCCGTTTCTGCCGCCCGTCGGCGCGAGCGGTACACCGCGATGGTCGCGACCACCACGATGCCGAGGAGCACTGCGAGCAGCGCGATCCAGGTGAACTGGTGGATGAGCTCCTCCGCCGCACGGCCGAGCATCGTCACGACGAGGGTCACGGCCCCGCTCCAGACGACAGCGCCCGCCACATTGGCGACGAGGAAACGGCGGTACGGCATCCGGAGCGTACCGGCCAGCGGGCCGACGATGACCCGGAGGAACGCGACGAACCGGCCGCCGAAGACAGCGAGGGCGCCCCAGCGGTTCATCAGGCCGATGGCCCGGTGGATGCGGTCGGGGCTGAACCGGGAGGGGAAGCGCCTGGCGAGCACGTACAGCAGCCGCACCCCGAACCGCCGGCCGATGACGTAGCCCAGGGAGTCGCCGACGACGGCGCCGAGAGCGCCGGCGAGCGCGACGGCCCACGGGGAGACGGAACCGCCGAGGGAGACGAGGGTCGCCGCGACGAGGATGGTCTCACCGGGCAGCGGCACACCGACGCTCTCCACCGCGACGAAGGCGAACACGACGAGCAGAACCAGGACGGGAGGAATGGTGCTGAGCCAATGGTCCACGAAAAAGAGCTCCCCCCTCGAAACGACGGCGGGCGTGGGCGCCCCGTCTGGTGGAACCCAGCTTAGAGTCGACGCAGGGTCGTCGCAGCAGACCTGGGCCGGGTGGGGGGAAGGTTCCCTCGAACGGGGGTGTGGGGCACTCAGCTCCCTTGGGGCGGCTCCATTGAGGCGCCGCCGGTGAGGTCTCCGGAGTAGGCTCCCCCCATGAGCCAAGTTGATGTGGGAATCGTCTCGTACACGGTCTCGGCCGATTACATCGCCGAGGTGGGCGCGGACTTCGACAGCGAGGCCGTCGACGATGCCGTGCTCGCCGAGCTGAACAGGCTCGTTCCGGCCGGGGTCGTCGTGCACCGCAACGGCCGGGCGTTCGCTGACGAGAGCGTGGCAGCCGAAGCGCGGCAGATCGACTGGGATGCCCTGTTGAAGCAGATCGATGTGAACCAGATCCTCGCCGATCACCCGCCCCGCCGGTAGCTCCTCTCCTCCACCCTCTCCTCCACAGGCCATCTCGTCTCCTCCACAGGCAGGCTCGGCACAGCCGTTGGCCGCCGGACCTGTGGAGAGCCTTCCCACAGCGCCAGCCCCTGCCACACTGGAACCATGACAGCAACACTCGTCGCGAAGGGCCTCTCCGGCGGCCATGGCCACCGCACCCTCTTCTCCGGCCTCGACCTCACCGTCGCACCCGGAGACGTCGTGGGTCTGACAGGTGCGAACGGGGCGGGCAAGACCACGCTCCTCCGGCTGCTCGCGGGAGTGGATGCGCCGCTCGCGGGTACCGTCTCGCTCGCTCCGGCAGACGCCTTCGTCGGCTGGCTGCCCCAGGAGCACGAGCGCATCCCGGGTGAGAGCATCGCCGAGTACATCGGTCGGCGAACCGGCGCGACCGCGGCGACCCTCGAGATGGAGCGAACCTCCGAGCTGCTCGGCTCTGGCAAGACGGCTGACGCCGACGCCTACTCGGTTGCGCTCGACCGGTGGCTGGCGAGCGGGGCCGCCGATCTGGATGACCGGATTCCCGCCACGCTGGCCGACCTCGGCCTCGGGCTTGATGTGACCCTGCCCATGACGGGGCTCTCCGGCGGGCAGGCCGCCCGTGTCGCGCTCGCGGCGCTGCTGCTCTCACGATTCGATCTCGTGCTGCTCGACGAACCCACGAACGACCTCGACCTCGACGGCCTCGCCCGCCTCGAGAGCTTCGTGAAGGGACTCCGCGGGGGAGTGGTGCTCGTGTCGCACGACCGCGAGTTCCTGGCGCGGTGCGTGACGACTGTGGTCGAGCTCGACCTCGCCCAGAACAGCATCTCTGTGTACAACGGTGGGTACGAGTCCTTTCTGGAGGAGAGGATGACCGCCCGGCGCCACGCGCGCGAGGAGTACGACGAGTTCGCCGCCAAGAAGGCCGACCTCGTGGGCCGGGCCCGCACCCAGCGCGAATGGTCGTCGCAGGGCGTGCGGAACGCGATGAAGAAGTCGCCCGACAACGACAAGATCCGGCGGAAGGCTGCCGCGGAATCGAGCGAGAAGCAGGCGCAGAAGGTCCGCCAGATGGAGAGCCGGATCGCCCGGCTCGACGAGGTCGACGAACCACGCAAGGAATGGCAGCTGCAGTTCACCATCGGGTCCGCCCCGCGTTCGAGCGCGGTGGTCTCGACGCTCGGCGCGGCTGTCGCCTCGCAGGGGTCGTTCACGCTCGGCCCTGTGTCGTTGCAGGTCGACGGCGGCGACCGGATCGGCATCACGGGCCCGAACGGTGCCGGGAAGTCGACGCTGCTGCGCCTGCTGCTCGGCACGCAGCAGCCCACCTCGGGCACGGCGTCGCTCGGCCGGAGCGTCGCCGTCGGCGAGATCGACCAGGCCAGGGCCCTCCTGGCCGGCTCGACGGTGCTGTTCGAGGCCGTCGCCGCAGTCGTGCCCGACATGCCGCTCGCCGAAGTGCGCACGCTCCTCGCGAAGTTCGGCCTGAAAGCCGATCACGTCGATCGCCCCGTCGACTCGCTGTCACCCGGTGAGCGCACCCGCGCCGCGCTGGCGCTGCTGCAGGCTCGCGGGGTGAACCTGCTGGTGCTCGACGAGCCGACGAACCACCTCGACCTGCCGGCCATCGAGCAGCTCGAGCAGGCGCTCGACGCCTACGAGGGCACGCTGCTGCTCGTCACCCACGACCGCCGCATGCTCGAGACCGTCACGCTGAACCGGCAGTGGCGGGTGGAGGCCGGGCAGGTGACGGAGCTGTGAGCGGGCGCGGGTCTGCCGGCGCGGCTTCGGCTGCGGCTGGTGCTGCGGCTGCGGGCGCTCCGCAGCAGTACGTCGGGCTGGTGCGCGGCATCAACGTCGGCGGAAACAACCGCATCACGATGGCCGACTTCAGGGCGATCTTCGAGGGTCTCGGATTCTCCGACGTGAAGACGCTGCTGCAGAGCGGCAACGTCGTGTTCGCCTCCGACAGGCCGCTGGCGCTCGCGGATGTCCGAGCGATCGAGCACGCGTTCGAGACCGCTGCGGGCTTCCGCGCGGGCTTCGTGGTGCTGTCGGCCGCCCAATTCCTCTCGATCCTCGACGCGAACCCGCTCCTCGCCATCGGCACCGACCTCTCGCGCCTCGTCGTCACCTTCCTGCCCCAGCCCCCCGCTGCCGCCCCGGCCCCGGATGCCGCCCCGCCCCCCGATGCCGCCCCCGCCCCGGATGCCGGCCCTGCCGCCGCCGCTGCGTTCGACGCCACCTCGGTCGAGCTGCCCGACGCGGCCTCCACCCTGCCCGAAGTGTTCGCGGCAGGCCCGCATGCGGTCTACTCCTGGCACCCCGACGGCATCTCGAACAGCCGTGTGCCCGTCTCCTTCTGGAAACAGTTCGGCCCCGTCTACACCGCGCGCAACGTCAACACCGCGAACAAGCTCGCCGCCCTCCTCCGCGCCCGCACCCCCTGACCCCCCACCCTCCGTCTCACCCCCCCAGAGCCTCAAACCCCATCGGGTGGGCAGTTTGGGCCCCAAAATCCCTGAGGTGGGGCCCAAATCGCCCACTCGATCTCGGGACGGGGCGGGACGGGACGGGACGGGGCGGGTTGGGGCGGGACGGGATGGGATGGGAGGGGCAGGGTGAGAGGGGAAGGGGGGAGGGGGGAGTGTCGGGGGTGGCGCTTAGGCTGGAGGGGTGAGCGAGGCGAAGCGGGCGGCGGGGTGGGAGTCCCGGCCGATTCCGTCGCGCACGCCCGTGCCCGGTTCGTCGGGTGCCGGAGGGGCGGCCGCGCCCGGGGCGGCAGCGCCCGGCGCGGCAGAGCCCGGCCAGAACGGTGGGCGAGCATCCGGGGCCCGCAGCGGCGGCCGCACAACATCCGGTGCCATGCCCAGCGCGGGCGAGCGTATCTTCGGGGGCGGCGCAGACGACGGTACCTCGACCATGCTGCACATCGACATGGATGCCTTCTTCGCCTCGGTCGAGCTTCTCGAGCATCCGGAACTCCGCGGTCTCCCGGTCATCATCGGCGGTGCGGGCGGCCGCGGAGTCGTCACCAGCGCCACCTACGAAGCGCGGCGGTTCGGCGTGCACTCGGCCATGCCCACCGCCCGGGCGCTCCAGCTCTGCCCGAAGGCGATCGTTCTGCCGAGCCACCATGAGAAGTACCGGCACTACTCGGCGCAGGTGATGAACGTCTTCCGCGACGTCACGCCGCTCGTCGAACCGCTGAGCATCGACGAGGCATTCCTCGACGTGGCGGGCGCGCGGCGGCTGCTCGGCTCGCCCTCCACCATCGGTGCTGCCGTGCGGGCGCGGGTCTTCGCCGAGACCGGGCTCACCTGCTCGGTCGGCGCCGCATCGACGAAGTTCATCGCCAAGATGGCCTCGGGCCGCGCGAAACCCGATGGGATGCTCGTGGTACCGGCGTCCGAGTCGCTCGCGTTCCTCCACCCGCTGCCCGTCGGCGCGCTCTGGGGTGTCGGCGCGAGCACCGCCGAGGCGCTCACCCGCCTCGGCATCCGCACGGTCGGCGACCTCGCCGCCACCCCGCTGCAGACACTGGTCTCGCGGGTCGGCGAAGCGTCAGGCCAGAAGCTCCACAGCCTGGCGAACGGTCACGACCGGCGCTCGGTGGTGACCGAACGGGTGGAGAAGAGCATCGGGCACGAGATGACGTTCGAGTTCGACATGTCGGATCCCCGCCAGCTCCGCCTCGAACTGCTCCGCCTCTCCGACCAGGTCGCGGTGCGGCTGCGCCGGGCGGGGCTCGCCGCGAAGACGGTCGCGCTCAAGGTGCGGTTCAGCGACTTCTCGACGATCTCCAGGTCCCGCACGCTCAGCGAGCCGACCGATCTCGCACAAACCATCTCCGACGCCGCCCGCGACCTCTTCGACCATGTCGGGCTCGAGCAGCGAGTGCGGTTGATCGGGGTGCGGGCCGAGAATCTCGTCGAAGCTCACGAGACCGTGCACCAGCCGTCCCTCTGGGAGGACGAGTCCGCCGCCCCGTCGAGCTGGCGCGACGCGGAAGTCACGGTCGACCGTGTCGCCGAGAAGTTCGGCCGCAACATCCTGAAGCGCGCCTCGCTCGTCGAGCCGGGCCCTCGCGAACGCCGCCGCCCCGACCACCCCGCCCCGCCCGCCTGACCCCGGGCCGCCACCTTTCCCGCCCGGTTCGGCGCACCCGAAGGGCCCCATATCGTCGTCCGGGTCCGCGCTTGGCGCGATATGGGGCCCTTCAGGTGGGCGGGGAGGGTGGGGGTGGGGGCAGGGTGGGGTCAGGGGCGGCGGAAGACCGTGGCCGAGTGGGCGGGGAGGGTGGCGCCGGCAGCGCCGGGCTCGGGGAAGGCAGCGCCGGGGGCGGTGGATGTCGCGGCCTCCGCGGTGGCGGGGAGGGTGGGTGCCGCGGGGCGGGCGTCCGCGAGCACGTCCTGGGTTGCGAGCAGCAGTTCACCCGCGGACGCACCGGGGTCGATGGTCGCGGCGTCGATGGGGGTGTCCGCGAAGTTGATCAGGATGCTGATGCCTCCGCGCCGGAGTTCGAACCACCGCGCTTCTTCGTCGAACCGCACCGCCACCTGCGTGAAGCGGGGGTCGGTGAACTCGGGGGCCTCCCGGCGGAGCGCCGCGAGTTCGCGGTACAGGCGCAGCAGCTTCGTGTGCCGCGTCTCGCCCGAGCCCGAGCCGGTACCCGAACCAGCGCCCGAGCCCGCGCTGGCACCAGAACCGTCGCCCGCCGCCTCGCTCCAGTCCAGCTTCGAGTTCTCGAACGTCGACGGGTCCTGCGGGTCGGGCACCGAGGACTCGTCCCAGCCCATCTTCGCGAACTCCGCGATCCTCCCGCGAGCGGTCGCCTCACCGAGCTCCGGTTCCGGATGCGACGTGAAGAACTGCCACGGAGTCGAGGCCGCCCACTCCTCGCCCATGAACAGCATCGGGGTGAACGGCCCGAGCAGCGTCAGCACCGCGGCGATGGCGAGCTGGCCATCCGTCAGCGACGCGGTCAGCCGGTCGCCGGTCGCCCGGTTGCCGATCTGGTCGTGGTTCTGGTTCGCCACGACGAGCCGCCAGGACGAGGTGTGGGCCGTGTCGATCGGCTTGCCGTGGTTCCGCTCGCGGAACGACGAGTACGTTCCGTTGTGGAAGAACCCCTCGGTCAGCACCTTGCCGAGCGCCGCGAGCGAGTCGAAGTCCTCGTAGTAGCCGGTGGTCTCCCGCGTGAGCGCGACGTGCACCGCGTGGTGGAAGTCGTCGCTCCACTGCCCCGCGAGCCCGTACCCGTCGCTCTCCCGCGGGGTGAACATCACGGGGTCGTTGAGGTCGCTCTCGGCAATGAGGGTGAGCGGCTTTCCGAGGAAGCTCGAGAGGGCATCCACCTCGGTCGACAGCTCGGCGAGCAGGTGGGGGTCGGATGAATCGTGCAGGGCGTGCACGGCATCGAGCCGCAGCCCGTCGACGTGGTAGTCGTTCAGCCACATCAGCGCGTTGTCGATGATGTAGCGGCGCACCTCGGCCGAGCCCGGGCCGTCGAGGTTGATCGCCGAGCCCCAGGTGTTCGCGGCGGCGTCGTTCAGGTATGGACCGTACAGCGGCAGGTAGTTGCCGCTCGGTCCGAGGTGGTTGTAGACGACGTCCTGGATGACGCCGAGACCTGCCGCATGGCAGGCATCCACGAAGCGCTGGTACCCTTCCGGCCCGCCGTAGAGCTCGTGCACGGCGAACCAGAGCACGCCGTCGTAGCCCCAGTTGTGCGTGCCGTTGAAGGCGTTGACCGGCAGTAGCTCGACGAAGTCGACGCCGATCGACACGAGGTGGTCGAGCTTTTCGATCGCGGCATCGAGCGTGCCTTCGGGCGTGAAGGTGCCGAGGTGCAGCTCGTAGATCTCGCCGCCCGCGAGCTGCCGGCCCTTCCACGCCTGGTCGTGCCAGGTGTAGGTGGCCGGGTCGTAGGTGCGAGAGAGTCCGTGCACGCCCGAGGGCTGGCGACGGGAACGCGGATCGGGCAGCACCTGCTCGTCGCTGACGCTCGGCGCCACGGCATCGTAGATCGGGCCCTCGGATGCCCGCTGCAGCTCCGAATCGGGCTCCAGGCGATCGCTGCCGGGCTCCGGGCCGTCGGCGCCCGCATCGGCGTAGGAGTCCCCGTCGTCGTCGGGCGGGGTGTCGGAGTCGGCCGGAACCACCACGTAGCCGTAGTCGGCCTCGAGGAACCCGTCGAGGCCGGGAGCCGTCCACCAGCCGTCGCCGCGCGGCTCCATCGGGACCGACCGGAGCCCGCCGGTGGAGCCACCGGCACCCGCAGCACCCGCACCCGCGGCATCCACATCCGTCGTCGCCGGGTCGGCGCCCGCTGCCGCCGTCGCCGCCGCGAGGTCGACCGCCTCTTCGGAGGCGCCCACCTCCCGCAGCCGCAACGTCACCGCTGACGCCCGCGGCGCCCACACATCGAACTGTTTGATCGCCATGTCGCTTCGCCTCTACGCTTCGGTTGCCGGCGCGAGCAGCGCGACCGGGTATTCATCGAGCAGGTCTGCCAGAAGGATGCGGGAGCCGTCGAACGACCGGCCCGTGATCACGTCGACGACGCGCGCCGCATCCAACTCGAGAGAGGTGTCGCCCCAGCCGCCGGCGGCTGCGAGACCGACGGGCAGCCGCGTCGCGACAGTCACGGCCTGGTCGCGGTCGAACGCGATGACGTGAGCCGCCGCGGAACCTGTCGCGACCAGCGGACGGTAGCCCTCGAACAGTCCCGGCCGGTCGCGCTTCAGCCGCAGCGCCCGAGACGTGACCAGCAGTTTCGCCGCTCCGGTCGCATCGATCGCCGGCCGCAGCCCGCCGTCGATCGACGCCAGCAGTGTGCGCCGCTTCGCGTAGTCGATCGGTCGCCGGTTGTCGGGGTCGACCAGCGACGTCTCCCACAGCTCGCTGCCCTGGTAGACATCGGGCGAACCGGGTGCGGTGAGCTGCAGCAGCTTCAGCGAGAGCGAGTTCGACCAGCCGGGCTGTTCCACCTTCGCGATGAACGCCGACAGGATCGCGGTCACAGCCGGATTGTCGAACACACTGTCGATGAGCCCGTGCATCTTCGCTTCGAAAGCTTCGTCCACGTCGAGCCAACCGGTCGAGTCGCCGGCCTCGCGGGAGGCCTTCTCCGCGTAGGCGTGCAGCCGCTCCCGTGACGCCGGCCACGCGCCGACGATGGCCTGCCAGAGCAGGTTCTCGAGCTGGGCGTCGCCGAGCGGGGTGAGCGAGCGGAGCTGGCGCAGAGTGGATGCCCACTCCTCCGGCAGCTCGGAGATGACGCTGATGCGTGCCCGGGTGTCCTCCCCGCGCTTGGTGTCATGGGTCGAGAGGGTGGTCATGGCGTGCGGGTAGTTCCGGAGGCGCGCCACCTGGCGTTTGTGGAACTCGGCCACATCCACCGCGAACTCACCCGGATCGGCCCCGACCTCGTTCAACGAGGTGAGCCGGTTGTAGCGGTAGAACGCCGTGTCTTCGACGCCCTTCGCCATCACCATGCCGGAGGTCTGCTGGAAGCGCTTCGCGGCCTCGTTCGACGCATCCGAGAGCGCCGGGAGGATCGCCTCGATCGCGGACGCCAGTTCCGGCCGATGCGACACGGCAAGAGACGCCGCAGCCTCGAGCTGGTCGAGCCCGAGCGGCAGGTAGGAGCGGTACACCGGGAAGCAGGTGAGCAGTTCGGCGATCGCGTCGGCGACCGAGTCGTCGAGAACGTCGATGCCGGAGGCGTCGGGCCCGGACGCGCCCGGGCCAGCCGCGCCACCCGCCAGCGCTCCCGCAGCGCCGTCGAGAGCACCGCTCGCGGCGAGGTCACGCTGGATGCGCAGCACCTCCGAGCGCAGGATGCCGTCGGCGATGCCACGCTTCGTGGTGTGGATGAGCGACTCGAACGAGGCGGGCACGGGCCGGTCGTCCGTTGCCGACGCCTGGTCGAGGGCATCCAGCGCCGCCTGCCCGGCAGGGTCCACCAGCACCCGGTCGAAGTCGGCCAGTGCGTCGTACCCCGTCGTGCCCGCGGTGGGCCACGATGACGGCAGCTGCTCGCGCCCCTCGAGGATCTTCTCGACCAGCACGTAGCCCTGTCCGGTGAGCGTCGCAAGACGTTCGAGGTAGCCTTCCGGGTCGCGGAGCCCATCGGGGTGGTCGACCCGCAGGCCGTCGGCGAGGCCTTCGCGGAACCAGCGCGCGATCTCGACATGCGAGTCGTCGAAGACGATCTGCTCCTCGACCCGGATGCCCGCGAGCGAGTTCACGGCGAAGAAGCGCCGGTAGTTGAGCTTGTCGTCGGCGCGCCGCCAGTCCATCAGCTCGTAGTTCTGGCGTTCGAGCACGGCGGTGGGGGAGCCCGCAGACGCGGTCCCCGGCGCGATCGGGTACACGTTGTCGTAGTAGTGCAGCTCGTCGCCGACGATTTCGAGCCCTTCGATCTCCTCGCCCGCGACCGGTGCCGAACCGAGCACAGGTATGCGCACCTTGCCCTCGCCGAACGACCAGTCGACGTCGAAGTACGACGCGAACGCCGAGGAGCGGCCGTGCTTCAGCAGGTCCCACCACCAGCCGCTGATGGTGGGCGTCGCCACACCGACATGGTTCGGCACGATGTCGATCAGCACGCCGAGCCCCAGGGCGCGCGCGGCGGCTACCGCGGCATCCAGACCCGCCGCACCGCCCCGGTCGGGGTCGATGACCGAGTGGTCGACCACGTCGTAGCCGTGGTCGCTGCCCTTCTCGGCCTTCAGGAGCGGGGAGAAGTAGAGCCAGTCCGCGCCCAGATCGTGGATGTAGCCGGCTGTGGCCGCCGCATCGTCGAGAGTGAACGAGGGGGTGATCTGCAGGCGGTAGGTCGACTTGGGGGCAGGAGCAGGCATGGGTCTCGTCTCGTGGAGACCCCGCGGGAACCCGGCGAACCGGGCCCCCCGCGGGGTGATGAGGGGCTAGCCGGCCGACGGCCGGGTGGCAGGGATGATCGTGGGAATCGCACCCGTCATGCTGCTGAGCGACGCAGCGACGGAGTGATCGGGGTCGGTGGTCTCGCGACGGTGGGCGCGCAGCACCATCATCGATTTCGGCCAGACGGTGAGCACGTCACCGGGGCGGGAGGGTGCCTCGTCGGTGGCCTGGCCCGCCGTGTCGATCACGACGTCCCACGCCGAACCGTACTCGGCCGAGGGGAGGGTGAACGCGACATCCGAATCGTCTGCATTGAAGTAGACGAGGAAGTTCACGTCGACGACACGCTCGCCGCGGTAGTCGCGGCCCCGGATGCCCTGCCCGTTGAGGAACACGCCGAGCGAACGGTGGAGCGGTGCATCCCACTCCTCCGGCTCCATCTCGAGCGCGTCGGGGTTCAGCCACACGATGTCGGGCAGGGGCTCGCCGCGCCCGCGCCGCACGGGCCGGCCGTCGAAGAAGCGCGATCGCCGGAAGGTCGGGTGCTCCTTACGGAGCCGCATCAGGGCCGCGGTGAACTCGGTGAGGGGTTCGTCGGCGCGCTTCCAGTGCACCCACGAGATCTCGTTGTCCTGTGCGTAGGTGTTGTTGTTGCCGTTCTGGGTGCGGCCGAGTTCATCGCCGTGCAGCAGCATCGGCACGCCCTGGCTGAGCAGCAGCGTCGCGAGGAAGTTGCGCTGCTGGCGGGCGCGCAGGCTCCGGATGGCGGTGTCCTCCGTCGGGCCCTCCGCCCCGCAGTTCCAGCTGCGGTTGGAGGCCTCTCCGTCGTTGCCGTCTTCGCCGTTGGCGTCGTTGTGCTTCTCGTTGTACGAGACGAGGTCGGCCAGCGTGAAGCCGTCGTGCGCGGTGACGAAGTTGATCGACGCCACAGGGCGTCGGCCGGAGTGCTCGTAGAGGTCGGCCGAGCCGGTGAACCTCGACGCGAACTCGCCGAGCGTCGACGGCTCGCCGCGCCAGAAGTCGCGCACGGTGTCGCGGTACTTGCCGTTCCACTCCGACCACTGGGGCGGGAAGTTGCCGACCTGGTAGCCGCCCGGCCCGACGTCCCAGGGCTCGGCGATCAGTTTGACCTGCGAGACCACCGGATCCTGCTGCACGAGCTCGAAGAAGCTCGACAGGCGGTCGACGTCGTAGAACTCGCGCGCCAGGGTGCTTGCGAGGTCGAACCGGAAGCCGTCGACGTGCATCTCGGTCACCCAGTACCGGAGCGAGTCCATGATGAGCTGAAGGGAGTGCGGATGCCGCACGTTCAGGGTGTTGCCGGTGCCGGTGTAGTCCATGTAGTACCGCTTGTCATCGTCCATGACCCGGTAGTACGCCTCATTGTCGATGCCCCGGAAGGAGATCGTCGGGCCCAGATGGTTGCCCTCGGCGGTGTGGTTGTACACGACATCCAGAATCACTTCGATGTTCGCCGCGTGCAAGGCCTTGACCATGCCCTTGAACTCCTGGACCTGCTGGCCGCGCTCGCCGGCCGAGGAGTAGGAGCTGTGCGGGGCGAAGAAGCCGATCGTGTTGTAGCCCCAGTAGTTCGAGAGGCCCTTGTCGAGCAGCGTGCTGTCCTGCACGAACTGGTGCACGGGCATCAGTTCGAGCGAGGTGATGCCGAGCTTCTGGAGGTGCTCGATGGTCGCCGGGTGCGCGATGCCGGCGTAGGTGCCGCGCTGGTCCTTCGGGATCTCGTGGTTGAGCTCGGTGAGCCCCTTCACGTGCGCCTCATAGATGATCGTGTCCTGGTAGGGCACCTTCAGCACGCGGTCGCCCGACCAGTCGAAGAACGGGTTGATCACGACGCCGAACATCATGTGCTTGGCCGAATCGAGGTCGTTCTCGCTGTCGGGGTCGCCGAAGTTGTACGAGAAGAGGGACTGGTCCCAGTCGATCGTTCCGCTCGTCGCCTTCGCATACGGGTCGAGCAGCAGCTTGTTCGGGTTGAACCGCTGCCCGTTCGCCGGGTCGTATGGCCCGTACACGCGGTAGCCGTACCGCTGGCCCGGCTGCACCTGCGGCAAGTAGCAGTGCCAGACGAACGCGTCGACTTCGTGCAGCAGCACGCGCGTCTCCGCACCCTTCTCTCCGAACAGGCAGAGTTCGACTTTCTCGGCACCCTCACTGAAGAGGGCGAAGTTGGTGCCGCTGCCGTCGAAGGTCCCCCCCAACGGATACGCGGATCCAGGCCAACTGTCCACAGGTCACTCCTCAAGATTGCACGGCCGGGCGGCGCCCCGGGTGGGCGCAGCACACAGACCGGTCCTACTGTACGTGCGGCGCGATCTCGGCCGCGATGAATTCCAGCTGCTCCAGATCGTGCAGGTCGTTCACCTGGAGGTAGACGCGTTCTGCGCCGAGCTGCCCCAGGGCGTTGATGCGGTCGATGGCTTCGGATGCCGTACCGGCGATACTCGATGCCCGCAGCTCTTCGGGGTCGCGCCCGATCGCCTCGGCGCGCCGGAGGAACTCTGCCTCGTCGGCGCCGACGACCACCGCGAGGGCGGACGAGTAGGTCATGCTCGACGGGTCGCGGTCGATCGCCTCGCAGGCGCTCCGCACGCGGTCGAACTGGGGGCCGGTGGCCTCGATGCTGGCGAACGGCGTGTTGAACTCGGTTGCGAAGCGCGCCGCGATGGCCGGGGTGCGGTTCGTCCCGTTGCCGCCGACGATCACGGGCAACGGGGTCTGCACAGGCTTCGGCAGGGCGGGGGAGTCCACGAGTCGATAGTGCTCGCCCTCGAAGGAGTACTTCTCGCCGGCGGGGGTACCGTAGAGGCCCTCGATGATCTCGAGCTGCTCCTCGAGCATCCCGAACCGCTTCTGTGGGAACGGGATGCCGTACGCCAGGTGCTCGGCTTCGAACCAGCCCGTGCCGAGCCCGAGTTCGGCGCGGCCGCCTGACATCTGGTCGACCTGGGCGACCTGGATCGCGAAGATGCCCGGGTGCCGGTAGGTGACGCTCGACACGAGCGTGCCCAGCTTGATGCGGCTGGTCTCCCGGGCGAGGCCCGCGAGGGTGGTCCAGGCGTCGGTCGGGCCGGGCAGGCCGTCGCCGTCGCCCATCCGCAGGTAGTGGTCGGAGCGGAAGAAGGCATCGAACCCCAGCCGCTCGGTGGCCTGTGCAACGGCGAGGAGATCGTCATAGCTGGCCCCCTGCTGGGGTTCTGTGAAGATTCGCAACTGCATGACCCCAGTTTTTCACACTTCTTCCCGGGGGCCGGGCGTTCACCTTCGTGCGCTATGCAGCCTGTCGGATGCGGACCCGGTGCCACCGCTCCGGGGTCCGGCCGAAGCCCACGCGGATCCGGTCCTCCTTGAGCGGATGCGCCCCGTCGTAGAGCACGGTCACCCCGCCGCTCGCGCCGGCGATCTTGAAGGTGGCTGCGCCCGAACGCGGCACCAGACTGCGGGCTGCGCCATCCGCGGAGGTGTAGGAGATGATCGTGACCGTCGTCGCCAGCCGGGAGATCAGGCCGGCGGAGAGCGGGGGAGCGACGGTCACGGCCTGGCCGGGCGCGCGGGTGCCCTTCCGCAGCAGCCAGGTCTCGGTCATGTGCCGGTGCGCGCGCACGGCGAGGAACAGCCCCGCGACCACGATCAGCACGGCGAGAACGATGAGGACCTGCATAGAACCTCACACTATGGGATACTTCAGGCAACACGGGAGTCCGGTGAGCCGGGCTGAGAGGAAGGTTCTCAACCTTCGACCGTCGAACCTGATCTGGATCATGCCAGCGCAGGGAGGACAATCTCACAGAACCCGTGCCTCATTCGTATCGACGAAAGGGCACGACAGTGCACGCAACAACTGCAGATCTCCGGAACACCGGTTCATCCACCTCGGGTTCAGACGCGGGCTCCGGCTCGGGTCGGGGCTTCGGAGGGCGCTTCCGCTGGCGGGTGGTCGACATCATCACAGCCAGCGTCATCGGTGTGGCCGCCGGCCTCATCTTCTGGGCGTGGGGGCTCGCCTACAACCCCGTCACGACCCCGCTGAGCGCGGCCCTGCCGGGTCTCCAGGGCCTGTTCAATGGCGGCTGGCTGTTCGCCGGCGTGTTGGGCGGGTTGATCATCCGGAAGCCCGGCGCGGCCCTCTATACCGAACTCGTGGCGGCGATCGTCTCGGCGCTCATCGGCACGCAGTGGGGCATCACGACGCTCCTCTCGGGCGCCGTGCAGGGGCTCGGAGCGGAGATCGTCTTCGCGCTGTTCCTCTACTCGAGCTACCGCATCTGGGTGGCGCTGCTCGCGGGCGTCGGGGCGGGCATCGCGCTCTCGATCACCGACCTGACGCTGTCGTACCCGGGGTCGGACACCCCGTTCATCCTGATCTACTCGGCCACGTCGATCGTGTCGGGGATCGTGCTCGCCGGGCTGCTGTCGTGGCTGGCGATGCGCGGTATCGCGGCCACCGGCGCGCTCAACCGTTTCGCGGCCGGCCGCGAGTCGCGGGCGCTGGTCTGAGCCACGCAGTGCCGTCTGCCGCGCCGCCCGCGCGCGCCGGACGGTCCCGCGCTGGTGAGTGCGGCCTCCCCTGTCGAGTGCGGCCGCAGCGCGCGTCGCGCTCGGCTGCGCGGCCCGCGCTCACAGGAGTTGGCGGCGGGGTGGCGGCGTGAGCGGCGGCGCCGCGCGCGGCAGCGCCGCGGGCGGCGGGGCCGGTGCGGGCGGCGCGGACGTGTCGGCGCGCGGGTGGGGGTGGCGGCACGCCGGGCGACGCGCGTGGGCCGTCGACGGGCTCGACCTCGAGATCGCGGCGGGGGAGCGGGTGCTGCTGCTCGGCGCGTCCGGCGCCGGCAAGTCGACGCTCATCAGCGCGCTCGCGGGCGTGCTCGGTGCGGCAGACGAGGGCGAGGAACGCGGGTCGCTGCTCATCGGCGGCACGCGGCCGCAGGATGCCCGGGGCCGGGTGGGGCTGCTGCTGCAGGACCCCGACTCCCAGGTCATGCTCGCGCGGGTCGGCGACGATGTCGCCTTCGGCTGCGAGAACCTCGGAGTGCCGCGCGAGGAGATCTGGCGGCGAGTCGGTTCCGCACTGGACGCCGTCGGCCTCCACCTCCCCCTTTCACACCCGACCTCGGCGCTCTCGGGCGGCCAGAAGCAGCGGCTCGCGCTTGCCGGTGTTCTGGCGATGCAGCCCGGGCTCCTGCTGCTCGATGAGCCCACCGCGAACCTCGACCCGGCGGGCGTCGTGGAGGTACGGGATGCCGTGGCCCGCGTGCTCGCGCACTCCGAAGCGACGTTCGTGGTGATCGAACATCGCGTCTCGATCTGGCAGCACGTGGTCGACCGCGTCGTCGTGCTCGCGCCCGGCGGCGGCGTGCTGGCCGACGGCTCGCCCGACGCGGTTCTCGGTGCGCGCGGCGCCGAGCTCGCGGCATCCGGAGTCTGGGTGCCGGGCTTCCCGCCGGCCCGCCCGCTGCGCGCCCCGCGCCCCGCCCGCGCCCTCGCAACCCTCCCCACCCCGCCCGCCCCCACCGCCCCGCTGTCTGCAACGCCCGCCGCCCCGGGGTTCGCGACACCCGGGGGCGCCTCCACGGCCGCGCCCTCCGGCGCGCCCGCAACACCTTCCCACCCTGCCTTCCCTGCGACCGCCGACACGGCTGACCTCGCGGCGCGCAGCGGAATCGGCGGCCCTGGCCGGAACCTCCGCGCTCTCCGCGACGGACTCGACGAGGGCCGCCGGTTCGTCGATTTCGAGAACCTCAACACCGGATCCGCCGAGCAGGGGGCACCGGCTGCGCCATCACCCGGGGCGCCGCCACTGCTGCGCGCCCGCGACCTCGCCGTCGCGCGCATCAAAGGGGAGCCCGTCGCGGAAGGCCTCACGCTCGACGTCGAGGCCGGCCTCGCGACCGTCATCACCGGGCCGAACGGCGCGGGCAAGTCGACGCTCGCCCTCACACTCGCGGGCCTCATCCCCCCCGCAGGCGACCGACCCGGCGGAGACCGCCGCGCCGAACGCGCCCGCCGGGACGCCAGCAGCAGAGCCGCCGGCGTCCTCGAAGCGAGCGACGCGCTCGCCGCAGGCGCCGGCCCCACGCCCATCCGCTGGACATCTAAGCAGCTCCTCACCCGCATCGGCACGGTGTTCCAGGACCCGGAGCACCAGTTCCTCAGCGGCACTCTCCGCAAGGAGCTCGCCGTGGGCCCCGCCGCACTCCGGCTCCCGCAGCGCGAGATCGACGAACGGGTCGACGAACTCCTCGCCCGCCTCCGGCTGTCAGCGCTCGCCGAGGCCAATCCGTTCACCCTCTCGGGAGGCGAGAAGCGCCGCCTCTCCGTCGCCACCGTGCTCGCCACCCGCCCCTCCCTCCTCGTGCTCGACGAGCCCACCTTCGGCCAGGACTCCCGTACCTGGGCCGAACTCGTCGCCCTCCTCGCCGAACTGCTCGACGCCGGCACGGCACTCGTCGCGGTCACCCACGACGCAGACTTCGTCGACGTGCTGGCCGACCGCGAGTTCCGGATGCCCGGGCCTCCGGTTCCGGGCGGTGCCGCGTGATCGCCCGCGAGTTTTGGATGCCCGGGGCGCCCAGCTCCGCCGCCCCGACGCCGATGCACCGGGGCGGTGCCGCGTGAGCATCCTGAACCCGGTGCGCGGCAGTCAGGCCGTCTACGCCATCAACCCTGTCGCGAAACTCCTGGCGGCGCTTCTGCTCAGCCTCACGCTCGTGCTCTCGATCGACTGGGTCTCGGCGGGCGTCGCGCTCGTGCTCGAGTCGGTGCTGTTCCTCTGGGCGGGGCTCGGGCTCCGCACGTTCCTCCTCCGCGCCCTGCCCGTGCTGATCGCCGCGCCGGCTGCCGCGCTCACCACCCTGCTCTACGGCCGTCCGTCGGGGCAGGTCTACCTGCAGTTCGCGCTCGTGAACGTGACCGACGGGTCCATCGAACTCGCCGTCGCGACCGGGCTCAGGGTGCTCGCCATCGGCCTGCCCGCGATCGTGCTCTTCGTGACGATCGACCCGACCGACCTCGCCGACGGCCTCGCCCAGGTGCTGCACCTGCCGAGCCGGTTCGTGCTCGGCGGGCTGGCGGGGCTGCGACTGGTGGGCCTGTTCCTCGAGGACTGGCGCTCGCTCGAACTGGCCAGGCGGGCCCGCGGGGTCGGCGACTCCGGGCGGCTGAGGCGGTTCTTCAGTCAGGGTTTCGCTCTGCTCGTGCTCTCGATCCGCCGGGGGAGCAAGCTCGCGACGGCCATGGAGGCGCGGGGGTTCGGGTCGTCCGGCGCGCGAACGTACGCCCGGGCATCCGTCATGGGCTGGCGCGAGGCTCTGCTCATCGCCCTGGCCGTCGTCGTGGCGCTCGTCGCAGTGGTCGTCTCCGTGTCAACCGGACACTGGAATTTCATCGGCAGCCAGAGCTGACCCCCGCCGCCCGGTACGCTCGGAGCATGACTGATGCAACACAGACCCCGAACTCCTACGTCGTCGAATACACCGACGGACCCCTCGTCGGCCAGACCGACAAGCGCATCCTCGTCGGCGGAGAGTACGACAAGACCTTCGGCGTGATCGCCCTCGTCGACGGAATCGAAGCGAACTTCGAGTACCACGCCACGGGCGCCCGTGAACTGAACGGCGAGACCCACGTGACCTACTCGTTCGACGCCGCGAACAGCGATTCGCCGGTCAGCGACGAAGATGGCGTGGAGCCCGGCGAGGCGCTGGTCTAGCCCTCGGAGCGACTATCTGGGCGAACCTGGGTCAACACGGGCCCGCATGCGGTGCCGTGTCGCCCCAGGTTCGCCCATTTGTGCGTGGGGCGGATGCCGCAGCACTGGTTGCGGTGCGTAGAGGGTCAGCCGCGCGAGGCGAGGAACGCCCCGATCACGTCGAACGGATGCGCCAGGCGCCAGAGCGGCCCGGGATCCGCCAGCGGCGCGTCGAGGGTCAGCGGAACATCCACCGCCCCTTCCGGCAACGCGAACGTCGCGGTTCCCGCTGCCGCCCCGGTGCGTGCCGTGGTGAGGGTCACCGCCGTCGATGTCTGGGTGACGGGAGTGGTCGCCCAGAGCATCCGCGACTCTGAGGCGGATGCAACACCGCGCGCGGTCTGTCCCCAGGCGGTGCTGTACTCGACGAAGGGTGCGCCCTCTGCGGCGAGCTCGGTCGGCTTCAGGCCGGTGGATGCACTCCCCACCAGTGCCGTGAGGTCGGCCTCGAGGGTCGGGTAGTCGGGCTCCCTCAGCATCGCGCCGTAGATCGTGGCGGTGGCGGTGGCGGTGGCTGTGGCGGTGGCCGTCGCCGTCGCGTCCGTTGTGGTCGTCGCCGCAGCGCCAGCCGCTCCGTCAGCACCAGCCGCTCCGTCAGCACCAGCCGCTCCGTCAGCACCGGCCGCGCCGGCCAGCGGCACCGTGGCGCGGTACAGCAGGCACAGCCCCGCCTCGTCGGTGTAGCTCAGCGACAGCCCGGTGACGCCGAGATCGGGCAGGTAGACCGCGAGGTTCTGCACCGCGCGGTTGCCGTTGACCGTCGCCGAGGGCAACGCCATGATCTCGTCGATGACGGGCGTCTCGAACGCGAGCTGGGCGATGCGCGTCAGGTCGGATGCCGTGCCGACAGAGCCCTCGCTGAGCCCGGTGGTGTCCGTGACGGTGGTGCCGGTCATCCCGTTCGCCGTCAGCCAGGTCTCGGCGGCGGCGAGGTACGCGTCCGTCGAACCGAACGCCCAGCGCGCCAGCGCGTCGGCATGGTTGTTGCTGGAGCCGAGAAGCATCGCGATGAGCATGTCGCGCTCCGACCAGCTCTCATTCGTGATGAAAGAGACGGCCCGGGCGCTGTCGGCGATGTACCGCACGTAGTCGGCGTAGTCCTCAGCAGTGATGACGACGGGGTCGCCGGGAGTGCCTGCGGCGAGCGGATGAGCGCTCAGCACGACGAGCGCCGTGATGACCTTCGTGGTGCCGCCGAGGGGCACGGGATCGGCGATGCCCGCTGTGGTGACGGCGCTTGCGGGGGGCGCGGTCGGTGCCGCGGAGGTGCCTGCGCCGCCCGGTGCTGCGGTGGCGGTGCCTGCGCCCGGTGCCGCGGTGGTGCCTGCGCCGCTCGGTGCCGCGGTGGTGCCTGCCCCCGATGCTGCGGTTGTGGTGCCTGCGCCGCCCGGCGTGGCGGGTGCGCCGTCGCCGGCTGCGGATGTCGCGGCAGCAGTGCCCCCGGCCGCGACCGTGACCCCGCTCGCGCCGGTCGACGGCAGCACCGGCGCGGCGGCGGCCGGCGTGATGGCGGGAGTGTCGAGCACCCGCGCCGTCGCGGCAGGGAGCGGACCGAGCAGCGTCGCCGGCCCGTAGACCCCCAGCCCGAGGATCACGACGGTGCCGACCGCGATCACCACTCCCCGGCGGATGCGGTGGGCGAGCGTCGAAGGCATGCCCCCAAGCTAGCGCGGCGCCGCCCTGAACCCCCCGAGCGACCCGCACCCGGCGCCTCGCGCCCGCGCCCCGCGCCCCGCGCCCCGCGCCCTCTTCCGGCCACCGCGCCCCGCGCATCCTCCCGCCCACGTCTCGCCCCGCCGAAGGGCCCCGAAACGCTCTAGCGAGGTGGGGTTGGAGCGCTTTGCGTCCCTTGGAGTGCGCCTGTCAGGCCCAGCCGAGCTCGTGCAGCTTCTCGTCGTCGATGCCGTAGAAGTGCGCGATCTCGTGCACCAGCGTCACGTGGATCTCGTCCCGCAATTCGTCGAGGTCGGCGCACATCGCCAGAAGCGGTTCCCGGAACAGGATGATGCGGTCGGGCATCTCGCCGAACCCGTACTGGCCGCGATCGGTGAGGGCAGTTCCGTCGTAGAGTCCGAGGAGGTCGAGGGATCCGTCTTCGGGGCGATCCTCGACGACGAAGGCCACGTTCTCGAGCCCATCGATCATGTCGTCGGGCAGCAGGTCGAGTTCGGCGACCACAAGCGCCTCGAAGGCGTCGGCGTCGAGGTCGAGCATCCGGAACCTCCAGGGGGGAAGAAAAAACGAGCGGCCCGACAGTGTCGGACCGCTCGTTTCGGTGGGGTGAGTAACGGGGCTCGAACCCGCGGCCTCCTAGACCACAACCAGGCGCTCTGCCAACTGAGCTATACCCACCATGGCCCCGCCCGGGGGCGAAGCACTTTTTGGAACGAAGCGAGTCTACAGGTTCGGAGCGAACTCGTTAACCACTTCTGCCGAGATGGCCTTCAGATCGACCGATGAAGGCCCGGGCGGGGCCACGAAGATCGCCTTGCGGTAGTACTCGAGCTCGCGGATCGACTCGAGGATGTCGGCCAGGGCGCGGTGCCCGCCGTCTTTCGCCGGGGCGTGGAAGTAGATCGGCGGGAACCAGCGGCGCGCCAGCTCTTTGATCGAGGAGACGTCGACGCTCCGATAGTGCAGATGGGCATCCACCCGCGGCATGTACTTCGCGAGGAACATGCGGTCGGTGCCGATGGTGTTGCCCGCAATCGGCGCCTTCAGCTCGTTCGGCACGAACTTCAGGATGTACTCGAGCACCTCGAACTCGGCCTCGGCCAGGCTCACGCCGTTCGGGATGAGCTGGTCGAGCCCTGAGGTGGCATGCATGTTGCGGACGAAGTCGTTCATGTGCTCGAGTGCCGAATCGTCGGGCTTGATCACGATGGTGAAACCGGGGTCGAGCAGGTTCAGGTCGAAGTCGGTGACGACGACGGCCACCTCGACGAGTTCGTCGACGCTGAGGTCGAGGCCGGTCATTTCGCAGTCGATCCAGACCAGCCGGTCTGATTGTGCACTCATGGTGCGAGTCTAGCGTCGGCCCCCGACACGGGCCGGGCCCGGGGCCGGGGCCGGCGGTGCGATACGGTTGAAGCTGCAACTGAAGTGGAGTGTCGCCCGTGTCACCAGAACTCGCACCGCAGACGTCCGGACGGATCGTGCTCGTGCGGCACGGTGAGACGGCGTGGAGCCTCACCGGCCAGCACACCGGGGTCACCGACATTCCGCTCACAGCCAACGGAGAAGAGCAGGCGCTCGCGGTGGGCCGGATCCTCGCGGGCCGCCGTTTCAGCCAGGTGCTGACCAGCCCGCGCATCCGTGCCCGGAAGACGGCCGAACTGGTCGGCTTCGGCGACCAGGCCACCGTCGATGCGAACCTCGCCGAGTGGGACTACGGCGCCTACGAGGGCCGCACCTCCGTCGAGATCAAGGCGGAGCGCGGGCGCTGGAACCTCTGGACCGATGGGGTGCCGTCCGGGGCGACTCCGGGGGAGAACAACGCCGAAGTGCAGTCGCGGGCCCTCCGCGTGCTCGGTCGCGTGCGCGCTGACGTCCAGGCCGGAAACGACGTGCTGCTGGTCGCGCACGGTCACATCCTGCGAGCACTCGCCGCCGCCTGGGTCGAGCTGCCCCCGACGGGCGGGCAGATCTTCTCGCTCGGAACCTCGACCCTGAGCGCGCTCGGCTACGAGCACGACGTGCCGGTCATCCTGCTCTGGAACGCCCCCGCGCCGCGCTGACCGCTCTGACCTCCGGAGGTCAGGGCACCAGAACGACGCGCTCGCGCGTGTTCGACGTGTCGAGCCACACCGCCCCGACGTCGCGGAGCGGCACGGCGCGGGTCTCCACCTCGAACGCGCCCTCGTCGATCGCCTGCACGAGTGCGGGCAGCTCGCCGAGGATCTCGCGCCCGCTCACCGAGCCCTGGCCGCTGCCCACGATGCTGAGGCGGCTGGCACGAAGAGCGGCGGAGGGAATGGATGCCGCGGCCCCCGCCACCGAGCCGATCTCGATCCACGTGAGCGGCCGGGACTCGTCGGTACGGTGCGTGACCACGGCGGCCATCGCAGCCGCCGTGGGTTCGCCCCAGAGGTAGTCGAGCACCACGTCGACCTCCGCGGCTGCCGCGCCGAGGCGCGTGGCGACATCCGCTGGCTCGCCGGCGAGTGAGACGGTCTGTGCTCCGCCAGCGGCCGCGAGTTCGGCCAGCAGGTCGGCGTTCCGCGCGGCGGCGACGATGGATGCCGCACCGAACCTCTTCGCGATCTGCACCGCGAGGCGGCCCGCGCTTCCTGTCGCACCGAGCACGAGCACGTTCGATCCCGGCGCGAAGTCGATGCGCTGCCGGAGGGCGATCCACGACGACATTGCCGGGTTCATGACGGCTGCGACGGCGACCGGGTCGCTGCCGGCCGGAAGGACGATGCTCCGTCGGGTGTCGATGACCGTCTGCTCGGCCATCGATCCGCGCACGGTGTCGGGGAGCACGAAGTATCGCAGCAGCCCGTCGGGCCCGCGCCCGACACCGTCGATGCCGGGGACGAGGGGGAGTTCGTCGGTGCTGGTGTAGTGCGACCCGTCGGCCTGCGAACGTACCCGGGGGTGGAGGCCGGCGGCGAGCACATCGACGACGATCTCGGTCGGTGCCTGCGCCTCGGGCGTTGCGATTTCCTGGTAGCGGGGGGCCGAATCGAACGAGGTGACGACGGCTGCAAACATGTGATCCTCCGAAAGATGGTTGGTATTACGAATGAAAGTAGTTGGGATCACGAATGATGTCAACTAAGCTTCAGCCATGTCACAGCAGAGTCGGGACGAGCGGCGCGACCAGAACGCCCTCATCGATGCCCTCGCGCAGACGGCCTTCGTCGTGACGGCTGTACTCGGCCGGGTCGGCCTGGAGCACGACCTCTCGCTCACGCAGCTCCGGATGCTCGGGGTGCTCCGCGACCGGCGCCTCCGCATGTCGGGGCTGGCCTCCTTCCTCGGGCTCGAGAAGTCCACCCTGTCCGGGCTGGTCGATCGGGCCCTCGCCCGCGGCCTTGTCGAGAGGTCTGCCGATCCGGATGACCGGCGGGCGGTCGTCGTCACGCTCTCCGCCCGCGGGGCCGAGCTCGCCGCCGGGGTGTTCGCCGAGGTGTCTGAGCAGCTTCTCCCGCTGCTGGCCTCGCTCGAGCCGGCTGATCAGCGCCGACTCAGCGCGCTCCTGGCCGGGTTGCTGGCCTCGCCATGACGTACGATCAGCCAGAGAAACGAAGGACGGACATGAATCCCACCGAGGAGATCGACAGCCTGATCGCGAAACATCCGGACTGGCGCGGCGCGAAGCTCGCCGAGATGCGCGCCATCATCCGAGGTGTCGATCCCGGCATCGTCGAGGAGTGGAAGTGGATGGGAGCTCCCGTCTGGGAGCTCGACGGCATCCTCATCGCCGGCAACATCTTCAAGACGAAGGTGAAACTCGGGTTCATGTACGGCGCGCTCATCGCCGACCCCGACGGCCTGTTCAACGGTGAGCTGGGCGGCAATCAGCGCCGTTCCGTCGAGTTCGCGGAGGGCGACGAGGTCGACGAGGAGTCGTTCAAGACGCTGGTGCGGGCGGCGATCGCGTACAACCGGGCGAAGCCGGCGAAGGCCCGCTCGAAGAAGCAGACGGCAGAGTAGCTGCTCGGACCCAGTGCCGTGGCTGCGGCATAATGGAGGCTGAGTCCTCCCCCCGTAGCTCAGCGGAAGAGCAAATGGTTTCTACCCATCAGGCCGGGGGTTCGAATCCCTCCGGGGGGACTCTGCGTGAGAGCGTTCCGTTCCGAACGATGCTGTTCTGTCGGGCCGCGCTCAGCGCGAGGCGGGGGCGTCGATGTGGCGCTGAACAGCATCGACGTCGCTGAGCACCCGTGCGGTGTCGAGCGTGCCGGCCCCGGCGCGGGGTGCCTCGACCGCCTGGGCCGGGTATGTCGGTGCCTGGAACGCAGACGCAGGCTGTGCGGGCGCGTTGACGGCCGGCGCCTGCGCGGTGGCTGCCGGGGCAGTGGATGTCGCAGCTGCCGTCGCCCCGTGCTGTTCGTGGTGCTGCTGCGCGACCCACGCCTCCTGCTGTTCCTTCAACGAACGCTCGGTGTCTGTGCCCTGCTGGGACCAGCGGTCGAGATCGCTCTGGAACGAGCGGCGTGTGCGGCCGGGCCGGTTCTGCCACTCGACGAGCTGGTCGCGGAACACGATCACGGCCGGCTCCACCTGGTAGCCGAACGTCGCGGAGTTGCGCTTCATCTCCGCCAGGGAGTGCGCGGCCCAGTTGGCGGCGACCGCTGCACCCTTGATCGGCAGCAGGCGCACCTGGATGTCGGCCTGCCCTGTTGCGCGGTCGGAGAGCACCTGCTCCTGAGGGGTGAGCGAGTTCCAGACGGAGGCCTGCTCAGCCGAGTCCACCAGCGCGCCGATAGCGGCGACCTTCAGGTCGCGATCCCGGCCCGCCAGCAGGCGCTTGATCGACCCGCTCGCGATCCAGGCTGCGAGCAGCCCCGCGACGATGATCGAGACCGCGGGAACCGCGATGCTCGTGATCACGTACGCGCCGCCGTCAGTGTTGGCCCAGTCCAGAAAGTTGCTCCACCATTCCATGGGGGAAGACTACCTCCGGCCTTCGGCCATGCCCCGGATGATGCGGGCGTGTGTTGCGGGGAGGGGAGTGGCGAGCATCAGCGGAAGCTCGACAGGGCGTCGTCGATGGACGCGAAGTCGCCGACGCCCACCACCTGCCGGGTGGAGACGAGCATCCGACGGGCCTCGTAGCGTTCCGTCGCCCGCTCGATGTAGCCGGCCAGGCTCCCGTCGGAGCGGAGCACCCGCCAGAGCGTGGGGCGCACCTGGCGCAGGGTGGGGGCCGACGCAGTGTGCCGGGCGACGGTGATGGTGTGCATGACATGACCTCCTGGTGTTCGCGCCGGCCCGGCTGTTGGTGTGAGTGCAGGCTATGCCGAGCCACTGACATCGACTCCGGTGCCGACCCGCGCCGACGTGCCGCGCCCCCCCGACGTGCCGGCGAGCACTGACGTGCCGCACGCACGCCCTCCCGCTCACAACCGACCGGATCGCGGTTCTCTCCACAGATCGTCGTGGGCGCCCGCTCGACCGGGCACAGCGCATCCAGACTCGTCGGAGCAGCCGGGAACCGCCCCTCGCAGTCCGCATCGGGAGGCCGGCCGCTCACGACCAGAGGAGAACGCCATGCCCGACACCATCACCCTGACCGGCGTGATC
Source organism: Subtercola boreus (assembly GCF_006716115.1). NCBI lineage: Bacteria > Bacillati > Actinomycetota > Actinomycetes > Micrococcales > Microbacteriaceae > Subtercola > Subtercola boreus. The sequence continues at coordinate 1,904,661 of NZ_VFOO01000001.1, read as the reverse complement.
GCGACCACGCCCCGGCACATCACGACGACGGAGGGGCTCGAGATCACGAGCTTCCGGCTCGCTTCGAGCCAACGCAGATTCGACCGTCAACAGAACAGCTGGGTCGACATGGGAACGAACTGGTACACCGTCACGGCCTTCCGCCAACTGGCGTCGAACCTCGCAGCCTCGGTCGCGAAGGGCGACCGGGTGGTTGCTGCGGGCCGGCTGCGCATCCGCGAGTGGGAGAACGCGGAGAAGAGCGGGATGACCGTGGAGATCGAAGCGGAATCGGTCGGTCACGACCTCGGCTGGGGCACCACGACGTTCCAGAAGAGCTTGCAGTCCGGATCGGCGGCGGCAGCGGCGGGGCCGGGGCCGTCGAGCGACGACGGGCGCGAGGCGAGCGGCTCCCTCGGTGCGGGCGGTGGCCTGGGGCCGGGTGGCTGGACCATACCCGGCAGCAGTCATGTACCCGGCAGCCCTCATGAGCCCGGCAGCGGTCTCGAATCCGGCAACGGGCTCGAACCCGACGGCTTCACGCCGGCATCCACGGCCGATTCGGAGCGTGACGCCCACGCTCCTCACCTAGACTCGACGCGTCTATAGGGGATCCGTCACAACAAATGGAGTTTTCATGCCAGCGCGCTCGTCTCGCGTCGTGCTCACCGCGGTTCTGACGGCGGCCACTGCCCTCGTCCTGGCCGCCTGCACGGCGACGGATGCACCGAACCCGTCCCCGACCTCGTCGTCCACCCAGACGGGTGCGCCCGCACCTGCCCCGACCACAGCGGCGACGTTCGTCCCCGGAGGGTCGGCCACCGACAACCTCCCGTTCTTCGACGCCGTCAACAGTGGGGTCGTCGCGGCCGCGACGGCGGCGAACCAGACCCCCGACGGGGCGGGGTTCGTCACCGCCCTCCGGAACGGGGGATTCGCCGTGGCAGACATGCAGCTGACACCCGACATCACCACAGTCGGGGTGAAGGCCGACTCTGTGCAGTTCTCGGTGGCGCTCGGCGGCCAGTGCCTCATCGGCCAGTACGGCTTCGGGGAGTACCACAGCCTCGTGGCCCCGCTGCTCGGCACCGGCAAGTGCCTGATCGGTGAGACCCGCACCATAGACTTCTAGTCATGGCCGAATACATTTACTCTATGGTGCGCGCCCGCAAGGCCGTGGGCGAGAAGCTGATCCTCGACGACGTCACGATGTCGTTCCTCCCGGGGGCGAAGATCGGTGTGGTGGGTCCGAACGGTGCCGGAAAGTCGACCATCCTGAAGATCATGGCCGGGCTCGACACTCCGAGCAACGGCGACGCGACGCTGTCCCCGGGCTACACCGTGGGAATCCTGATGCAGGAGCCCGAGCTCGACGAGTCGAAGACGGTGCTCGAGAACGTGCAGGAGGGCGTGGGGGAGATCAAGGGCCAGATCGATCGCTTCAACGAGATCTCCGCCGCCCTGGCCGACCCCGACGCCGACTTCGACACCCTGCTCGAGGAGATGGGCACGCTGCAGGAGAAGATCGATGCTGCCGACGCCTGGGATCTCGACTCCCAGCTCGAACAGGCGATGGATGCCCTCCGCACCCCGCCCGGAGACGCGAGTGTCTCGAACCTCTCCGGTGGTGAGAAGCGCCGTGTGGCGCTGACGAAGCTGCTCCTGCAGAAGCCCGATCTTCTGCTTCTCGACGAACCGACGAACCACCTCGACGCCGAGAGCGTGCTGTGGCTGGAGCAGCACCTCGCGAAGTACCCGGGCGCCGTGCTCGCGGTCACACACGACAGGTACTTCCTCGACCACGTCGCCGAATGGATCGCCGAAGTCGACCGCGGCAAGCTGTACCCCTACGAAGGCAACTACTCGACGTACCTCGAGAAGAAGCAGGAACGTCTCCAGGTGCAGGGCAAGAAAGACGCCAAACTCTCGAAGCGCCTCGCGGAAGAACTCGAATGGGTCAGGTCGAACGCCAAGGGCCGCCAGGCGAAGTCCAAGGCGCGCCTGGCGCGCTACGAGGAGATGGCGAGTGAGGCCGAGCGCACCAGGAAGCTCGACTTCGAGGAGATCGTGATCCCCGTCGGGCCCCGGCTCGGCTCGCAGGTCATCGACGCGAAGAAGCTCACCAAGGGCTTCGGCGAGCGTGTGCTGATCAACGACCTCTCGTTCACCCTCCCGCGGAACGGGATCGTCGGGGTGATCGGCCCGAACGGTGTCGGAAAGTCGACGTTGTTCAAGACGATCGTGGGCTTCGAGCCCCTCGACTCGGGTGAGCTCCGCATCGGCGACACGGTCGACATCTCCTACGTCGACCAGGACCGAGGCGGAATCGACCCGAAGAAGACTCTCTGGGAGGTCGTCTCCGACGGCCAGGACTACATCCAGGTCGGCAAGACAGAGATCCCGTCCCGAGCCTACGTCTCCACCTTCGGCTTCAAGGGTCCCGACCAGCAGAAGGCGGCGGGTGTGCTCTCCGGTGGTGAGCGCAACCGGCTGAACCTCGCGCTGACCCTCAAGCAGGGCGGCAACCTGCTGCTGCTCGACGAACCGACGAACGACCTGGACGTCGAGACCCTCGGAAGCCTGGAGAACGCCCTTCTCGAGTTCCCCGGCTGCGCGGTGGTCATCACACACGACCGGTGGTTCCTCGACCGGATCGCGACGCACATCCTGTCCTATGAGGGCACCGAGGAGGATCCGGCGAACTGGTACTGGTTCGAGGGCAACTTCGAGGCCTACGAGCAGAACAAGATCGAGCGTCTCGGCCCGGATGCGGCCAAGCCCCACCGTTCCGCGTACCGCAAGCTCACCCGCGACTGAGTCGCAGTCGCCCGATGCGCCTGCACGTACCGACTCGCCTCCGCTGGTCCGACCTCGACGCCTACGGCCACGTCAACAACGTCTCGATGCTGCGCCTCCTGGAAGAGGCGCGCATCGAGGCGTTCTGGTCGACCGACTCCACGACGCGCCAGACGCCGGACGGCGAGGTCACCGAGTACAGCGGCAACTCCGCCATGGCGGTGCTCGACGGACGCGCCGACGCCAACACGCTCTCGCTGATAGCCCGCCAGGAGATCGAGTACCTGGCACAGATTCCGTACCTGCGGGAACCTCTCGACCTCCAGCTCTGGATCGGGCGACTCGCGGGTGCGAGCCTCGACGTCTGCTACGAGGTCTGGAACCCGGTCGAGAGCGAGTCGCGTGTGCTGTTCACCCGTGCCGCCACGACTCTCGTGCTCTTCGACGCGGCGCACGGCCGGCCCCGCCGCATCTCGGCCCCCGAGCGGGCGGCGTGGGAACCGTTCGTCGAAGCGCCCCTGCAGTTCCTGCACCGCCGCTGACCCCCACCGGCGCTGACCTCCACCGGCGCTGACCTGCACCGCCGCTGACCCGCACCGCCGGCGCCCTCTCTACAGCCCCGGAACCCGGATCGTGCCCTCCTGCGCAACGCTGGCGAGCAGCTGGCCGTCCCGGGAGAACATCCGCCCCATCGCCAGCCCTCGCCCGCCGGTCGCCGAGGGGGACTCCTGCGTGTAGAGCACCCACTCGTCAGCCCGGCCCGGCCGGTGCCACCACATCGCATGGTCGAGGCTCGCCACCCTGACCCCGGGCGTCAGCCAGTTCAGCCCGTGACGGCGGAACACCGACTCGAGAATCGAGTAGTCGCTCGCGTAGGCGAGGGCCGCGCGGTGCAGCACAGGATCGTCAGGCAATCGGGAGATGCATCTGATCCAGACCGCCTGTTGCGCGGCGCCGCTCTCATCCGAACGCAGGTACACCGGCTGGGTGACGTGACGGATGTCGAAGGGGCGCTCGAAGGCCCAGCTACGGGCCACCGGATGATCGAGGTGACCGATGATGTCGGCCGTCGTCGGCAGCGATTCCGGGTCGGGCACGCCCTCGGGCATCTGCACCTGGTGGTCGAGGCCCGGGTCCGACGTCTGGAACGAAGCGATCATCGACAGGATCGGCAAGCCGTTCTGGTAGGCCTGCGTGCGCCTCGTCGAGAACGACCTGCCGTCGTGGATCCGGTCGACGGAGAACGTGATGGGCTGCGCGATGTCGCCGGGCCGGAGGAAGTAACCGTGCATCGAATGTGCGGCGCGGCTGTCGTCGAGGGTGCGGCTTGCCGCCACCAGGGACTGGGCCAGCACCTGCCCGCCGAACACGCGGCCCTGGGGTGTCCACTCGGAGGGGCCGACGAAGATGTCCTCGTTCGTTCTCGCCCCGCTGTCGGTGATGTCGAGGGCCGAAAGCAGGCTCCCGAAGGCGTCCGTCATTGTCTCTCCGTCTCGATCCGGCCACAGCTCGCCCGAGGATCATGCGGGGCGGCGTCAGCTTCTGTAGTTTAGAAGCTGATGGTCCATTCGTTCTCACTCGCCGACGCGCTCTCCCTCGGTGACTTCAAGGTGTTCCTCGGGCGCTCCGCCCGGGTGGGCACCGGTTCGGTGCGCCTGATCGGCGGCCAGGGGGTGCTGGCCGTCTACGCGTCGGTGCTCGCACCGAAGGGCCTGCTCGACACCGGTCCGACCGTTCTGGGGCTCCGTACCTTCGCGCTGACCGACCGGGAGCTGGTCTTCGACGAGATCGTGTCGATCCGGGCCCTGCTCGACCGGCTGGCGCTCCTGTCGGTCGTCGCGAACGGTGGTACCGGCCCGGTCGAGGTGAACCTTCCTCCGTCGGAGGGCCCGACGGCGTGGGCCGGCATCTCGCCGCCCCGGGGCGGCTGGACGAACCTCGGCCTCGTCGACTCCGCCGTGCTCGAGAAGACCGCCGGAGACGGTATCTCCGAGGTCGCGGCCGCGCTGCCGCCCGACACCGGCGAGCAGCTCGTGCACCGGGTGCGGAGCCAGGTCTGGGGTCGCCCCATCGAAGGCATCGGCCACGAGACCGCCTCGGGTGCGGCGTTCGCCGCGGTGAGCCTCGGCTTCCTGCGCCCTGACGACCCCGTCGCGCTCTACGAGTCCGGCCCGTGGACGAGGCTCAGCACCCGGCGCGGCCACATCCTCACCCGCTGAGTGCCGGAACGGCAGCACCCCAGTCGCCGCAGCGTGCACAGCCCCAGGCCCGCCCTCCAGCCCCGCGCTGACTCCGCCGCTCCCTACAGCGACCCGGCCGCGCCCTACAGCGCGGCCGCCACCGCGCGCCCCACCTGCCGCCCCGAGAACAGGCATCCGCCGAGGAACGTCCCCTCCAGCGAGCGGTAGCCGTGCATCCCGCCGCCGCCGAAGCCGCTCGCCTCGCCTGCCGCGAACAGCCCGGGCACCGGCGACCCCGCTGCACCGAGTACGCGGCCTGCGAGGTCGGTCTGGATGCCGCCGAGCGACTTGCGCGTCAGAATGTGCAGTTTCACCGCGATCAGGGGCCCGGCCGCCGGGTCGAGCAGCCGGTGCGGCGCAGCCACCCGGATCAGCTTGTCGCCGAGGTACTGCCGTGCCCCGCGCACAGCCGTGATCTGGGCATCCTTCGTGAACTCGTGCCCGATCTCGCGGTCCCGCGCCTCGATCTCGGCCGTCACCCGCGCTGTATCGAGCGGAGCATCGCCGGAGCGGGACTGCATCCCCGAGAGCAGCTCCGGCAGGGAGGATGCCACGACGAAGTCGACACCCCGCGCCTTGAACGCCTCGACGGGTCCGGGCGCGCCCGGACCGACGCGGGATGCCAGCAGCCGCAGGTCTCTGCCGGTGAGGTCGGGATTCTGCTCGCTGCCCGAGAGAGCGAACTCCTTCTCGATGATCTTCTGCGTGAGCACGAACCAGCTGTGGTCGTAACCGGTCGAGAGGATGTGCTCCAGCGTTCCGAGCGTGTCGAAGCCGGGGAAGAGCGGCACCGGCAGTCGCTTCCCCGTGGCGTCGAGCCAGAGCGACGAGGGCCCCGGCAGGATCCGGATGCCGTGCGCCGGCCACACCGGGTCGAAATTCGTGATGCCCTCGGTGTAGTGCCACATGCGGTCGGAGTTGATGAGGGTACCCCCTGCCGCGCGGGTGATGCCGAGCATCCGCCCGTCGACGTGCGCCGGAACGCCGGAGAGCAGGGAGGCCGGGGGAGCCCCGAACCGGGCCGGCCAGTTCTGCCGCACGAGGTCGTGGTTGCCGCCGATGCCGCCGCTCGTCACGATGACGGCCGAGGCCTCGAGCTCGAACGGAGCGACGTCGACCCGGGAGCTCGTCTCACCCCGCGCGGCAGACGAGGGCTCGAGCACCGCCCCGCGCACGCCGGTCACGCGCCCGTCGGTGTTCACCAGGGCGTCCACCCGGTGCCGGTGCCGCATCGTCACGAGTCCGCTCCGGATGCCCGCCTGCACCCGGCGCACGAAGGGCTCGAGCACGCCGGGGCCCGTGCCCCACGTGATGTGGAACCGCGGCACGGAGTTGCCGTGCGTCAGGGCCGTGCCGCCGCCGCGCTCGGCCCAGCCGACGACGGGGAAGAACCGCACACCCTGCTGCCGCAGCCAGGAGCGTTTCTCACCGGCGGCGAACTGCAGGTAGGCCTCGGCCCAGCGCTTCGGCCAGGCGTCTTCGGCGCGGTCGAATCCTGCCGAGGCGAACCAGTCCTGGCGGGCCAGGTCGAGGCTGTCGTGAACGCCGAGGCGGCGCTGCTCCGGGCTGTCGACGAGGAACAGTCCGCCGAACGACCACCACGCCTGCCCGCCGAGGGACGCCTCGGGCTCCTGCTCGACGATCGTCACGTGCCGACCGGCGTCGACCAGCTCGGCAGCCGCGACCAGCCCGGCGAGGCCCGCGCCCACGATGATGACGTCGGACTGTGCGTTCATGTCAGAACTCCTTCGTTCCCGTCGCGGGCGTCCCGCGAGCCGTGTCGGCTACTCGTCGAACGTGTTCACCATCGCATGAGCGGCGCGTTCGAGATAGTCCCAGAGCGTCGCGTCCTGCAGGGGCGCCAGCTGCAGCGAATCCACGGCCGCGCGCATGTGCGACAACCACCGGTCGCGCGCGTCGGGGTTCACCTTGAACGGGTTGTGCCGCATCCGGAGCCGCGGGTGCCCGCGCTCCTGGCTGTAGGTCGTCGGCCCGCCCCAGTACTGCTCGAGAAAGCCGGTCAGGCGCTGGATCGCGCCTTCGAGGTCTTCTTCGGGGTACATCGCCACGAGGACGGGATCCGACGCAACGCCCCGGTAGAACTCGCGCACCAGCTTCTCGAAGGTGGGGCGGCCGCCGAGCTGCTCGTAGAAGGTGCTACCCGCGGCTTCGCCGGTTCCGGATGCCGCGGCTCCCGCCGTGGGAACGACCGGAATGAGCGGAATCCCGCTGGCGGGCTGAGGGCTGGCGTCGGTCATCGGATCCGTCCTCGCGGTGGGGTGCGCGGCGTGCTGCCGCCGGGGCTGCCCGGGGTTCCGGGGCCACCCGATCCATTCTCCGGTGTTCCATCGGGCCCGGGCGTCTCGGCCACGGGAACCGGACGGGTGCGGGGCGGGCGCGCGCCCGACACCGAGTTCGCCCCCTCGAAGCCGCTCAGCACGATGCTGTTCAGCGACGGCAGGTGCACACCCATCTCGTCGAGGGCCTTCTTCAGCTGCATCCGGAGCTCGCGGGCGACATCGTCTTTCGCGTTCGTGCGCGTCTTGACGACCAGCCGGATCACGAGTGCCTCGGCAGAGATGCTCTCGAGGCCCCAGATCTCGGGCTTCTCGATGACCCTCGAGCGCCATTTCGGGCTCGACGTCATCGTGCTGGCGGTGTCGAGCATCTTCTCCTGCACGGCGTCGACATCGGTGTCGTACGGCACCGCGAGGTCGATGATGACCCGCGCCCAGCCCTGGGACATGTTGCCCACGCGGAGGATCTCGCCGTTCCGCACGAACCAGAGCGTTCCGTTGACGTCGCGCAGGGTCGTGACCCGGATGCCCACCGCCTCGACCACACCGGTCGCAGGGCCGAGATCGACGACGTCACCCACGCCCAGCTGGTCCTCGACCACCATGAAGAGGCCGTTCAGCATGTCCTTGATGATGTTCTGGGCGCCGAAGCCGAGGGCCGCGCCGAGCACACCGGCCGAGGCGACGATCGCCGTCACCTGGAACTGCAGTTCGCCGAGGATCAGGATGAACGCGAACACCACGATCGCCCAGGTGATGACGTTCGACAGCACACTGCCCATGGTGCGCGTGCGTTGCACCACCCGCACCGCAGCGACCGGAGAGGCCATGATCGCCTCTGTGTCGGCGGCGTCGTGCTTCTTCTTGACGCCGGTGACGATCCGTTTCACCACGCGGTCGACCGAGCGCAGCAGGATCAGGCGGATGACCAGCGCACCCAACACGATGAAGACGATGTTGAGCAGGTGCTGGTACGAGGTGTAGAAGTTTCCGAGGTTGGTGAAGAAGTCGCTCATATGGCCTCAATCGTAGCGAGGGCCCCCCAGACGATTCTGAGGGGCCCCTGATGACGCTGTCGAATCTGCGACTCAGTCGGCGTCGCGTGCCTGCGCTGCCAGGGCCCGCTCGACGCCCGCGAGGTTCTCCACCACGAGGCGGCGGAGTGCAGCGGGCTCCGGGTCGGTCGCCAGCCACGCCACGGTCGCGTCGCGGAGCTCCACCGAGGCGAGGCCGGCCGGGTAGAGACCGGTGATCAGCGTCGCAGCGATCTGATACGTGCGGGTCTCCCAGAGCGTCTTCACGACCTCGAAGTACTTCGCGATGTAGGGCGTCAGGAGCGAGGCATCCGACGCCCGCTGGAAGCCCACGGTCGTCGCCCGCACGATGAGGTTCGAGGCGCTGTCGCTGTCGACGAGGGATGCCCACGCCGCCGCCTTGGCCTCCGCCGTCGGGATCGACGCCCGCGCGCTCGCGGCCGACTGTGCACCCGAGGCGGTGTTGTCCGCGGCGAGGGCAGCATCGATCTCCGCACTTCCCGCCTTGTCTCCCGCAACCAGCGCGGTGAGGAGGTCCCAGGTGAGGTCGGTGTCGATGGTCAACCCGTCGAGCACCACGGAGCCGTCGAGCAGTCCGGCGACGTGCGCCAGGGCCTCCTCGGTGCGTGCGGCCGCGGCGAAGAACTTCACGAACTGGAACTGCTCGTCAGAACCCGGTGCCGCGTTCCGCGCCAGGGCCCACAGCTCGTCGGCCGCCTGCGCCAGCGTGGACGCCTGGAAGGGCGGAGCGACGTAGGTGTTCGCCGTCTGCACGACCTGGTTCAGCGCCGTGCGGAGCGTGGTCGACTCGTCCTCGGTCGCCACGTTGCCGAGCACCAGCCGCACGAAGTCGCGCGGCTTCGTCTCGGCGTCGCGTGTCGCGTCCCACACCGAGCCCCAGACGATGGAACGGGCCAGACCGTCCTCGATCGCGGCGAGGTGCGCGATCGCGGTCGAGAGGGAGATGTCGTCGAGACGGATCTTCGCGTAGGCGAGGTCGTCGTCGTTCAGCAGCACCAGGTCGGGCCGGGTCAGCCCGATCAGCTCGTCGACCGGGGTCGAGGGGCCCGCGACATCCAGTTCCACCCGGTGGTTGCGGATCAGCGCACCCTCGTGCAGGTTGTAGAACCCGATCGCGAGGCGGTGGGGGCGGATGGTCGGGTACGCCTCGATGGCGCTCTGTTCGATCACGAACGAGGTGATGACCCCGTCGGAGTCGGTCTCGACCAGCGGGCGCAGGGTGTTGACGCCGGCGGTCTCCAGCCAGTCGGCCGACCAGCCCGCGAGGTCGCGGCCGCTGGTGTGCTCGAGCTCGAGCAGCAGGTCGCTCAGCTCGGTGTTGCCGAACTGGTGCTTCTTGAAGTAGTGGCTGACCCCGGCGAGGAACTGGTCCTGGCCGACCCACGCGACGAGCTGCTTGAGCACGGAGGCACCCTTGGCGTAGGTGATGCCGTCGAAGTTCACCTGCACGTCGTCGAGGTCGTTGATCGTCGCCACGATCGGGTGGGTGGAGGGAAGCTGGTCCTGGCGGTACGCCCAGCTCTTCTCGGTCGACGCGAAGGTCGCCCAGGCGCCCTTCCACTCGGTGGCCTCGGCGGTGGCGAGGGTCGAGGCGTACTCGGCGAACGACTCGTTCAGCCAGAGGTCGTTCCACCACTTCATCGTGACCAGGTCGCCGAACCACATGTGCGCCAGTTCGTGCAGGATCGTCACGACGCGGCGCTCCCGCTGGGCATCCGTGACCTTCGAGCGGAAGACGTACGCCTCGGTGAACGTGATCGCGCCGGCATTCTCCATCGCGCCCGCATTGAACTCGGGCACGAAGAGCTGGTCGTACTTGGCGAACGGGTAGGGATAGTCGAAGGCGTTCTCGTAGAACTCGAAGCCCTGGCGGGTCTTCTCGAACACGTAGTCCGCGTCCATGAACTGGGAGAGGGAGGCCCGCGAGAACACGCCGAGCGGGATGACGCGGCCGTCGCTCGAGGTGAGTTCGCTCCGCTCGACCACGTAGGGGCCGGCGACGATGGCAGTGACGTAGGAGGAGAGGATCGGCGTCGGCTCGAAGCTCCACGTCGAGGTGCCCTCGCCGGCTGCGACGGGCTCGGGGGTCGGGGAGTTCGACACGACCTGCCAGTAGCTCGGTGCCGTCACGGTGAACGTGAATGTCGCCTTCAGGTCGGGCTGCTCGAACACCGCGAACACGCGGCGGGAGTCCGGAACCTCGAACTGGCTGTACAGGTAGACCTCGCCGTCGACCGGGTCGACGAAGCGGTGCAGGCCCTCGCCCGTGTTCGTGTAGAGCGCGTCGCTCACGACGGTGAGCTCGTTCTCGGCCTGCAGCCCATCGAGCTGGATGCGCACACCGTCGCTGACGGCGGCGGGGTCGAGCTCCGTGCCGTTCAGGGTGACGCTCCGCACGGTCTTCGTGATGGCGTCGATGAACGTGGACGCACCCTCGGTCGCCGCGAAGCGCACCGTGGTCGTGCTGAGGAACGTCTCGGGGCCCGTCGTCAGGTCGAGGCTGATGTCGTAGCTCGACGTCGAGACGAGCGAGGCGCGCTCGCGGGCCTCATCGCGGGTGAGGTTCTCTCCAGGCAACTGATGTTCTCCGTACTGGTCGTGGGGCTGATACGCGAGGCGCGGCCTCGTGGGCCGGATGTCGCGTGCGTGCGTTATTTCCGCCCTCCAGCCTAGCCACATGCACGGGGTCCGCGACTTGTAAACTCGGGGGATGCGCATCCACCTCGGCACAGACCACGCTGGGCTCGACTTCAGTCGCCACCTGTTCGACCACCTCACGGCCACCGGGCACGAGGTCATCGACCACGGACCGACGGGCTACGACCCGATCGACGACTACCCCTCCTTCTGCATCAATGCCGCGCTCGGTGTCGTGCGCGACCAGCGGGCGGGAGTCGAGGCGCTCGGCATCGTCTTCGGCGGGTCGGGCAACGGCGAGCAGATCGCCGCCAACAAGGTGAACGGCGCGCGAGCGGCGCTCGTCTGGAGCGAGGCGACGGCGCTGCTGGCCCGCCAGCACAACGACGCGAACCTCATCGCGATCGGCGCGCGCCAGCACACGGTCGACGAGGCGGTCTCCTTCATCGACACGTTCATCACGGAGCCGTTCTCCTTCGAGGAGCGGCACGCGCGCCGCATCGCGCAGCTCGCCGAGTACGAGGCGACCGGGGCGATCACGGGCGTGCACGTGGGAGCAGACGTGCCGGCCGCTGCGGACGCACAGGCCGACGCGGCACCCTCCGCACAGCCCTCGGCAGAGTAGCGCGGAGCCCGCGCCATGCCCGAGGGCCACTCCGTCCACCGCATCGCGCTCCAGTTCGAGCGCGACTTCGTCGGCCACACCGTCACCGTCAGTTCCCCGCAGGGCCGCTTCGCCGAGGGCGCGTCCGAGATCGACGGGCTCCGGATGCTCAGCTCCCACGCTGTGGGCAAGCAGATGTTCCTCGAGTTCGAGAACGACAGGTGGTTGCGCATCCATCTCGGCCTCTACGGCGCCTGGGACTTCTTCGGCATCGTGTCGCCGATCACCGAGGAGTCGGAGGCACGGGGCAGCATCGGCGCGCCGAGGCTCCGTCGTGCCCTGCGGATGGCCGAGAGCGAGACGGCGAAGTCCACCGACCTCGAGACCTTCCCGCCCGAGCCCGTGGGCCAGGTGCGTGTGCGCCTCATGACAGACGAGAGCGTCGCCGACCTCCGCGGCCCGACCGCCTGCGAGGTGATCGACTCCGCCCAGGTCGCCGTGGCGATCGAGAAGCTCGGCCCCGACCCGGCCGAAGACGCCAGCCGGGCATCCGAAGACCGGTTCGTGAAGCGGGTGCGCACCAAGCCGACGCCGATCGGACTGCTGCTGATGGACCAGTCGGTGGTGGCCGGGATCGGCAACGTCTACCGCGCCGAGCTGCTGTTCCGGGCGCGGTTGAACCCGCACACCCCGGGGAAGAACGTCTCGGTCAAACGCCTGCGCGCGCTCTGGCAGGACTGGGTTTACCTGCTCGACATCGGCATCCGCACCGGCATGATGCTCACGATGGACGACCTCTCGCCCGCCGACGAAGCGAAAGCGCGTCGGAGTCGTGCCGACCGCTACTGGGTGTACAAACGCGAGGGTCTGCCCTGCCGCGTCTGCGGAACGAACATCCTGCTCGAAGAGATGGGCTCACGAAAGCTCTACTGGTGCCCCACAGACCAGAAGACGCCGCGAACGGTCGCCGCATGAGGGAGAACCCGGCCTTCGACGCGCCCAGCGATGACGAGATCCGGCGCCTGATCAGGGAGAACCCGTCGGTCACGCTGGTCAGCAACACGTCAGACGGCCTGGTCGCCTCGCACTACCCCGTGGTGCTCGACGAGAGCGCCGACGGCATCGCCATCCTGAGCCACGTCGGTCGGCCGGATGAACGGCTGCACGAACTCGGCCAGCACGAGGTGCTCGTGGTGGTGCAGGGCCCGCACGGCTACATCTCGCCGGGCTGGTACGACGCGAATCCCGCGGTGCCGACCTGGAACTTCATCGTCGCGCACCTGCACGGTGTGCCTGAGATCCTCTCCGATGCGGAGAACCTCGACGTGCTGGCGCGGCTCGTCGACCACTTCGAAGACCGGATGCCCGAGCCCCGCCGTATGAACGGGACGCTCGAGAACGCCGAGTACGCGGCCCGCATCAGCGCGGGCACGGTCGGCTTCCGCCTCACGGCGACCCGCATCGAGGCGAAGTGGAAGCTCAGCCAGAACCGTCCTGCCGAGACGGTGGAGCGGATCATCCACGAACTGAGCGTCGGCGAGCACTACGCGAACCCCGCTCTCGCGGCCGAGATGCGCCGCGTGCACCCCCTCGCGGTGCCGCCCCAGACCGCATGACCGACGACATCTTCCTGCAGGGCGGTCGGATGCCCGGGCACGAGGGCACGTTCGATGTGCTTCTGGCCGACGGGCGGATCCGCGCCATCGTGCCGAACGGCATCGTATCGACCCCGTCCCGGTCGCGCGTGCTGGCGCTCGACGGGCGATTCTTCGTGCCGGGCCTCTGGGACAACCACGTGCACTTCACGCAGTGGGCGGCGCAGGGCCGGCGGCACGATTTCTCGGGCTCGACCGCGTCGGCGGGGGACGTGCTCGCGAGGGTGGCATCGATCGTCAGCGGTGGGGGAGCGGGCCCCGGTGCGGGCGCGGGCTTGGGCTCGGCCACGGGCGGCGTCGGGGCATCGGACGATTCGGCGCCGGCCCCCCTCATCGGCTTCGGCCTCCGCGACGGGCTCTGGGAGTCGCCCCTCGACCGCGCAGCCCTCGACGCCGTGGCGGGTGCGCGGCAGGTCATCCTGATCAGTGGCGACCTGCACTGCTGCTGGCTGAACTCGGCGGCTCTCGCCCACTTCGGGCTCGCCGGCCACCCGACCGGACTGCTCCGCGAAGACGACTGCTTCCGCGTCACCGGCCTCGTGAACGACGTCAGCGCCGAGGCCGGCGACGCCCTGGCTGCGGAAGCGGCGCGCGTGGCAGCCTCCCGCGGAGTGGTCGGCATCGTCGACCTCGAGATGGCCGACAACCTCGCCGTCTGGCGGCGACGGATCGCTGCGGGACAACGCGACCTCCGCGTCGCTGTCGGCATCTACACCGCGCACCTCGACCAGGCGATCGAGGCGCGGCTGCGCACCGGCGACATCATCCCCAAGACGGGCGGCCTCCTGACCGTCGGACCGTTCAAGGTGATCACCGACGGCTCCCTGAACACGCGCACCGCCTACTGCTACGACGAATACCCGGGGCTCGAAGGGCAGCCGGGGTCGTACGGGATGCTGACGGTGGTTCCGGATGACCTGCTCGCCCTGCTCGAACGCGCGACGGCCGCGGGGCTGGTGCCGGCAGTGCACGCGATCGGCGACCACGCGAACGCCCTCGCCCTCGACGCCTTCGAACGCCTCGGCTCGGGCGGGCGCATCGAGCACGCCCAACTGGTCGCGGGCGCCGACTTCGCGCGGTTCGCGGCGGCCGGCGTGACCGCCAGCGTGCAGCCCGAACACGCGATGGACGACCGCGACGTGGCCGACCACTATTGGGAGGGTCGCACCGACAGGGCCTTCGCGCTGGCGTCCCTCCGGGCATCCGGTGCGCTCCTCGTGCTCGGATCGGACGCCCCCGTCGCCCCCCTCGACCCGTGGGTGACGATGGCTGCCGCTGTCGGCCGCTCGCGCGACGGGCGCACCCCGTGGCATCCGGAGCAGCGCATCGCGGCGGCGGACGCGGTCGCCGCATCGGCGAACGGTAATCCCCTCATCGGCGTGGGTATGCCGGCCGACCTCGTTGTCACCGACCTCGACCCGCTGGCCTCCGACCCTGACGAGCTCCGCGGGATGCCCGTCTCGGCCACGTTCCTCGCCGGCCGCCCCACACACCTCGCCCCCTGGGCTACCGCCCTCGCCTGACCCTCCGGCGGCCATCTGCGCAGAGGGCCGCCGGTGCGACCGCGCTCGTCATTCCCAGAGACGTGCCAGCCCGGGGTAGAGATGCAGCCGCTGGATGATCGCCAGCACGATCACTGCGGCAAGGAGCAGGCCGACCGCCGCCGCAACGGCCACCCGAGTGAGACGTCCCACTACGGTGTGCCGCTGCAGAAGACGGAGCGGAACTCTCCGGTCGATTCCTCATGCGCGACAACTGTCCCGTCGAGGGTGATCGTGCAGGCGAGCTGGGCGTCATCACCCGCGGGAAGCCCGATGGCGACCAGGGTGAAGGTGCCGGGCGTGGTCCTGTCGACCGTGAGCTGCACCGACTTCTCCCACGGGAGCTGGTCGACCGTCTCCGGTGCCGAGTCGCCGCTTGGCAGGGGGGACGCCGCACTCACACGGGCGCCCGCGCTTCCCGTCAGCGAGTAGACGACGGTCGCCTGCCTGGTGAGGCTCACCGAGGGCCCTGCGGGAGCGAACCCGCGCCCCGGCCCCGTACCGTTCGCGAAGAGAGGATAGACGTAGAGGGAGACCAGCACGGCGAGGGTGGCAAGCGCCAGGAACCCCAGGGCGCTTCGCGCCGTGGGGACCAGCGGAAGAGTGCTGGGGAGGAAACGGAGTGCGAAGCCGAGCCCCCCGAGCACCAGGAACGCGGCGATGAGCCCGATGAGCACCAGATCGAACCCGCGGCCGAGCAGCAGGGCGACGCCGACGGCGATTCCGGCAAACACCACTGCGATCACGATGACGACAACGGCTGCCGGCCGATGGCGGGGCGGTCTGGCGCCATCGAGATGTTGCGGCAGCTGCGTAGCCGGGCCCGGGGGTTGCTCGCCTAAAGCGGCTCCGCTTCGGGGCTGGGGCACGGGAATCACAACTGAGAGAATATCAGAAAAGTCTGGCGCAGGCGTGCCTGACACCTGATCCGTGGCACCCATCGGGCCCGATAGGCGGGCGCGACGACGAATCGGCGGCCACAGCCCGATCCGCGGCCGTCTTCGCGACGGATTGCGCCAGGGCCGCCGATTCAGTGGAGGCGAACGACGAAACGACGAAAGGGCCCCATGACGGAGCCCTTTCGGCCTGAAGCGGTGTCGCGGAGCGTCTAGACGGTCGCGATGTGAGCGAAGAGGAACCAGCGGTCCTTCTCGAGGCTGCGCGCGATCTGGATCGCGACATCCTGGCTGGGAGCATCGATAGCGCCGAGCTCGGTGATCGCCTTGTTCACGCTGACGAGCAGGGCGTCGATCGAGGCGACCAGAACGGCGACCATGACCTCGGCGGGCTGGAACCCGGCGGGCAGTTCGGGCAGCGTGGTCTTTGCGGCGACCGTGCCCACGCGGGCGTCGATCGGGAGGCCCAGGGCGACGACGCGCTCAGCGGCGGTGTCGGCGTGGTCTTCGGCGTGCTCGACGATCTCGTCGATCAGCTCGTGCACGGCGATGAAGTTCGCCCCACGAACGTGCCAGTGGGCCTGCTTGCCGTTCAGCACGAGCGCCTGCGAGTCGATGACGACCTGGCTGAGGAACTGCGCGGCGGCTGCGGCGACATCCGGGTTGGACGAGCTCTTGATGGTGGTGACAACGTCGGACATGACGTCTCCCTTCTGAAGTCTGCGACCCATCGGGCGGGTCAGTGACCTCAACGTTACTCAGCCTGAAATGTCGCGCAAGCAAGCTGAGGCTCGGCTAACGAAGGGCAGGGTTACCTGTATTCACGCGGAAGTACGGGCTCGGAGACGCCCGATGACGATGTTCGCCGGCCACGTCACGATCCAGAAGTACATCGCCGCGAAGGCGGCCCAGTCGAACGGCAGCAGCGCGATCGGGATCGACACAATGAAGACGACTGGCACGACGAGGAGGTCGGCCCTGACCATCCGGTAGATCGAACGATCGATGCGCTCGTCGAGGAACGACTTGCGATACGCGTACGACCAGAGCCAGAACTGCACGAGGCTGATCGCGCTCACGATGGCGGCGTAGAGGATGACCGGGGTGACGTAGCCCGGGTAGTCGCTGAGCAGCGACGTGGGGAACGGGAGGAACGCGATGAGGAACAGCAGGAGCAGGTCGATCCACACCACGCCGGCGTCGAAACCGGTGGTGACCGCGAATTTGCGGTGGTGCCCCGCCCAGTTGATGGCGATCACGCCGAAACTCAGCGCATATGCCAGAAACTTCGGCCAGAGGTCGAGTAGGCCCTCGTTGATGGTGAGGTTGGTCGGATCCTGGATCTCGGGCAACGCGATCTCTAGGACCAGCAGTGTGAGCGCGATGGCGAAGACCGCATCGCTGAAGTACTGCAGCCGTTCCGTGTTGCCGACCGACTTCAGGATGCCGCGGTACCTGTCGTTGACCTCACCCATGCGTCACAGGTTAGCTGTGCCCGGCGACCGGCATCGATGCCAAGCTCGTCGCGGCGCAGGCAGCGGCCACGCGCGAGCAATAGGATCGCCCCATGGCCGAATTCTCCTGCCCCAACTGTGGGCACACCATCACGCGCGACGAGGAACGGGCCGAGGCCGCCCTCGACCTCGGCGTGTGGATCTGCCCCGCCTGCGGCTTCGAGGCTGCTTTCGAGTAGCCGCGTTCGAGTAGCCCGTTCGGGGCCGGCTGACGGTAGGTTGTTCCCAGGCTCGGTGCCTTTCCTTGGGGGGAACATGACTGACGTGGATCTTCGACGACTCGGCGGTTTTCGGATGCGCGGGGCGGCGATCCTCGCTGCCCTCGCTGTGGCGGCAGGGCTCGTGATTGCGGGCCCGGTGGTCGCACAGGCTGACGCGGCGGAGGGAGACACCTTGGGCTCGGTGTCGGGAGTCGTCTTCGGCGGCAGCTCTGGGGGGCCTCGACTGGCGGGCGTGCGGGTGACGCTCTCCGGTGAGGCATTCGGCTGCGATGGTGAGGAACCACGCACCGTCTACGACAAGTCTGTGGTGACCGACAGTGCCGGGAAGTTCACCTTCACTGACGCGCTCGCCACTCGAACGTGTGCGGGGGAGAGCCCGAATCGCGTCTCCTACCGTCTGGCCGGTTCGGCTGCGCACTCCGGCGACTTCGTAGCGCGCTCATTGGAGGATTCACCGGCATTTGTGCTGACGCCGAATGCCACACTCTCGACGACCGTCGTCCTCCTTCCGTCCGCGGTCATCTCTGGCCACATCACCACCACCGCCCTTCCGTCTGTCGGTGTCGGTGGACTGGTTGTCCAAGCGAAGGACAACTCTCATGGGAGCATCATCTTCACGGCCACCACGGATGCCGCGGGTTACTTCAGAATCAACGGTCTGACAAAGGCTCAGTATGCGGTGCAGCCCGTGTCCGATCCTCTTCTGAATCAGCCTTCCCCTCAGATAGTCGAGGTGGTCGCAGGCCAGAAGGTGACGAACGCGGATTTTCAGATGTCGGAGAAGACGTTCATCACTGGTGTGGTCACCTCCCCGGCAGGTAAGCCGCTGCCGAACATTGCCGTCTCTGCCCAGACGGCCGCCACGGTCATCACGTCGTCGTCGGGCAGGTACACGATCGGCCCCTTCGCAGGCACCGTCGGCGTCAAGGTGACGTACACCGACCCATCCCTGCGCTACTCGACCGTTTTCCGGTCGACGACAGCGGCGCCCGACACCGATCGGACGATCGACGTCTCCCTTGTCGCCGCCGCAACCGTGTCGGGTACCGCCCGGTTGCAGAGCTCGGGTGCGCCCGTGGCCGCGGTGACGGTGAAGCTCACTCCCCGGTATCCCGGGCTGCCGTCGCCGACGGCGACGACCGGAGCGGACGGTGCCTACCGCTTCCCGGGCGTCGCTCCCGGCTCGTACTCGGTCTCTTTCACGCCGAAGGAGAAGGGGTCGTTCCGTCAGTGGTGGCGTGCCTCACCGACGTCGGCCGCGGCATCCACTCTCACCGTCTCTGCCGGGCAGCAGCTGACGGCCGTCGACGCGAACATCAACACCGCGCTCACGCTCGCTACCCTTCGGGGGACGGTGACTCTGCAGTCATCCCCACCGAGACCGGATGGCGCGGCCATCGTCTCGCTCGTGAGGCCGTCCGATGGCGTGGTGATCTACTCGACCACGACGGACACCGCTGGGCGGTGGAGCATCGGATCCGTGATCCCCGCGCCGTACACCGTTCGATTCACGCCCTCGAACCCGGGCTTCCTCACCCGATGGCTGGGTGGGAGCACCGATCCGGCCAAGGCGACCGTCGTGACGGTCGGCACGGCCGCCGATCTGTCCGAGCTCGATGCCGCGCTGGCCCTGAAGCATCCCTTTGACCAGGCGCCGACACCGACGATCGTCGGCTCACCCACCGTCGGATCGACCGTGATCGCTGCTGCGGGAACCTGGTTGCCGACCCCCGACGCCTTCACCTATCAGTGGATGCGGAAAGGCGTGGCAATCGCTGGCGCGACGAACAAGTCGTATGCCATCACTGCCGCCGATCTCGGTTTCAAGCTCACCGTCGCCGTGCGGGGGGCGAAGGGCGACCAGATCGCGCAGACGAAGACGTCGGGCCCGACGGTCGCGGTGACCAACCTCGGCGTGCTGAACGGGCCCACGCCCACGATCTCGGCACTGGACACCTCCGTAGGCACCAGGCTGGTAGCAAAGACGGGCACCTGGAAGCCGGACCCCGTCACCCTTTCGTTCCTCTGGCTCCGGAACGGTGGGCCGATCTCCGGGGCGACGTCGTCGACGTACACACTGACCGCGAAGGACATCGGTGCGCACATCTCCGTTTCGGTGACGGGCACCAAGGCCGGCTACGCGGCATCCACTCGCACGTCGTCCGAGACGGCGACCGTCGTCGGCGTACTGACGTCGGTGCCGACGCCGGCGATCGGAGGAACACCCACGGTCGGGTCGAACCTCTATGTCGCGACACCCGCCTGGGGCCCGGCGCCCGTGGGGCTGACTTTCCAGTGGAAACGCTCCGGATCACCGATTGCCGGCGCGACCGGGTCGTTCTACCGACTGGCCGCCGCAGATGCCGGCGCGCGGATCACCGTCACCGTGACGGGCACCAAGGCCGGGTACTACACACGTTCGGTGACCTCGCAGGCGACCACGAGCATCCGAACGGCCGGCTGACGGTTCTGGAACATTACGGAGGGGATGACCAGGATCGAACTGGCGTCATCAGTTTGGAAGACTGAGGCTCTACCATTGAGCTACATCCCCGCGCACCCCGGAGGGCACTCGAATATCGTAGTACAGGTTTGGCTGATACTCGGTGCACTAGACTTACCGAGGTTATTTCCCGGGGCGTAGCTCAGCTTGGTAGAGCGCTCGGTTTGGGACCGAGAGGTCGCAGGTTCGAATCCTGTCGCCCCGACACGACCTATCCAGACGCAGAATCGCTCAACACGTTCAACACCACAGGAGATTTTTCACGTGAAGACCACGGTAGAACAGCTCAGCCCCACGCGCGTCAAGCTCGAGATTTTCGTGACGCCCGAAGAACTGAAGCCCAGCATCGACCACGCCTACAGCCACATCGCTGAGCAGGTCAACATTCCCGGCTTCCGGAAGGGCAAGGTTCCGCCGCCCCTGATCGACCAGCGCGTCGGCAAAGACGCCGTTCTCGAGCACGCGGTCAACGATGGCCTCGACGGCTTCTACCGCGCCGCGATCTCCGAGAAAGAGCTCCGCCCGCTCGGTCGCCCCGAGGCCGACATCGTCGAGTGGCCGAGCAACAAGGACTTCACCGGCGACCTGCAGCTGAAGATCGAGGTGGATGTCCGCCCCGAGCTCGACCTCCCCGACTACAACGGGCTGGCCGTCACGGTCGACCCGATCGACGTCTCCGACGAGGAGATCGACGCCGAGCTCGAGAAGCTCCGCAGCCGCTTCGGCACCCTGATCACGGTCGACCGTCCGATCAAGACGGGCGACTTCGCCCAGCTCGACCTCATCGCGACGATCGACGACGCCGAGGTCGACAACGCGACCGGCATCAGCTACGAGGTCGGCTCGGGCGAGCTGCTCGAGGGCCTCGACGGCGTCATCGACTCGCTGACCGCAGGCGAGACCACCTCGTTCGAGGCACCCCTTCTCGGCGGCGAGTTCGCCGGCAAAGACGCTCTCGTCACCGTGACCATCAACTCGGTCAAGGAGCGCGAGCTGCCCGAGGCCGACGACGACTTCGCCCAGATCTCGAGCGAGTTCGACACGATCGACGAGCTGAAGGCCGATCTCAAGACCCAGGTCGAGCGCCAGAAGGCGTTCAGCCAGGTGTCGGATGCCCGCACCAAGACCCTCGATGCGCTGCTCGCCCTCGTCGAGGTGCCGGTTCCGCCGAAGCTGATCGAAGACGAGGTGCACCGTCACCTCGAGAACGAGAGCCGCCTCGAAGACGACGAGCACCGCGCCGAGGTCACCGAGTCGAGCACCGCGACCTTCAAGACCCAGATCCTCCTCGACGTCATCGCCGAGAAGGAAGAGGTCAAGGTCAGCCAGGACGAACTGACCCAGTACCTCGTGCAGAGCGCCGCCCAGTACGGCATGGAGCCGGGCGAGTTCGTCCAGGTCCTCGACCAGAACGGCCAGATCCCGGCGATGGTCGGCGAGGTCGCCCGCAACAAGGCGCTCGCGATCGTGCTCGACAAGGCGGTCGTCACCGACTCCAACGGCAAGGCTGTGGATGTCTCGGAGTTCACCACGATCGCACGCGGGGCCGACGAGCCCTTCGTCGCTGTCGACGGTGGCGAAGACGATCACGAGGGCCACGACCACGAGGGCCACGACCACGAGGGTCACTCGCACTAGTCCAGCCAACGATGAGGGGTCCCGCGGTCATCCGCGGGGCCCCTTTTTCGTGCCCTGAGTCTGCCCCCAGCGAACAGAGGCGATACGGCCGGAACGCTCCACTACATTCGAAGTACCGCAAGTGAATTGGAGCGACACACATGGCCGATATGGCGATGCCAAACAGCGTTTTCGAACGTCTTCTGAAAGACCGGATCATCTGGCTCGGCACTGAAGTCCGTGACGACATGGCCAACGAGATCTGCGCCAAGATCCTGCTTCTCGCAGCCGAAGACCCCCAGCGAGACATCTACCTCTACATCAACTCACCGGGTGGATCCATCACCGCGGGCATGGCCATCTACGACACGATGAAGTTCGTTCCGAACGACATCGTCACCGTGGGCATCGGCATGGCTGCCTCGATGGGACAGTTCCTGCTCTCCTCCGGCACCAAGGGCAAGCGGTACATCACGCCGAACGCCCGCGTTCTGCTTCACCAGCCCTCGGGTGGGTTCGGCGGCACGTCCGCCGACATCCAGACCCAGGCGCTGCTCATCCTCGACATGAAGAAGCGCATGGCGGAGCTGACGGCCGAGCAGACAGGCAAGACCCCCGAGCAGGTCATGCTCGACGGTGACCGCGACAACTGGTTCACCGCGCAGGAAGCGCTCGAATACGGCTTCGTCGACTACGTGCGGGAGTTCTCCTCCGACGTCGCCGGCGGCGGCGGCACCGAGGTCGAAGACGCCGTTCCCTCCGCCTCCAACTAGTCGCACCGCTTCGAACCCCCCGCAGCCTCGAACCCAAGAACAGAGATCACTATGCAAACCCCCATGTTCGGCGGAATGCCGACTTCATCGCCCTACGGCAACGGAACGAGCCCGTCCGACCGCTACATCCTCCCCACCTTCGAAGAGCGCACCGCCTACGGCTACAAGCGCCAGGACCCGTACGCGAAGCTGTTCGAAGACCGCATCATCTTCCTCGGCGTGCAGATCGACGACGCCTCGGCCGACGATGTGATGGCCCAGCTGCTAGTGCTCGAGAGCCAGGATCCCGACCGCGACATCGAGATGTACATCAACTCGCCCGGTGGCTCGTTCACCGCTATGACCGCCATCTACGACACCATGCAGTATGTCAAGCCGAACATCCAGACGGTGTGCCTCGGCCAGGCGGCTTCGGCTGCCGCGGTCATCCTCGCCGCCGGAACGCCCGGCAAGCGTCTCGCCCTGCCGAACGCGCGCATCCTGATCCACCAGCCCTCGGCCGGTGGCCAGGGCGGTGGCCAGGCGTCTGACATCGAGATCCAGGCGCGGGAGATCCTCCGCATGCGCACCTGGCTCGAGGAGACGCTCGCGTCGCACTCGAACCGCACTCCCGAGCAGGTCAACAAGGACATCGACCGCGACAACATCCTGAGCGCCGCTGACGCCGTGGAGTACGGCATCATCGACCAGGTGCTGACCTCGCGCAAGAACCTTCCCTCGCTCGTCAAATAGGAACGGGGCAGAGCCCACCGAAAGGCACCCGGCCTCCGAAGACCGGGTGCCTTTCGCCATTCCAATGGCTCGTGCTGTCGGTGGCACAGGTTAGGCTCTATCAAGGTCATCGACGAGGAGGATGGACATGGCACGCATCGGGGAGAGCGCCGACTTGCTCAAGTGTTCGTTCTGCGGCAAGAGCCAGAAGCAGGTGCAGCAGCTCATCGCCGGCCCGGGTGTGTACATCTGCGACGAGTGCGTCGAGTTGTGCAACGAGATCATCGAAGAGCGCCTCTCCGAGACGGGCGAAGAAGCCTCTAGCGAGTTCGAACTGCCGAAGCCGAAAGAGATCTTCGCGTTCCTCGAGGAGTACGTCATCGGCCAGGAGCAGGCGAAGAAGTCGCTCGCTGTCGCCGTCTACAACCACTACAAGCGCGTGCGCTCCAAGAACACCCTCACCTCGGCCGACGCTGTCGCCAATGAGGTCGAGCTCGCGAAGAGCAACATCCTGCTGATCGGCCCCACGGGTTGCGGCAAGACCTACCTTGCGCAGACGCTCGCGAAGCAGCTCAACGTACCGTTCGCCGTAGCGGATGCAACCGCCCTGACCGAAGCGGGCTACGTCGGCGAAGATGTCGAGAACATCCTGCTGAAACTCCTGCAGGCTGCCGACTTCGACGTGAAGAAGGCCGAGACCGGCATCATCTACATCGACGAGATCGACAAGATCGCCCGGAAGGCCGAGAACCCGTCGATCACCCGCGATGTCTCGGGCGAGGGCGTGCAGCAGGCGCTGCTGAAGATCCTCGAAGGCACGGTCGCCTCGGTTCCGCCGCAGGGCGGTCGCAAGCACCCGCACCAGGAGTTCATCCAGATCGACACCACGAACGTGCTGTTCATCGTCGCCGGGGCCTTCGCCGGCCTCGAGGAGATCGTCGCGGAACGCAGCGGCAAGCGCGGCATCGGTTTCAACGCGCCGCTCCACTCCAAGCGCGACGACATCAACCTCTTCAGCGAGGTGCTCCCCGAAGACCTGCACAAGTTCGGGCTCATCCCCGAGTTCATCGGTCGCCTGCCTGTCGTCACGACGGTCACGCCGCTCGACCAGGTCGCGCTCATGCAGATCCTGACCGTTCCGCGAAACGCCCTGGTGCGCCAGTACCAGCGCATGTTCGAGATCGACGGTGTCGAGCTCGACTTCGAGAAGGACGCGCTCGAGGCGATCGCTGATCTCGCGGTGCTCCGCAAGACCGGCGCGCGCGGTCTCCGCGCGATCATGGAAGAAGTGCTCGGCCCGGTCATGTTCGAGGTGCCCTCGACCGACGAGGTCGCCAAGGTGATCATCACCCGTGAGGCCGTCATCTCGAACGCCGCCCCGACGATCGTGCCGCGCGCGGCCGCCCGCCGCGTCGAGAAGTCGGCGTAGAGGAGCTGAGTTCACCAGCTGAACCCTCCCGTGGTGGGGGCGGGGTGATCCAGCCTGTTGCGGCGGGCATCGTCGCGGGCATCACGGGGTTCGCCAGTTCGTTCGCGCTCGTCATCGCCGGGCTGCACGCCGTCGGGGCGTCGGATGCCCAGGCCTCCTCAGGCCTCCTGACCCTGTGTTTCGCGGTCGCGATCCTCTGCATCGTGCTGGCCCGCGTCTACCGGATGCCGATCTCCTTCGCCTGGTCCACCCCCGGAGCCGCCCTGCTCATCGCGGCCAGCGCGACCACCAACGACTTCTCCGCCGCGGTGGGTGCCTTCGCCGTGTGCGGGCTCCTCATCGTGCTGTGCGGGCTCTGGCCGGCGCTCGGCCGGGCGATCACGCGCATCCCGAAGTCCATTGCGAGCGCGATGCTGGCGGGCATCCTGTTCCCCATCTGTCTCGCACCGGTGCTTGCCGTGACGCAGATCCCGGCCCTCGCGATCCCGGTGGTCGCCGTGTGGCTGGTGCTCTTCCGCCTCGCGCCGCGGTGGGCTGTGCCCGCGGCGATGCTTGTCGCCGCAATCGGCATCGGAGTCTCGGCCGGCTCGGGGTGGCTCTCCTCCTCATCGATGTCGCTCGTGCCGGCTTTCGTGTTCGTGCCGCCGCACTTCGACGCCTTCGTGATCGTGAGCCTCGGCCTGCCCCTGTTCATCGTCACCATGGCCGGTCAGAACGTGCCCGGCTTCGTCGTGATGTCGTCGTTCGGGTACACGGTTCCGCCTCGTCCGGTGCTCGTCGCATCGGGGGCGGTGACGGCGGTCGGCGCGCTGTTCGGCGGCCATGCTGTGAACCTGGCGGCGATCACTGCTGCGATCATGGCCGGCCCCGACTCCCATCCCGACCGCTCACGCCGGTGGATCGCGACTTTCGCCTCGGGGTTCGTCTACATCGTGTTCGGGCTCGGCGCCGGCTTCGCGGTGGCGCTCATCTCGGCGTCGCCGCCCATCCTGATCACCGCCGTAGCGGGCCTCGCGCTGCTGGGCGCCCTCGTGGGAGCCGTGACCTCGGCGCTCGAGGATGCCGCACAGCGCATCCCCGCGATCGCGACGTTCCTCGTCACCGCCTCGGGCATCGTCATCGTCGGCATCGGCAGCGCCTTCTGGGGCCTCCTCGTCGGCGGCCTGATCATGCTCGTCGCGGCGTCGCCGTGGCCCCGCCCGCGCGCCCGCGCCTGACCCGCCGGGGCCGAACTCAGGGGCAGTCGGACGGCACCGGCCGCCTGTGCATGAGCCAGAGCGAGGTGAAGGCGCCCGTGACGGCGCCGAACGCGGTGTCGATGAGCACGGCGGCGACGAAGATCGGCCACATCGCCCAGTACTGGTCGTCGGCGGGGTAGGTCTGGGTGCTGGCGACGCCGAGGGTCGCGAACGTCAGGAGCGCGAAGGACGCGAGCCAGGGCAGCAGCACGATGCCGAACGTCGACCAGCCGAGCGACCGGGCCCGCGGAATGCGGGCGCGATGCAGGATGCGCTGGCCGACCGCGATGCCTGTGGCCACGACGAGGAGCGAGACCGGCAGGAGCACGAGCGCGGGGCCGCCGAAGCGGGTGAAATCCTGCTCCATCTCAGCATCGACCGCGATCTCGCCGCTGTTGAACAGAGCGCCGAGCAGCAACAGTCCCGCCGTCGTCAGCAACGGGACCAGTGCAATCGCAATCCCGTCGAGACCGAGTTTCATCAGTCCGAAGCCCCACGCACCACTCGCCAGCGCCGCCCGGCGGTTGCTACGGCCGACGTCTGGAAAGGGAAGATCAGCGACGGGCGGAGAAAGAGTCATGCTTCATCGTGGGCCATAGACGAGCATCCGTCAACTCTGAGTCTAGCGCGTGAAAGGAGGATCAGTCCTCGTCGTCGCTGTAGTCGTCGGACTGGGAGACGGTCGCCTCGTCGGTGTCGGGGTCGTAGTCGATACGGGTGCCGTCGTCGAATTCGACGACGGGGCGGCCCTCGAGCCAGGTGAGTGTCCAGTACCACATCGACGTGTCGACGTTCTGCTCGGCGAGGTCGCCCTCGATGTCGAGCACGGCGTCGATGACGGCCTGGGGCAGGCGGGTGGGCGGTTCGTCGCCGCTCGACCAGCGGGTTCCGACGGAAATCATGTGTTCAGCTCCAAGCGAAGAAAATGCAGGTCAGACGGTGATGTTGTAGGTGACCCAGGCGGTCTTGTCGGCAAGTTTGTCATAGACACGCTGTGCGGTGTCGTTGTCGGAAGCGGTGATCCAGCGTACGACATCGAGCCCGCGGGCGGCAGCGAGCGAGCGGAGCGAGGTGAGAAGGGCCGTCGCCACACCGCTCCCACGGGCATCCGGTGCCACGAACAGGTCGTCGAGGTACAACCCGCGCGCTCCGGCGAGGGGCCGGGCGAACTCGCGCACGTGAGCGAGCCCGACCAGGCGGCCACCGCCGTCGACGGCGACGAACCCCTCCGTCTCGTGCGCCGGGTCGAGCAGCCAGCCCCAGACGCGCGACGCGATCACGCCCGCGGTCGGCGAGTTGTAGAACTCGCCGTACCCCACGTAGAGGCGCTGCCACTCGTCGAAATCGCTGGCGGCGAGGGGCCGGATGCTCACGCCGTCGGTCACCGGATGATCGCTCACGCGTCGCCCGCCTCGAGCACGATCTCGGTCACGGCAAGCTCCGGACCCTCGACGAAGGTCAGCGTCTCGATGCGCCCGACCTGCTTCAGGTCCTCGGATGCCAGCGCGAGCTCCTCGAGCGCCGCAGCGGGCCCTGAGATGGTCGCCGAGGCAACGGGCGTCTTCTGCGAGGCCTTCGCGTCGGTCTTCGCGCGGCGGACGCCCACGAGGGCCTGCCCGGCGAGCCCGAGCAGCGAGCTGTGCGCGGGCAGGGCGGGTGCGGCATCCGGAGCGAAAGCAGCGCCCTCACCGGCGGTCAGTCCGGTCGGCCAGACCGAGTTGTGGATGGAGGAATGGTGCGTCCACGACCAGACCTCCTCGGTCGCGAACGGGATGAACGGGGCGAGCAGCCGCAGCAGCACGTCGATCGCGGCCTGCAGGGCCAGCACGGCCGAGGCCTTGGCCGCGGCATCCGATGAGGCGCTGTACGCGCGCTCCTTCACGAGCTCGAGGTAGTCGTCGCAGAAGGTCCAGAAGAACGTCTCGGTGACTTCGAGCGCGCGGGCGTGGTCGTAGCTCTCGAACGCGGCCGTCGCGGCGATGATGACCTCATCGAGCTGCGTCAGCATCGACAGGTCGAGCGGATGCGTCACGCCGAACGAACCGGAAGGCAGCTCGAACCCGTAGACGAACTTCGCCGCGTTCAGCACCTTGATGGCGAGCCGACGGCCGATCTTGATCTGGGTCGGGTTCTGTGAATCGAACGCGGCATCTGTCCCGAGGCGACTGGATGCAGCCCAGTACCGCACCGCATCAGAGCCGTGAGTCTCCAGAACGTCGGCAGGGGTGACGACGTTGCCCTTCGACTTCGACATCTTCTTGCGGTCGGGGTCGACGATGAAACCGCTGAGCGCAGCGTGCTTCCACGGGGTGCGGCCGTCTTCGAGCGCCGAGCGCAGCATGGTGGAGAACAGCCAGGTGCGGATGATGTCCTGCCCCTGGGGGCGCAGGTCGTAGGGCGCGACGAGCTCCCAGAGTTCGGGATCCCGCTCCCAGCCGCCCGCGAGCTGCGGGGTGAGTGACGAGGTCGCCCAGGTGTCCATCACGTCGAGTTCGCCGACGAACCCACCGGGGGTGTTGCGTTGGTCTTCGTCGTAGCCGGGTGCGGCATCCGACGACGGATCGACCGGCAGCGCGGCCTCGTCGGCGACGATGGGCTGGTCGAAGACGGGGTTGCCGTCGCCGTCGAGCGGGTACCAGACGGGGATCGGCACGCCGAAGAAGCGCTGGCGGGAGATCAGCCAGTCGCCGGTGAGCCCGTTGACCCAGTTGTCGTAGCGCACCTTCATGAAGGCCGGGTGCCAGTCGACGTCGTCGCCCATGTCGAGCAGGCGCTGCCGCAGCTCTTCGTCGCGCGCGCCGTTCCGGATGTACCACTGCCTGGTCGACACGATCTCGAGCGGCTTGTCGCCCTTCTCGAAGAACTTCACCGGGTGGATGATCGGCTTCGGGTCCCCGATCAGTTCACCCGACTCGCGCAGCAGGTCGACGACCGCCTGCTTGGCCGAGAAGATCGTCTTGCCGGCGATCTGCGCATACGCTTCCCGCCCGGCGTCGCTGGTGATGACATCCGGAGCCTCGCTGATGATGCGCCCGTCGAAGCCGACGATCGCGCGGTTCGGCAGCGACAGGTCGCGCCACCAGATCACGTCGGTCAGGTCGCCGAAGGTGCAGATCATGGCGATGCCGGCGCCCTTGTCGGGCTGGGCGAGGTGGTGGGCGACGATCGGCACGGAGACGCCGAAGAGGGGGGTGGTCACGGTGGTGCCGAAGAGCGGCTTGAAGCGCTCGTCATCCGGATGCGCGACCAGCGCCACGCAGGCCGCGAGCAGTTCCGGGCGGGTGGTCTCGATGAAGATGTCGTTGCCGGCGTTCTCGCCTTCCCCGTGGAACGCGATTCGGTGGTACGCGCCCGGCATGTCCTTGTCTTCGAGCTCGGCCTGAGCGACCGCCGTGCGGAACGTGACATCCCAGAGGGTGGGGGCCTGCGCCTGGTAGGCCTCGCCGCGCGCGACGTTGCGGATGAATGCGAGCTGGCTCGCCCGCATCGACGAGTCGGCGATGGTGCGGTAGGTCTGCGACCAGTCGACGGAGAGGCCGAGCCGGTGCCAGAGGGCCTCGAACTGCTTCTCGTCTTCGACGGTCAGGCGCTCGCACAGCTCGATGAAGTTGCGGCGACTGATCGGCTTCTGGTCGGCTGCCTTGCCGCTCTTGTTGTCGCCGCCCTCGTACGGGGGCACGAAGTCGGCGGTGTACGGCAGCGTCGGGTCGCAGCGCACGCCATAGTAGTTCTGCACCCGACGCTCGGTCGGCAGGCCGTTGTCGTCCCAGCCGATCGGGTAGAACACGCTCCGGCCGCGCATCCGCTGGAACCGCGCGATGACGTCGGTGTGCGTGTAGGAGAAGACGTGCCCGATGTGCAGCGACCCGCTCGCTGTCGGCGGCGGGGTGTCGATCGAGTAGACGTTCTCGCGGCGGGTCAGGGCGCGATCGAAGCGGTACGTGCCGCGCTCCGACCACAGGTCGTCCCACTTGCCTTCGAGGCCTTCCAGCGCGGGTTTGTCAGGTACGTTCGCGGTCATGGTGGCCCTCCAGGCACTATAGGCGGCACCGAGTCTGGGGTGCCTTTTGTGATGTCGCCCCCATTCTACCGCAGGGCGTGTTCCGGCCCAGGGACTCGGACGCGTTCGACGGTCCGCGGATCTTCGACCGTGTAGCCGAGCCAGAGACAGTCTGCGATCACAGCGTCGAGGGTGCGGTTCTGGGAGAGCGCGAAGGATGCCACTGTCCAAGCGGGTATGCGCTCCGCCGGGTTCAGCCAGGGCGCGCGGCCGTCAGCGTCGAGGCTCATGATCTCCAGGTGGCGGGGCAGAACGAGATCTCGCCGTGCGCCCGTGAGGCCCAGGTGGGAGAACAGTTCTTTCTTGCTCAACCTTCCGAGGTCGCGAGGTTCTTCAGCAGGTGCGAGAAATGTGACACCGAACTGGGCGAAGCGTTCCTCCAGGACGTTCTGCAACACCTTCAGTTCCTTGGCGGCCTTCACAAGATGAGAGTGCCGTACGGGCTGAGCGGCGTCGATGAACGGCGTTCTGCCATCGAGGTCCACGCTGAGCATTCGGACGTCGTCAGCAGAGGGCTCGACGCCATCGAGTCGGAACGCCGGCAGATCGGAGAATCCTAGCTCGCGCAGACACCGCACCACTTCGGAGCACGCCTGCCCTGTCACACCTGCCACTCGCAGGACATGGCTGAGCCCCACGACATCCGACGCGCAGAGCCACGGGGCGACGCCATTGAACTGCGTGCTGGCAGCGATCAGGTGTGCCGCCTCGAGTGTCTTCTCGAGCATCGAGTGCACGGAGGGATCGACGGCTATCGAGTGGGCTTCCAACTCGGCGACGACCTCGGAAGGCATCACGCCGTGTTCCCACGACGTCTGCACAATGTCGAAGAGGCCCAGTGGTCGGAAGGTGTCGTTCTTACGCTGGCGCCTGCTGAACGACAGTGCCGTGCGCACCATTTCAGTGGTGTCCGGCAGGCCGTCTGCGCCCGGCGGCACCGTCAGTCCGAGCCGCCGGGCTCTCGAGACGACGTCCCGGAGCGGGATCTCGAGATGACGCTCGGCCTCGTAGATCGATGTCGCGTCACCGAACCAGTCGCTCGTCTCGAGGCCGGTGCCATGGCGGTAGGTGTAGTGCATCACGCCGAGCAGGATCGCGTCGGATGGACGGGCAGGCAGAACCTCAGCCGATCCCCTCGGCACGCCGATGCCGAGGTAGTGCCCGCCGGCGGCGAGACGGGAGAAGCGCCAGGCGAGCACCGACCGCGATGCCAGGCCAGCCGAGGTGTCTTCGTCTCCCGCCAGGTATCCGGTGACGCTGAGAGGCACAGAGCCGCTGGGCAGTCGGATGCCGAGGCCTCTGTCAGCCGCGAGTTCGATGACAGCATCGGCGACCCTGTGTTGGTGCTGGGTCGCCGCACCCAGCCAACCCGGAGTGCCGACGATCGCCCAGGCTTCATCGACGGCGCTGGCTGCAGCTGCGACGGCCAGGGATTCGATGGCGTTGTGATCCATTCGCACGATCTTGGTGCGATCGGCCGTGAGTTGCGGCCTGGTCGTCCCCTCGAGGCTCACAACCATGCCATGAAGCCAACCCTGGGCCCAGATTCCGTCAGCGAGGACGGTGCCGATTCCCGCGATCCACCACAGGCGACCGGGAACACCCGGGACGGCACTGCTGAAATCGGCACCCGGTTGGCTCGTCGAAGCGCGATTGAGCTCATGCGGAATCCAGCGGTGTTCGAGCCCGCGCTTGTCGCTGGCATGAAGTGTGAACGGGCAGACGAAGACCAGATCGCGGAGGGTGGAGACGGCGGAGACCTGTGACCCCGGCTTCAGCCAGAGTCGCACGCGTGTTCCATGCGACTCTGCCAGTCCGTGGTCGACGATCTCGAACTCTTCAGCAGGCCCGGGGATGTGCAGGGTGAGCAGTCTGCCGATCGATCCGTCGCGGTTCAGGCGCGCAGTGCTCACGTCGACGTGCTCGGCAATCATGAAGTACGACATCACGCCGATCCCGAATCGGGAGTTCAGCCACAGCTCGACGGGGGGATCTGCTGCGGCGAAGTCGGCTGCCTCCGCCGAGCGGTCCACCAGGTCGGATGCTCGCACCCCCGCCTGACAGAAGGCGAGCGACAGTTCCTCCACACCCATGCCGGCACCCCGGTCGATACAGTCGACGAAGGCTCGCCCATCGTCGCTGAAGCCCTGCACGACTTCGATGCGCGGTCGCGCGGGCGAGCACACCTCGGGCTCGAGCTGGAGGTACGTCAGCCGGGCAACGGCGAGCCGACAGGCATCGAGAGCGTTCTGGTAGAGCTCGCGGAGCGCGAGTGACGGATCGCCGTAGAGGCTCTCGCCCATCAGGAACTCACGGATCCGAGTCTCGTCCAGCCGGAACCGGAGCCCCGAAGCGACGATCGTCGACGACCTGTTCGATGCCGGGCGGTCGGATGACCAGGCGGAGAAACACGGAGTGAGCATTGCTCGATTATACGCGCAATGAACTCATCCTCGCGGACGATTTGTCGTTCACCGGAACTCCCTAGACTCGGGGTGTCCGTGGGGGAGAACGACGGGCAATCTGTACGCCGCCCGCAGAACCGGGCCGACACGAAGGTGCCACCGTGGGTGTTGTCCGCAAATGGGTATTTCCGATCATCCGACTGGTCGTGGTCGTCGCCATCGCGGCGGCGCTCTGCAAGCTGGCGTTCTTCCCTGACACGCAGGCGGTCGCCGACCCTGCCGTGCCGACGGGCCAGCTCACCGAACCGCAGGCGACGGTGACGACGGGCACGATCTCGAACGATGTCACTCTGAAGGCGACCGTGAGCGCGGATCCGGCCTCGCCCATCCGGGCGACCGCGATCGGTGTCGTCGACGAGGTGCAGGTCGCGGTCGGCGCGACGGTCGCTGCCGGGGACACGATCTTCGACATCAAGGTGGAGACCCAGCGCGACCCGGTGCAGACGACCGGCCCCGACGGTGCGGCCATCGAGACCCCGCGGAAGCCGCTCATCACCTACGTCGACGTGACGGCCCCGATCGCGGGGATCGTCAGCGCGCTGCCGGTGCTCGCCGGGCAGTCGATGGCGGTCGGCGATGTCGCGGGGCAGATCGCACCGCCGACCTTCTCCGTCACGGGATCGCTGAATGCGGCCGACCAGTACCGGCTCGTCAGCCAGCCGACAGAGGCGCAGGTCGCGATCACCGGCGGGCCGGCGCCGTTCACGTGCACCGGGCTGACGATCGTCACGCCGCTGGCAGGCTCCGATGGAAGTGGATCCGGTGGCTCGGGAGGTTCGGGCTCGACCGGCGGGGGCGGTACCGGCGGGGGCGACGGCGGCAGCGGCTCGGGCAACACCCTCCGCTGCAGCGTGCCGGGCGACGTGCGCGTCTTCTCCGGCCTCGCCGCCGATGTCACGATCGCCGCGGGGAAGGCCGAGAACGTGCTCGTCATCCCCACCACGGCCGTCGAGGGCACCGCGCTGAACGGCAACATCTGGTTCGTGCTGCCCGACGGGACGACCGAGCAGCGGCCGGTCATCCTGGGCCTGACCGACGGCAGCATGGTGCAGGTCGTCTCCGGGCTGGCGGCGGGCGATACTGTGCTGCAGTTCGTGCCCGGTGCGGTCGCGCCGACCGACGGCTGCAACGGCGTGCCGAACTGCTTCGACGTCAGTGGCGGCGGTTTCGCCGTGGCGGGCTGAGCGCGTGACATTCCTCGAACTGAGGGGGGTCGGCCGCACCGTCTCCCGGGTGGATGACCGCCCCCTCGTCATCCTCGACGGCGTCGACCTCGTGGTGGAGGTCGGCGACCGCCTGTCGATCGTCGGTCGGTCGGGCTCGGGCAAGTCGACGCTGCTGAACCTGCTCGGGCTGCTCGACTCGCCCACGGAGGGCGAGATCTTCCTCGACGAGGAGCCGACGCGCGACTTCTCTGCGCGGCGGCGCGATGTGACGCGGGGCCGCGACGTCGGCTTCATCTTCCAGCAGTTCAACCTGCTGCAGGGCCGCACCGCGCTCGAGAACGTGATGACGCCCCTGCTCTACGACACCGGATCGGCGTTCTGGCGCCGCAGGGCCATCGCCGGCGAGATGCTCGACCGGGTCGGGCTCGGGCACCGCCTGTCGTCGACCCCGGATCGGCTCTCGGGCGGCGAACAGCAGCGCGTCGCGATCGCCCGCGCGCTGGTGCGGCGCCCCCGTCTCATCCTCGCCGACGAGCCGACCGGCGCCCTCGACATCGAGACGGGCGAGATCGTGATGGCGCTGCTCGACGAGATCGCGACGGCCTCGGATGCTGCGTTGGTGACGATCACGCACGACCCCGCGATCGCGGCGCTCGCGACGCGGCGGTTCCGGCTCGAGAAGGGCGCGCTGGTGGATGCGGCGGCTCCCGTCACGGCCCGGGCCGGCGCCTCCGGGCATCCGTTCGCCGCGGCGGGCGGGGGGAGCGACTCGTGAGGGGGCTCGTCACTGCGTTCGTCGGGAGCGTCGTCGAGGCGTGGGCGGAGCTCCGCATCCACCGCACCCGGGTGCTGCTCTCGCTGGTCGGCGTTGCGGTCGCGGTCTGCGCGCTCACCAGTGTCGTGGCGCTCGGCAACATCGCCCAGCAGGCCACGATCGAGACCAGCGAGCGCTCGAGCGGCCGGCCGGCCACGCTCTACGTGTCGGCGTACACGGCTGACGGCTCCGCGCCGCCGGCCGCCACCATGGACAAGACCTGGAACGAGGCGCTCGAAAGGTACGGCGTGCACTACGCCAGCCGGGTGAACCAGCAGCAGCTGAGCATCCAGTTCATCGACGGCGTCAGCCCGGTCAACTCGACCCTCGTCGACCAGCCGTACGGCACGATGCACCGGGTCGAGGTGGTGAAGGGGGCGTGGTTCGGCGAGGCCGACGCCGCCCGCCTCGCGCCGGCCCTCATCGTGAACGACATCTTCTGGCAGCGGCTCGGTTCGCCCGACCTCGCGACCCACCCGACCGTGAGCCTGGTCGGCGCCAAGCCGGTGACGGCCGTGATCACCGGTGTCACCGCCGCTCTGCCCTACGAGGACCAGCCGAGCATGATGATGCTGAACGACGCGTACACGCGGCTCGCCGACCAGCTGGCGACGGATGCCACGTACCCCTCCTACCCGTCGTACGAGATGTGGGTGCCGCCGGAGATCTCGGCGGAACTGACCACACGGCTGCAGTCGGACTTCAGCGCCTCGCTCGGCGACGGCGCCACCGCGCAGGTCAACCGGCAGGACTACGCCGCCTACGGCGACGACCCGTTCCTGCCGATCAAGCTCATGATCAGTGGCGTCGCGGTGCTCGTGCTGCTGCTCGGGGCGCTCGGCCTCGTGAACATCTCGCTCGTGACGGTGCGGCAGCGCATCCAGGAGATCGGGATCCGGCGGAGCTTCGGTGCCACGGCGTCGCGGGTGTTCTTCGCGGTGATGATGGAGAGCGTGGTGGCGACGGTCGCGGCCGGCGTCGTCGGGGTGATGCTCTCGATCCTGATTGTGAAGAGCCCGTGGGTCGAAGACGTGATCTCGCAGGGGGTGACCGACATCCCGCCGTTCCCGCTCGAGGCGGCGCTGCTCGGCCTTGCGGCGGCGACCGTCGTCGGCGCGATTGCGGGCCTGCTGCCCGCCCTCGTCGCGGTGCGCGTGAAGGTGATCGACGCCATCCGCTACTGAGCCTTGCCGGCCGACCGGCCCGCCCAACCGCCCGCCCACAGCCGCCAGCGCCCACACCGCCCTGCACGTGCAAACGGACGAAGCTGAGCAAGCGCGCCAGCCAATACGGCAGCGTGTTCGCTCAGATTCGTCCGTTCGACGGCCGGCGCGAGGGCCGGGGGCTAGGCGAGCTTCGCGAGCCCCGCGCGAAGGCGCGCCAGCTCGGTCATGAGGGTCTCGGGCATCCTGTCGGCGCCGAGCGAGTCGAAGTACGTTGCCGTCTCGTCGGCCTCGGCCAGCCAGGCGGCCTTGTCGACGCCGGTGAGGGTCGCGACATCCGAATCCGAGAGGCCGAGGCCTTCGACGTTCAGCTCGTGCACCAGCGGGAGTCCGCCGATCGGCGTCTGGCGCGCGGCCACATCACCTTCGAGGCG